>JADFZS010000026.1 GCA_015232405.1 Magnetococcales bacterium | reverse complement strand
TCTGTCTAATCTGTGGCAAGGGTAACAAACTATTAAAAGCCCACTTAAAGCGCACCCACAAACTGGAGCCGGAGCAGGAGAGGATTGGGGTGAAACTTGGGGAGCTGGGGCAGGAATACTGGCTTTTGCCTGCTCCTTCTTCTTGGCAATTCCCATTTTAACTAAGAAGGCCCCGATCATGGCTACTAAAGCCAGTAATGCAAGATATCCGTTCATATCTCTCCCCTAAGTTTTGTTAATTATTGATGATCCTATATTCCAATACTAAAACCCATTCGTCAACTGTTAAAAAACACAAAATAGTGTTTAATCTAGCCGAGGTAGCCCTATTAAGCCGGGGAGGTCTGCCATATTATCCAGCCAATAATCTGGTCTGCTCAAGGCGAGCTGTTCCTTTCCGTGACAACCAAAGGTAACTGCACAGGTTTTCATCCCGGCAGCCCGACCCATATTTATATCAAAATCGGTGTCACCAACCATCAAAGCATCATGGGGAAAAAACCCTGTCTCATTTAAAATTTGCAACAACATCTCAGGGTTGGGTTTGCTTGGGGCATGGTCGGCGGTTTTTAAGCAGGAGAAAAATTCACCAAATTTCAACTCGTTGAGGTTACGCTGTAGACCCTTTAAAGATTTACCCGTCGCTATCGCCAACACTAAGCCAGAACTGTGTAGCTGTTTTAAGGTATCTATCACACCAGGATAGAGGGGTGATGTAAACTCACCCCCATCGGCAAGGCGTTTATAGTGGGTTTTATATAAAGCAACACCACGTTCAACCTCAGATGGTGAAGCGTTGGGAAGAATTTTTTGAAAAGCCTGCAGAAGCGATAAACCCACAACCTGAGCCACCTCACTATGGGCTAAAGTACGGTTATAGCCCATATCATCAAGGGCCAGCTGGGCTGATGTGACAATACCGTCCAAGCTATCCACCAGGGTTCCGTCACAATCAAAAATAATTAGTTTAAATTGGCTTTTCATTTCTACTCACAATTAAATATTTAACATTTTGTCAAAAAAGTGGAAGCTAGCCACCCCGACAATATTTTTTTTAACAAATCTTTATCACAGTTTATCTAAAACCAGTTTCAACCCTGGGTCCAGGGGTGCTGTGACTTCGATCTTTTTATTGGTTTGGGGATGGGTAAAAACCAGGCTTTTGGCATGGAGAAAAAGTCGTCCAACTCCTTTTTGCTTCATTAGTTGGTTAAAACCTTTATCGCCATATTTATGATCCTGTGCCAATGGATGGCCTATGGATTGAAAATGGACCCTTATTTGATGGGTTCGCCCTGTCTCAAGTTTAATATCAACCAGTGATGCCCCATTAAATCTTCTATCCACCTTATAGTGGGTTCTGGCCTCTTGCCCCTCCCCATCACGGCTTGTGACAACCATCCGTTCCCCACCTTTAACCACCCCTTTCAACAGTGGCAGGTCAATCAACCCTTGGGCTTTTGTGGGGCAACCTTTTACCAAAGCTACATAGCCTTTATTTATATTTCCATCTCTAAATCCTGCAGTTAAATAGCGTGTGGCATATTTACCCAGGCCGAACATGAGACAGCCGGAGGTGTCCAAATCCAACCTGTGGCAAAGCTCTGGAGCTGACTTTACATCGCTATTTTGTTTTTGCAGATACTCCCTAACCACATCGATAGCCCCCCAGTTCTGACCACTTCCCCCATGTACCGCCATTCCTGCTGGTTTATTTATAATCAGTATCAAGTCGTCCTGGTAGATAATTTTTGTTCCTATCTCTGCCACCGCTCCGGCTGGAGGTTTTGGGCGGCTTTTTTTATCAGGGTTGCCAGAATCTTTATCTATGGTAACAGGGGGAATTCTAACCTTTTGGCCTTCCACAAGGCGATAGTTGCCTTTTTTACGTTTGCTATCAACACGTACCTGTCCGGTGCGCAAAAGTTTTTGCAACAGTGATATTGGAGCTGGACCTAGTTGATCTTTTAAAAAACGGTCCAGACGCATTCCTGCCTCACGGTAACTAACAACAACTAACCGAACCTGGGTTCTGCTCACTCCAGTGGGATTGGGCTTTACAAACAATGACTACTTCCTATAGAATGGTTGTTGATGAAAAGAATTCTAACACAAATATACTTAAGTCAATACTCCGGGGATGACTACACCCCGTCTGAGTTTGCTGACCCTGAATTCTCAAAGCAGAACCCAAGATACCTAATTCCCCAATATATACAAACTAAATTGCCTAGTCCGCACAAGACAAACAACTTGTGGCCCGTGGCTTTGTGGCAAAACGAACCCAGGAGTACACCATCTTATGACCAAGCGCATGCTTGTCGACGCGACCCACCCGGAGGAGGTTCGGGTTGCTATAATACAGGACAACCTTCTTAGCGACCTAGAAATTGAAACTGCAGCAAAAAAGCAGATAAAAGGCAACATATATCTCGGTAAGGTAAGCCGAGTTGAGCAGTCTCTGCAAGCAGCTTTTATTGATTTTGGACACGGCAGACAGGGTTTTCTACCCCTCAACGATATTCACGTCAAATATTTTACCGACGATGAACCCAGCGAGGAGCCAAAAAAGGCTGAGCCGAAAAAAAGGCGTGGGCGGAGCAAAAAAACTCCCAAAGCCCAAGCTCTACCCAAAGCACCGGAGCCGCAACTCACCAAGGATATAAGTGAGCTGGATGACAGTGCAACCGAGGCAAAGCCAGAGAGTATAACCCCCGAAGCTGCCCCAACGGTTGAAACCCCGGTAGATAAACCCATTGTTGAAAATACAACATCAGATTCTACCGATGAAAAGCCAGCTGTTGCCCCTGCTGTGTCGGAAACAACAGCTTATCAAGAAGATGAAACCACAACTGCCACCCATAAAGAGAGTTATGGAGAAATATTAGCCCCCAAAGAGAGCCCAGCCATAGCTCCAGCAAGGGATCAGGCCATTGCTCAGGCGGTTATTGCTACACATATTCCCACTATAGATGATATAGATAAACCAGAAGAAATTGCTGGAGATGTTGTTGCAACAACAGTATCGCAAACTCCAGTTTCAGATACAGCAAAACCCCAGGCAACTACGCCAGAATCAACTCAGCCTGAGCCAACAGAAGCAGAAGTTGCAGCCACTGAGCAAAAGGGTGAAGAGGCTCCACTTAAAGAGGCAGAGAGCAGCAAACCCAAACCAGCGGCAAGAAAGCCCAGGGCAAATAAAAGAGCAAAAGATAGCGAGAAGAAGAGCTCTACTGAACAGGCCCGTCGTCAGACTCGTCGTCGTCCACCCCCTATCCAGCAGATACTTACCCGTGGTCAAACTGTTTTAGTGCAGGTGGTAAAAGAGGCCCGTGGTAATAAGGGTGCTTCCCTCACCACAAACATATCTTTAGCAGGTCGCTACTCGGTACTGCTGCCAGAAAATTCTGGTGGTGGCGGTATATCTCGCAAGATCAATGGTGGTGAAGCACGTAAAAATTTAAAGGAGATTCTCTCCAACTTAGAAATTCCTGAACAGGTTAGTCTGATTATCCGTACCGCTGGTTTAAACCGGACCAAGCGTGAAATTTTACGTGATATGAACTACATGCTCAGGGTCTGGAAGAAAATTCAGGAAAAAGTCGCAAAGGCGGAAGCTCCCTGTCTCATCCATGAAGAGGGAGATCTTATCACAAGAACCATACGTGATCTCTACACAACTGATATGGAAGAGATATTGATTGAGGGCCATGAGTGTTATCGACGTGGTAAGGATTTTATGCGTCTGCTTATGCCCAGCTATGTAAAAGTTGTGCAACCCTATAAGGATTCCATCCCACTGTTTACCCAATATAAGGTAGAGAGCCAGATTGAATCCATGCACAACCGCATTGCCCAGCTAAAATCCGGTGGTTATCTGGTGATTGAGAGCACCGAGGCCATGGTAACTATAGATATAAACTCTGGTCGTTCAACCAGAGAGAAGGATATTGAGACCACGGCATTTAAAACCAACATGTTGGCGGCCGACGAGATAGCAAGACAGTTGCGCTTGCGAGATCTTGGAGGTTTGGTAGTTATCGATTTTATCGATATGGACGATAGAAAGCATAACAGTGAACTGGAAAAACGGGTTCATGAGGCTTTTAAACATGACCGGGCCAGGATTCAAATAGGCAAAATCTCCCAGTTTGGCCTGTTGGAGCTATCCCGACAGCGGATGAAACCGGCCTTTAACGAGGCCACTCGGCAGGAGTGTCCCCGCTGCAAAGGTTTAGGTTCCATCAGAGGTATAGAATCATCTGCCATCTATCTCTTCCGCAGCATTGAAGAGGAGATCTCCAAAGGTGCTACCGATAAACTGGTATATTACGCCCCCCAAGAGGTGGTTAACTATATTTTCAACTACAAACGCAAGCAGCTTCTAAATTTAGAAGAGGGCAACAACGTCACCATTTTGATAAATGGTGATCCTGAGTTGCAAACCCCAGAATTTCGCAAGGAAAAACCGGAGAACAACGGCAACAAAGATAGAGGCGGCAACAAAGATAAAGGGGAGAAGCAGGAGCAGAAAAAAAGTAGCGATGGTGGAGAAAAAGCAGAGGCGAACAAAACTCCACAATCCCAGCAGCAACAGCAAGGTGAGCAAAAAACAGAGGCCAGCCCAGAGCCGACCGCTACACCTGCCGATTCACAAGAAACAACAGATACTCCCGATGGTGAAGAGGAGTCCCCACCACCAAGAAGAAAACGCCGTCGTCGTCGCAGAAGAAGACGTGGCAGCAGTGCAAATCAAGGTGAAAACAGTATCCAAAACCAAAACAGCGGTGATCTGCAACAAGGCTCCGCCCCAACAGGTGATAGTGTTGAGCAAAACCAACAGACTGGAGAGGCTGCAAAGCAAACTACCACAGCCACATCAGGGCAATCTTATGGGCAGATAACAGAGCAGACCCCAGAAATACAGGCCACACAAACCAACGAACAAGTTTCTAGTCAAACGACTACACAAACAAATACGCAAACTTACAGTCAACCAACAACTCAAAAAACCGAGCAACCTGTCAGCCAAACATCTGAGCAATCATACAACAAACCATCAGAACCAAGCACAGATAAGGCCCAAGCGCTAAGCCCAAATCAATCTAGCGAACAGGAAACAAAACAGTCTTCCCCAGATTCAGCGCAAACAACCGAGAACCAAACCCCAGAGCAGCCCAAAAGAAGACCAGCAAGAAGAACCCACAGAAGAAATACAAGACGTAACAACAAAAACTACACAAAGCAGAAAGAAAACCAAACTCCAACTCTAAGCAGTGAAAACAGCTCCGAAACAACCCCAACAACAACAGCAACTTCACCAGAAGGAAGCGACTCCAAAGAGGCAATCCCAACCAAAGTACCCGGACTTTACGTCCTACCCGACACCCAACCAACAACTACACCCAACAAAAGCGAAGGCGAAAACAAACAAACCAAGGTAGAACAAACATCAACCCAAGAGTACCAAGACCAAGAAACAACACCCCCAACAACAGAAAAAAGACCCCGACGCCGCCGCCGTCGCCGCCGCCCCACAACAACAAAACCACAAACAGAACAAAGCAGCAGCTCAAGTTCAGAGGCAGAAAAAACGCAGACTACTACACCGCCGGAGGCTACTGAAAACAAGTAATATTCTTGCTTCAAGTTGAGTAGATTCTGGTAAATTATTTTTATCTATTCAGGGGCAAGGTGACTTTAAGAAATTTTTTAGCACAATACTCCACACTATTAACATAGAACCATTAAGTAATTTTAGGTTCATTTATATGTCTGTTTTATGCTTAGATTATACAAAAGCCGACATATTGGGTTATGAAAATTTTCTCATTACGAAAAATTTGTTTTTATCCATATAGTTACTAACCATAACAAATGTCTGCTTTTATAAAAAGCGGACATATCTAGAGGGGAAAAATCAATCCTATGCACGCTTTTCATAAAAGCGTGCATAGAAATTAGGAGAAATATCAGCAGTTTTAGTGGATGTCAAATATTCCGTGTAAACGATTATTTTTTGTGAGTATTCCAACTAAGTTTTGAGTCTATAGTATTAATTATGCAAGTTTCTAGCGATTTCCGCATTGTATCTGGCTCAACAAGAATAGTGCTTATTCCAATTTGCCCCCTATTCTCAATAATTGTTTTTACATTATCGATTCTTGAATTTGTAGCATCTGGCTTCTTGAAAAGGTGTTGACAAAGTCTAATTTTAACTTGTTTTTTTTCTCTTTGACCAATGTACATCACCTCCCATGGATTAGAGTCATTTTCTCTTTTCCACAAAGCGTAAATATTTGCTCCTCCACCAATCTCATTAGAAATGGTTTTTTCATTGTCTTTTTGATTGTCTTTAAGGTCGGATTTGTTTTTGTATTCAATAATTATTGGATCTCGATCAGTTAGTAGTTTAATTGCTATTTTAGCAATTTCATCCAATCCAACTACTGATATGGTTTTACTTGCGGACTTATAGCCTAGCTTCATTTCAACGATTTCCATTCTTAATTATTTAAAACATAACTTTCCAAACAATCTAAACGAAGAGGAAAGGAAACTTCGTGAGTTTTTCCTGTTGAAAAGTTAATTTATCAACAGCAATTTGTCATAAGAGGTTGAATAGATTAAATCCTGAGTTTCAACCTATTGTTTTATGTTTCTATGTACGTTTCTACAAAAACCGTACATAACCCTAAGCCAACAATCATACTGAATTTGTGGGATGTTTTCGACCTCTCATCTTTTTACAGTTCAACCTATGTTCACAAAGGCGTGAAAATTCACGTAAACCGAACATAAAAAACATTTCATTTTGGCTCTGTAGGGAAATGTCCGCTTCTAGGAAAAGCGGACATTTTAATTTTTTCGTTCAATCTGTGGTTTGTTTTCTTGTGTGCATAATTCGGACAATATAAACAATCTTCCCTTATACATGATAGACAACTACATAGCTATATTTAGAGCTAAAAAAGCACCTGTATGTTTGGTTCTCTACCTACTACTCACATATTTTATGTAACTAACAGTTATTATATTAATCTATATACTTCAGTTATTGACGCTTATTGATTATCTTTTGTTATATATACCTCATTTTTAATAGTCTTGCCAGTGTAGAATTTGACCATTTTAATTTAACCATCAATCCCACGCTTTTTGAAATACACCTTTAGGTCATCATCTGACACAATATCCCCACTTTTGATAGCTTCAAGCCCTTCTTGGATTTGCTCTTTTGCCCATTGGTCATATTCAGGCTTATCTTGCTCTGCATGTTTTTTTTTGCATCTATAGTATTGTCTTGTTTTGCAGGAGTATCCATAATCACTTGTCCTAACCCTTTTAGGTCTTTGTTTAGATAAATCCATAGTTAGCAGCTTACCACTTAAAAGGGACAACAAAAATTGGACTAATGTTAGACATTCCGATTAAGTTTATTGCAATATAATTTGATACTATATTTTCTGATGGTGTGATAATGGCTGTGAAAAGAACAATTTCATTTGCAGAAGGTACACTTAAAAGCTTGGAGGAGCTTGTTCCAAAGCATAATAGATCTAGTTTTGTCAACAATGCCGTTGCGTATGCACTAGAGCTGGTAGCTAAAGAAAAGGCTATCGATGCTTTATATAGCTTTCCCAGAGTCAAGGGAGATGGGAAGCCAGTTGTTGAAGTTTTGCAGGATATCAGAAAATTAGAATCTGATAAATCTGTTGATAAATAATAAAAAATGATTGGGTTGAGCTATTGCTCTACCCAATCATTTTTTAGGCTTCAAGAATTTTTTGGAGTACCTGAATTGAAGCATGAGGGTTAGACTCTGAAAAATATTTTCGTTCTTTTTCAAGGCTTAACATTGCTTTTGGTAGCCATTTAATCTTTAACATTTACGCCAATTTTACGGAAATACTCTTTCATTTCATCATGTGAAACCCACTTTCCCTCTTTAGCCTCTTCAATGCTATCTTCTATCTCTTGAACCGCCCATGCTTCGTACTCTACTTCACGATTTAGGCGTTCTTCAACGGATGCTATAATATAGCTTTGTTTGTCTGGTACGCCATCAAGCTTTTTAACAAGAGCATCAGGAAGGTGTATATCCATAGATCTATCCATTTTTAGCTGTTGATATTGGTTTGACTCCAAACCAACTGAGTTGTTGTTCCTTCTTTAGTTTTTGCCATAGTTGTTATCTCACCCACTACTACACCACCCTGTACCGAATTACCCATTATAATCTCATCGGCTTGTTTTATATCTTCTGCGGTTATGCTCTGTTCTTTGGCTTGTAAGTTGATTATCTCTTTGGCTCGCCAGATGCTGGGTAGTAGGCCGTCGCTTATGGGTGGGGTGTACCAGTTTGATTTTTTGCGGATGAAGATTGCTCTTATTGCTCCTTCTGTTATTCTGCCGATATTATTTAAAAATAGTATATCGTCAAAACCGTTATTTTTGGCGTTTTGTAGGTGGTTATCAAAAAAAGATCTACGGGTTGTTTTGTGTTGTAATAGGGAGTTAAACCTATCTACCCGATTATCTGATAGCATCACCTTTAGCTTTTTGGGTGGGGCAATAAAGGCCCGGTTGCTTATTTTTACCTCACCGTTTAAAGCCAACTCTATACGTATAATTTGTGGTAGCTTGCCACTTTTGCCCATGCTATCTGTATTTATTTGAACATTCTTCTTGATAGATGCTATGTCACATTTAAAACCTAGTCTTTTTGCTGATTTTTCTAGTCGGTGCAGATGTTCGGCGAGGTTATTTATTTCACCTTTGTCGTTTAACAAAAAGGTCTCAATCAGGCCAAACGGTTCTGGGACAGAGTTTATAAAAACCCCTTTATCGGCAATTTCCATCCACTCCTCTTGTGGGTTTGAGTCGGCAACTATGCCACCACCCAGCCCCATATAGGCAGATTCATTCTTGTAAGCTTGAGTAACAGTGCGAATGGCTACGTTGAAGGTATAATCACCATTGGGTTTGATTACCCCAACTGATCCTGTATATACACCCCTTTGTCGCTGCTCCAACTCTTTTATAATCTCCATGGTGCGTCGTTTGGGTGCTCCGGTGATGGATGCTGCTGGAAACATAGCCTCCATCACACTCTTAAACCCAGTACCGGGTTTAAGTTCACCTGTTACCCGGCTTTCTAGATGGTAGAGGGTAGAGAAATGTCTAAGCTCAAATAGATGGGGAGCTGTAACAGAGCCAACGGTACAGATACGGCCTAAATCGTTACGGGCCATATCAACAATCATCACATGTTCCGCTTTATCTTTTGGGGAGTTTTGCAATGTTTTTCCTGCTTTGAGATCATCCTTGAAATTAGATGTGCGAGGACGAGTTCCTTTAATGGGGGCGGTGGTTATTTTAGATCCCTCTTTTGTAAGGAGCAGTTCGGGAGAGAAAGATGCAATGATAAGATCGCCGCAGTTCAACCAAGAGGCATAATCAAAACGGTGTTGGGGTTGTAATGTGAGATATAAGGTGGCTAAATCTATATTATCTGTAAGCTTGGCTGCTATTGTATGGTTAACCTGATAGCTGTCTCCTGCTTGGATATATTCAAGTATTTTTGCGATATCGGCCTGGTATTGTTGGGGGCTGATTTTGGGTTTGGGGTTGCATTTATTGATATTTTGTAGTTGATCTGGATGGGGATAACAGACATTTTGTGCATGATCAAACTGGGCAAACCATATGAGAGGTTTTTTGGGGTTGGCGACCACTGGCAGTAAAAAAGCCTCTGCTGCCTCGTAACTTAGATATCCCCCGACCCAACCAGCAGATTTTGCTAGCTCTTCGGCTTGACGCAGAAGATCGGGAACCTCGAGGGGATCGGAGGTGGTCAGTATTTTTTTTGGTTGGCTTAGAAGTTTGGGGCTATCTTGACCGGGAAAATCTGCCAGTAAGCAAATTTGCGAAGTTAGCAGTGTGGGGGTAAGTGTGGTTTGGGCCATGAATTTTATCGAGAATCCGTTAATTGAGTGAATTCAAGCCACAATTGACAAAACAGAATATTTGCAAAAATTACTAGGGGTCAAGGGGGATTATCTCCCTTGCGGGTTTGGGCAGCGCCCAAGGTTTTGCCTCTAAGCCTTTAAATTAAAAAAGCGTGGGGGTTTGGGGCCTGCAAGGCCGCCCAAGGTTTTGTTTTTAATTGTGTAATACAATTTACTATTAATCTGCAAAAAAAGTCGCTGCTTTAGAGAACAACCAACGAGAAAAAAGTGTAAATGTTAAATTGTGGCCTATATCTTCGCGAGCAAGCTGGCTCCTACATTAGAAATTCGCAACTGTAGGAGCGAGCTTAACCACTAACGAAGAGGACTGTTTTTGTTCTCTTCGCGAGCAAGCTCGCTCCTACAGATTTTACTGCTATATATTACGCTTTTTCAAAGCTGGAGCTGGGTCTACATGTAAGCGACCCATGCCCAATGTTGCATCATCGACCCCAAGGGCGATACCCAACAGCTGGGCAAAGTTCATCTCAGGTAGATCAATTGATTTACCAATCACCTTCTCGGCTGGTCCTTGGTATGCTCCCATAGCCATGTCACAGAGGGTACATGGGGAGATCATTATCTCAGCACCGGAATCTTTGGCATCAAGACAGTTTTGTCCGACCATGGTACGCATCTCATTTTTATCGGAGAGCATCACATGGAAACCGCAACACTTATCTTTACCGTCATAGGCCACAGCGTTACCGCCAATAGCCCTGATCAACTGATCAAGTTGATCAACCTTTTCGCCCTTACGGGCATCAAATATCTCAGCAGGACGTTGGGAATGGCAGCCATAAAATGGTGCTACATTCATACCGTTGAGAGGTTTGACAATCTTACTTTGCAACAGTTTAGGATCAACCTGCTCGGTAACAACCCAGAGCAGATGATGAACCTTGATTGTCGCTTCGTATGGACGTACACCAGCTTTTTTCAACACACCGTTGATCTGTTCCAGAATTTCTGGCTCATTTTTAAAACGGTAGTTGGCATAGTTAAGTGTCTGTAGGCAGGTGTTACAGATGGTGCATAGATCATGACCCATCGCTTCCGCTTCGGATAGAATACGGGCAGCAACCGCCAGAGAGAAGGCCGGTTTGCTCTCACGCAGACTAACAGCACCACAGCAGGTAGCTCTCGGCATTGGCTTGAGTGTAATACCCAAAATTTTTGCGACCGCTTCGGCTGAACTTGCAGCCTCTTTTTGAACCTGTTTAGCGGCACAACCAGGATAATAGGCAAATTCTAGAGACATAGTTATTTCCTTAAACTTAATCAAGCCCTATTCAGGCTCTACCTCGGCGGCCTTGGTTTCAACATCCAAAGGATTGGCTTCAAGGTCTTGATACATGGCTCTGACCTCTTGGATACCTTCGGCTTTATGTGGGAATGGAGAAGGAATTTTACCCTTCTTCAACAGATGCATGGCAACACCAAGCTCGGCGACAGAACCCATGATACCCACAGAACGGCTTAACAGGGTAAACTCGTTAAGATCACCGGATTTGGTGATATCCTCATGGAAGGCCAAAGCGTGACGCTGTCCGACACCATCGATGAAACCTTTATCGATACCACGAGTCCGTAGTTTAACAATGGCCTCCATGGGTTTAACATCTTTGGGACAGGTTGCCACACACTGCACACAACGTACACAACTCCACATTCCATCGTCTTTGGATAGGTTATAGAGGCGAGCTGTTTTTTTACCTTCCCGTGGGTCAGAGACAAATCTAAAGGCTTTGGCTAGTGCTGCTGGCCCCAGATAATTTTCACTCACCTCTGACATGGTACAGTCGGAGTAACAGCTACCGCACATGATACACTGGGTAACATTGTTAACCTGCTCATAAGCCGAAGCACCAACTTTGGTATCGGCCTCTTCGCCCTCAAGTAGATAGGGTTTGATCTCTTTGATCTTTTTGAAAAATGGATCGATATCGATAACCAGATCTTTGAGAACTGGTTGATTTCTCTGGGGTGAGATGGACACGACACCATCTTCATCGACAACAGCCCCGATGTGGGTTTTACAAGCCAAGCGGGTGCGATCGCCTATCCGCATTGCACATGAGCCACAAATTGCTGAACGACACGATTGCCGGAAAGTAAGGGAACCATCTTGATCGCCCTTAACACTCTCTAATAGGGTGAGGATTGTCGTTGTCTCCCCACCTTCAACTGTGAACTCCTGCCACTCAGACGCAACGGAACCATCATCCTGTTTTTGGTTGCGCTGAATGCGTAAAGTATATTTTCTTGATTCCATGTCCAACTCCATAATGGAACAGTGATAACGGTGCTGGTTTACCTCTGCCAGCACCGCCTCTAAAGAAGCCTAATCAATAAGTCCGAACTTTTGGTGCATACTCTGGATTGCCGACGGTGCGAACCTCACCGTAAGAGATATCAACCCTATTGCTGCTATCGTTCCAGGTTGTCAGAGTATGTTTACGCCAGTTTTCGTCATCCCGTTCGGTGAAGTCTGTACGGGAGTGAGCACCACGTGATTCAGTACGGGCCAAAGCACCCCTAACAACACACTCCGCCAGATCGATCTGGTTGTTCAACTCCCAAGCTCTTAGGAGATCGATGTTGAAGAGATTTGATTTATCTTCAACACTGACCTTCTCATACTCAGCACGCCAACCTTCAATCTCAGTGTGGATTTTCTCCAGACCTTCTGGTTTGCGGAACACACCACAGTTGAGGTTGATTGATGTAGCAACTGTGGAGTGGAGGTTAACGGCTTTAACTCCAGAATCGGGGCGGTTTTTCAGATCATTGAGACCGCTTTTACACTCTTCAACATCTGACATTGGGAAATCTGGGGTTTTATCAACCCCTTTTACATATTCTGATACCCTTTTGCCAGTCACTTTACCAAAAACGATTGTGTCTAGTAGGGAGTTACCACCAAGACGGTTTGCGCCATGGACCGATACACAGGCGGCTTCACCAGCAGAAAACAGGCCAGGAAGTGGTGTTTCACCATATTTATCAGTACGTATGCCACCCATGGAATAGTGCATGGTAGGACGAACTGGAATTGGGGCATCGATGGGATCAACACCTTCAAGATCAATTGCCAACTGGCGGATCTGCGGTAGACGCTCAAGAATTTTTGGTCCACCAAGGTGGCGAAGATCAAGAAAAATACCGCCGTTCTTGCCCCGACCCTCAATAATCTCTGTCTGCTCGGCACGGGAGACAACATCACGGGATGCCAGCTCTTTTTTATTGGGAGCATACTTGGCCATAAAACGCTCACCTTCAGCGTTGATGAGTATACCACCCTCACCACGAGCACCCTCTGTTACCAAAACACCAGAGGTCAATAGCCCGGTTGGGTGAAACTGGACAAACTCCATATCTGCCAGAGGTGCTCCAGCCCTTAGAGCCAAAGCCATGCCATCACCAGTGTTGGTGGTAGCGTTGGTATTGGAGATAAAGACCCTGCCATAACCACCAGTTGCCATCAATACAGCCTTGGCCCCAACTGGGTAGACATCGCCAGATTTGATATCATAAAGAACCACACCTGCGACATGACCGTCAGAGTTTTTGGAGAGTTTTAAGATGCTACACTCTTCATAAACATGCACACCGGCCTTGATCAGCTGCTCCCACAGGGTGTGCAGAAGCACCATCCCGGTACGGTCAGCCGCATAGCAGGTTCTATCGAAACTGGCCCCACCAAACGCCCGTTGGGCAATCAGGCCACCTTCACGACGGGAAAAAGGAGTTCCCCAGGCATCCATCTCCAGGATACACTCAGGAGCCTCCTGACACATCAAGTCGATGGCATCTTCATCACCGATATAATCTGCCCCTTTTACAGTGTCATAGGCGTGTGATGTTCGGCTATCTTCGGGGTCGATAGCAGCATTGATTCCACCTTGGGCAGCACAAGAGTGACTGCGAAGGGGGTGGATCTTACTCACAACAGCAACGTTAACACCTGCCTTTACACCTTCTAAAGCGGCACGCATTCCCGCCAAGCCGGCCCCGACTATCACCAGGTCATGGCTATTCATACTTCCTCCTAAACAATTTATTGCCGACGACTATATCGACACATATCCTAGCACTAGTAACCGTGCAATATTTACCGGACTGTTAGCCCAACTCATATTAACACAATCATAAAAAAAACTTTGTCCGACAAAAATAGGTAATATTAGTAAATTATGTAATACTAATAAACAATTACCGCTCTCAAAAACAGATTGAGACTATAACAACCGATTTACATGTTGTCAAAAAAGTAACTGAGCTTTGGTTGATTTTTTTATATTAGCAGCACAAAATAAATGCTGTTGGTTTGCCCATGGTTTCAGCCTGTGCTACAAACGGGGGTTAAAGATTTATCTAAACTAATTGTTACATTTAAATGGCGTAGAACTCATGAGCGAATCAGACAATCAACTCTCAAGATACAACCCACAACTGGTAGAGACGAAATGGCAGGAATTTTGGGATAAAGAGCAGATTTTCAGGGCGACCCCATCACCTGATCAAGAAAAATATTATGTGTTGGTCATGTTCCCCTACCCCTCTGGTAGAATCCATATGGGCCATGTTCGTAACTATGCCATTGGCGATCTTATTGCCCGTTATCAAAGGCTGCAAAATAGAAATGTTTTAAATCCCATCGGCTGGGATGCCTTTGGTATGCCGGCTGAGAACGCCGCCATCCAGAAAAAATCCCACCCGGCAAAATGGACCTATGACAATATTGATGCCATGCGTATTGAGCTAAAATCCATGGGTTTGTCATATGATTGGAAAAGAGAATTTGCCACCTGCGATCCTGACTATGCCCATTGGGAGCAGGATCTATTTTTAAAGCTCTATGAAAAAAATCTTGTCTATCGCAAAAAGGCGCTGGTTAATTGGGACCCGGTTGATAATACGGTTTTGGCAAATGAGCAGGTAATTGACGGAAAAGGGTGGCGCAGTGGTGCTGCGGTGGAGCGTAAGGAGCTATCCCAGTGGTTTTTTAAAATCACCCAATATGCAGACGAGCTTTTAGAGGGTCTGGAGAAACTACCGGGCTGGCCGGAGACGGTCAAAACCATGCAGACCAACTGGATTGGTAAAAGCCATGGTGTTGAGTTTGCTTTTAAGATCAAAGGCCATAAAGAGGTGTTTGGTCAAGAACCAACCCCAGAAGATAGCACAATGGATGTCTATACCACCCGTCCTGACACCATTATGGGTGTTACCTTCTGCTCGGTGGCGGCTGAACATCCACTTGCCAAACTAACTGCTAAATACAACCCGAAAGCCCAAGAGTTCATCCATAGTTGCCAGTCTACGGGAACCAGTGAAGAGGCTCTGGAAAAGTTGGAGAAAAAGGGTTTTGATACCGGGCTAAAAGCCATCCACCCTTTTACTGGTGAGGAGATTCCGGTTTTTATCGCCAACTTTGTTTTGATGAGTTACGGCACAGGTGCGGTTATGGCGGTTCCGGCCCATGATCAACGGGATTTTGAGTTTGCCAAGGCTTATGACATACCCATCAGGGTAGTCATTCAGGGCGATGGGGAGCTATTGGATAGCCAGACCATGACTGAGGCTTATGTGGGACCGGGCAAGCTGCTAAATTCAGCTGAGTTTGACAATCTGGATAATGAAACCGCCAAACAGACAATTGCCCAGGCCTTTGATAAAAAGGGGATTGGCAGGGCAACCATCAACTATCGTTTGCGTGATTGGGGGATATCTCGGCAACGCTACTGGGGCAACCCCATACCCATGATCAACTGTAAAAAGTGTGGTGTGGTTCCAGTGCCAGTTGAGCAGCTACCAATACCCCTGCCGAAAGATGTGGAGTTGACCGGGGCAGAAAATCCCTTGGTAACCCACCCCACATGGAAAGAGTGTACATGTCCCAAATGTGGTGATGCCGCCCAGCGTGAGACCGATACCATGGACACCTTTATGGAGTCGTCGTGGTATTTCTTGCGTTATTGTTCCCCTGACGAGCAAAACGCACCTTTGAACACCCAAGAGGTGAACCACTGGATGCCGGTGGATCAATATGTTGGGGGTATTGAGCATGCGGTATTGCATCTTCTTTATGCCCGGTTTTTCCATAAAGCTCTTCGGGATATTGGCGAGGTGGATTGTGACGAGCCGTTTATAAACCTGTTAACCCAGGGCATGGTACGTAAAGACACTCTAAATTGCCCTGAGCATGGTTGGCTCTATCCCAACGAGGCAGATGAAAGCAAAGGCAAATATAGATGTGTTAAGTGTGAAAAAGATGTAACTGTTGGACGTAACGAAAAGATGTCCAAGAGTAAAAACAATGTGGTTGATCCCAACGATCTAATTGCTGGGTATGGAGCGGATACTGCTAGACTTTTCATGCTTTTTGCGGCACCACCGGATCAGGATCTTGAGTGGAACGAGTCTGGTGTTGATGGTGCGTGGCGGTTTTTAAATCGTTTGTGGCGTTTGCTTGTTGATATCCAAGATCGTTATCAAGGGGCAAAACCCATAACCACAACACCAAAAAACAGCGCCTTGAAAAAGCTAAGGGGTAAAGTACACGAAACAATAGAGCGTGTTACCCGTGATATGGAACGCCAGCAGTATAATACTGGAATATCGGCGGTTATGGAGATGACAAATGCTGGTGGTAAGATATTGTCTGCTGGAGAGGTAACTGACGATCCTGAGGCTGGGAGTGTTTTGATGGAGTTGGCCCACGTTGCAGTAATTCTCCTTAACCCCTACACGCCGCATATAACAGAAGAGTTATGGCAGATGTTGGGTCAGGAAGGTCATTTAGGGAAGGCAAGATGGCCCAAGGTAGATCCGAAGGCGTTGGTTAAAGATGAGATTACCATTGTAGTGCAGATAAACGGCAAACTTCGTTCCCGTCTGATAACACCAGCTGATATTTCAAAAGAAGAGCTAGAAAAAGCTGCTTTAGCTGATGAAAAAATTGTCGCCAACCTAGCTAAAGTAACTGTTAGAAAAGTGATTGTAATACCGGGCAAGCTGGTAAACATTGTGGCGAATTAAATACTGTAAATGTAAATAATAGAGTAAACTATCATGGGTCGAGGGAGATTATCTCCCTCGCGGGTTTGGGCAGCGCCCAAGGTTTTGCCTTTAAGCCTTTAAATTAAAAAAGCGTGGGGGTTTGGGGGCCTGCAAGGCCACCCAAGGTTTTGCTTTTTATCCTTTAAATTTTTAAATAACAAGGTTTAAGGTCTACAAACCCACCCATTGTCTTACTATTGCAAATTTTTAAGCTAACAAAAAAAATTGTAGTTAATTAATCTGGATTAAAAAAATGAAAATATTCAGGCACATATGGATTGCCACCCTGCTAATTGCAACGACATTTTTTATCAATGGTTGTGGTTATCGTTTTCCGGGAGATCCACAAAAACATGCTGCGATATGGCAGGGCACAACTTTAAAAATCAGTGGCGAGGGTAAAAAACAGTATCCAGTATTAGCAAAAAAATTACAAATAAAGCTAGCCAACAGGCTGGGCATGTCGGACAAAAGCAGCGACAACAGTAAGAGCAGCACCCTAATTATAGATCTCAACCCACCTGACAGAACCCTGATTTTAGAGGATGAGGATGGTCGCGCCGATCAATACCGGATAACAATAACAGCAAAACCAATCCTAAAAGGTTTTACCAAAGCCCCCAACTATCCAACAGTAAAAGGCAGCACAACCTACTACGAACTAAGAGCCAGCGCCACAACCCAAACAGCCAGAATAAGCGCCCAAACCGAAGCTTTACAAAGTCTATCTGAGGCGTTGGTTGCGGTTATTACAAGTATAAAAGAGTAGATTTGTTAATTTGTTTAAACTGAAAATTATTGTGTGTAAAATAACAACCAAGCTTGATTGCAACTGCCAATATATTTGAACCATCCACATTTTTTAGCCATATTTAAAATATGTGACACTATGTACTAGCTTATGACCTACTTAGACTTACCAGCTTCCATAAGCAGACGGGCTTGGGTTAGGTGGGCTTCGTCTAGTAGTTTGGCGTTGTCTTTGGGTTTTGCTTCGCCTAGGCGGATTACGTTGGCAATTATCATTCGGGCCTCTTTGATTTTGCCCTGTTTGTGGTATGCCTTGGCTAATCCGGCCTGACTCTCTAGTAGTGCTGGGCTTCCTTCGGAAAGGGAGCCGCTTAATATCTGCGTGGCCTGTTTGTAGTTGGCAATGGCAACGTGAAATTCACCTTTGGCAAAGGCGGTAGTTGCATATTGTACCAAACATTCACCTGTGTCGGAGTGTTGAAAGCCAAAGGTCTTTTCGTAAGCAAGACAGCTATCTCTGAGTATGGACTCTCCCTTTTCGGATTTACCAAGATTTTGATAAATTCTCGCCAATGCTAGGTTATTGCTTAGAGTAATTGGGTGGTTTTTACCCAGGCTCTCATTGTAACCTTTTTGTACCATGCTCAATATTTCGGCTGTCTCTTCCAGCTCCATCTGCTGTTCGTGGAGGTTTGCCAAAAGAGTGTATATGGTCAAGGTTTCAGGATGATTTTTACCTAAAGAGACCGTGGCATGTTCAATGGCCTGATTAAAAAGGCTCTTTGCACCTGCTATATCACCCTGCTGTTGATATATCTCTCCTAGCTGTCTCTCAGCCATAATGGATACCGCATGGCTTTTGCCGAGGTTTTTTTGTGCCATAACCAGGGCTTGTCTGCCAAAATTTATACCTTGGGGCAATCTACCAGCTTCGGCATGGCTTATTGCTAACTCCAACAGATTTGAAAGTTCACCTACCACCTTGGATTTATTCTGGGTGATGGCACCAACTTCAACCAATTTTTTATCTATCCAATCCGGCTCACGGGCTAAAATCTGGCTTATCTGATAGTTATAGAGAGCTGCATCTGCACTTTTTCCTGCTACCGCTGCCAAACGGGCCGCTTGGCGGAAAAGTGGTAGAGCCTGATCCCCCTCTTTGGCTGCCAAAGTCAGAGAGGCAGCGTTGTGGATATGGTCAAGATTGGTGGGGTCAATCTTATAGGCGATTCTGTAGTGGGCCAAAGCATCGACAAAATTATTCTGTTTTAATGCTGTTTTACCCAACCCAGCTACCACTGATGCACGCTTGACATCACTGGTTGTTACTTCTGGAAATTTTGGTGGATGCAGCAGAGGTCCACGTCTTTTTAGGGGTGTAGGAGGTCTACCATTGGGTAGTGCCGATAGTTTATTTATATCAGGCAGTGAGTTGAACCTAGAACCTGGAGGAACTACCCAAGCCCCTACCCCGTTTGAGTTATCAAAGACATAGCCTTTTCTGCCCTTACCATCTTGCGACTTTGCTGTAACCCTTTTTCCCCCATAAACATTCATAATTTCGGGAGTAATTTTAGCCATGGAGCTGTTGGACCTGGCTATGGCAGCATCCAAAAATTTTGTCTTGGCTCGAACTTTTGGGATGCTCGTTGTTTTTGCTCTGGGCCAATATTTAACTTTTGCCCGTGGTATATGGGTGGTTTTAGCTATAGGACCATTTGCAGAGGATTTCCCTGGAACTATAGAAGATCTGGCGCGAGGCAGATAGGTTGTCATGGGCCTTTGCTGTTGCAATTTGATGGTACGGCTACGCCTTTCTGCAATATTTTGATAGTTTTCATCTCCAGGCTCTGGATAGTTTACAGAGTCCTTCTCCCATGCGTTGGCTGCAAATATCTCTCTTGCTTCAATTTCAGCCAAGATTTTTTCCCGTCTACGCATTTCAGCATTGGCCCACTTCTGGGCATCTCTATCGGCCTTATGCCATTTTTTGGCTGCTAACTCCTCCCGTGCTTCAATGGCAGCAAGTATTTTTTTCTCTCTTGCCAGCTTTTCCTCACCCAACTTACGAACTCTGGCGGCTTTTTCTTCGGCTACACGGTTGGCCTCTGCCTCAATTATGGCTAAAATCTCAGCTTCTCTTCTGTTTTTTTCTTGAGCTTGTCGCTCTAAAGCTGCCTTTTGCTTGGCTTGTTTGCGAATTTGAGCAGCTTTTTTCTCCGCCTCTTTTATGGCCTTCTCTTCCTCTTTAGAACGCAGAGCTATATCAGCAACAGATTGGGCCTCAAGGATGGCAAGAACCTGTTTTGCTCTTGTATCTTGATCCTCATCCATCTCATAGATCTTTTCGTCCACTTCACCAGGGGGGTGGGAATCACTACCCTGTGCTGTTAACTCAGCCTCTTGGGCAGCAGTTAAATTTGGTGCTTGACTCTCTTTTGTCTCTGCTACTGTTTGCGGTTTATCTACTGGGGTTTCTTGATCATCAGCTTGCGTTATTAATTGTGGCTCATTTAGTTTATCACTCTCAGCCTTTAATCCAACATCTGCTTTGGCTCTTAATCTGGCAAGTTGGGCCATCTGTTCAGCCTCTTCCAAGGCCATTTTTTGCGCCTCTTTGGCAGCATCCTCTTCTGCTTCCAACTTTGCAATTTTAGCATCTTGTAATGCTTTTAGCTCTTGGGCGCGTTTCTGTCTTGCTGCGAGAATTGCAGCAGCTTTTTTGGCTTTCTCTTCTGCTACACGACGAAATTCAGCCTCTTTTTTGGCTTTTTCTTCGGCTTTAAGACGAATTTTGGCTGCTTCTTCCTCTTGTTTGCGAAGTATCTCAGCTTTTACTTTAGCACGATAATCGGCCTCCATTTTTTTACGTGCTTCTATTTTTTGTTGAGCTTGTTTTGCTCTTTGGGCAGCTTTACGACGCATCTCAGCTGCTTTTTCTTCTGCCCTTTTTTGAACTTTGGCCTCGGTTTCAGCTAAAAATTTGGCGTACGCCTCTTCCCTTGCTTCAATTTTAGCAAGTATTTGCTCTTCTCTGGCCCGTTTGGCAGCAGCCATCTTACGTATTTGCTCTTCTCTGGCCCGTTTGGCAGCAGCCATCTTACGTATTTTCTCTTCTCTTATTTTTGCCAGACGAATTGCAGCCTCTTTTTTATATTGTTCCTGACGTCGCGCTTCTGCTTTTATCTCTTCGGCAAGACGAATAGCTTCAAGCCTTCTGGCCTCTGCCAGACGAATAGCGGCAGCTTTTTTCTCTTGAGCCAAACGTATTGCCTCGGCTTTTTTTAACTCCGCCAAAGTTATTGCAGCAGCCTGCTTCTCCTGCTCAATACGGATAGCCTCTGCTCTTGCTTTGGCTTGGGCAGCGGCTATGGCCTTTAATTTTGCCACCCTTTTTGCCCGAAACTGCTGTGCCTCTGAATTGGCCTGGTTTATCTGTTCTGGATTAAGGGTTGAGAGTAAAAGCTTATGTTCTGGTTGAGCTTTATTAACATCAAAACCATCTGCCAGCATATGCCACATAAGGGCCTTTGCCGGGTCTTTTTTAACTCCTGATCCGATTTGATATAGTTGAGCAAGAAGTCTTTGAGCCTCAGGATTATCCTCTTGGGCAGCCAGATTAAAATAGTGAGCTGCTTTACTTGGGCTCTCTTTTACTCCAAGACCAACCAGATACATCATTCCAAGCTCTACCTGGCTTTTGCTATCTCCCTTTTGGGCAGCGGCATAAAGCCAGCCAGCTGTTGCTGCCATATCAACTGGGGTTTTGGCATGAACCGCAATGGCAGTACCAATTACATCCCTGGCTTTGCGTTTATCATCAGGGGTGGCTACCTTATGCCCTGGAGCATTTGTTGGGGCATTGGGTCCGCTAGGTGCACCAGCAACCTGCGGCGGAGCCATTGGCGGCCTGTTCTCATTAAACTGAGGGGGAGCCATTGGCGGCCTGTTCTCATTGAACTGCGGCTGAGCAACAGGGGGCCTGTTCTCACTAAACTGCTGTGGGGCCATTGGTGGCCTGTTCTCATTGAACTGTGGTGGAGCCACAGGAGGTCTGTTCTCATTAAACTGTGGAGCTGCCAATAAAGGGGGAATGGCCTCGCTGGACTGGGGTGGAGCCATTGGGGGCCTGTTCTCATCAAAAGGAGGGGGAGCCATAGGAGGTCTGGCTGCTGGGGCTTGTTTGGCAACCAAGCCACTATCTGGTAGCACCTTTCTCTTTTTTGGCGGCTCAGGTTTTTGCTGGGGTTTTTTTGTTGGGGTAATTTTGGTAAGTGGAACTTGCAGACCTAAACGGATTAAATTATTTTTTGCCTCAACATTGCCACTGATAGAAGCCATCTCATACCACTTAACAGCTTCATTTTGGTTGGCCTTGACCCCTATTCCCTGCTCATAAAAATAGCCAACTAAATTTTGCGCTTTTGAGTGGCCCTTTTGGGCAGCGGATTTTATCAACCTTACCGCCTTTTTGGTATCCTCTTTTACACCATCACCCAAAAGATAGAGCATACCTAGATTGAGCTGCCCCTCAGCTGAACCACGAGCAGATGTCAGCTCAAACCATGTTGCAGCAGCCTTGGGATCTTTTCTTGTCTCATGTCCGACAACAAGCATGGTTCCCACAAGATTTTGTGCCTCAAGGTTACCAGCCAACGCCTTATTTAGAGTCTGTTTAAAACTTGTATTTATCTTTTTAGGAGCAGAAGATCCAGCGACCACAATCGCAGGAATAAGCATCAGAGCAATCAATACAGTTGCAAGACCTGTTTTGCCAAAAGCACTTTTCACCCAGTGATACAACATTTCAAATCCTCCAGATGAAGATTTATCAGGGTTCACATTAGGTTTGTCACCTATGTGGTTGACTATAGATTCTCGACTATCAAACTTCATGCAATTACTCCAATACCTTGCAGAATCGGGACTAGGCAACAGATAAAAAACCCCTAGCTAATCTTCCTATTCACCCACTATCGGTTGAGGCAACAATTACGTTAAGGAATTAATTGTCATGTTTATATTATATACCTGTATTCATTATAATTTCATCAAATTTTTAGTGATTTTTCAACATAAAGAAAGGTAAAGCAAAAAATGCACTGAAAATGGTATATCAAGCCGATGTTTTTGTATCAAAATATCACCATACAAAAATGGCTTTTCCACGCAAGGGCAACTTATTGAAAGCTATTTTAAAAGAGCGTTAATTTGACTAAAATCACACATCAACATGTTTATGATTGATGGGATTAGCTGTGACGGTCTCAATGGCTTTTTGACCAAAAACTTCACGCAGAGAGGTAACAACAAGCTTGAGGTTGACTGACCCATATAAAAAAATCTCCTGCACACCTCCCCCAGCCACCCGTATCCGGGTACGGCTACTATCGGAAGAAATTTTCAAACGCAGCTGACCGCCGCGCCCAGAGCGTCCACTTATATGTCCAGGATGAGGATAAAAACCAGCCCGTTGCAGAGTTTTATAAACCTTGGCCCCATTATCTGTAAGGGTAGTGTGACGGGTAGCTTTATGTTTCACAGTTAAGTGATCCAACTAGATTTGCGTATAAAAGAGGGGGGAACCCCAAAAAATTAGAGGTTATATTGAGATTTTTACACAGTTTTGGTAGACGCTTTAACCTATTTAAAAAAGTTGGTGCCCGCGCCCGGAATCGAACCGGGACTCCCAAGGGAAACGGATTTTAAGTCCGCAGCGTCTACCAGTTCCGCCACGCGGGCCCAACAGGGCTTATGATCTATCATTGACTGGTTTGACAGTCAACGTATTATACTATCTTATCGGTTTTTTTATTGTTATTTTATCTACGACAAAAACTTATTAATTGAGCTTATATCATGAAAAAAGCCAAGAAAAATGCTGTAAAACATCTAGATATTGCCACAACAGCAATCCATTCCGGTCGCCATCAAACCTTGGAGCGTGAAAATAGTTTGCCGATGTTTCTCACCTCAAGTTTTACCTACAACTCTGCTCAACAGGCCAGTGATGTTTTTGCTGGTGAAGAGGGGGGCAACCTCTATAGCCGTTTTACAAACCCCACAGTTACAGCTTTTGAAGAACGAATCGCAGCTTTAGAGGGGGGACAGAAAGCCATAGCCATGGCATCTGGCATGGCTGCCATCTCCTCGGTATTTCTTGGCTTGTTGCAAGCTGGTGATCATATGGTCTTAAGCCGTTCTGTGTTTGGCTCTACCATAAATGTTGCCAACAACATATTGGCAAAGCTCGATATTGATGTAACCCAGGTCACACTCAGAGATCTGCCAAGCTGGAGAGAGGCGATTCGCCCCGAAACCAAGCTGTTTTTTGTTGAGACACCATCCAACCCAACCTTGGAGATGGTGGATCTTGAGGCGTTAGCCCAACTTGCCAAAAATCACGGTATATTGGTGGTGGTTGATAATGTTTTTTGCACTCCATATCTACAAAAACCCCTGGAGTTGGGTGCTGATATTGTTGTCCATTCGGCAACCAAATATATTGATGGTCAGGGTAGAGTGCTTGGTGGAGTGATAGTAGGCCAAGAGGAGCTGTTGGTTGAGCAGATTTTCCCAATTCTCCGCAATGCCGGCCCCACCCTCTCACCTTTCAACGCCTGGGTGCTTTACAAAGGTCTGGAGACCCTACCCCTACGTATGGAACGCCACTGTGAAAATGCCATGGAAGTGGCAATATTTTTAAACAGACATGCAAAACTAACGGGCAAGGTAAACTATCCCGGCTTGACCAGTCATCCCCAACACGCTTTGGCAACTCGCCAGATGAAAGCTTATGGTGGATTGGTGTGTGTGGATATGGGAAACAAAAAAAATGCCTATAATTTTATCGATCGCCTACAACTGGCAACCATTACAGCCAACTTAGGAGATGTAAAAACCCTGGTCACCCACCCTGCCTCAACAACCCATGCAAAATTGAGTGAAAAAGCAAGAAAGGCAGCTGGCATAACCCCAGGACTGGTCCGTTTTTCAATAGGACTGGAGTCCGCAAAAGATATTTGCGACGATCTGGCCCAGGCACTTGAGTAGAAATTATTGAATACCCTTTACCACATCATGGGTAACACTCTTGACCAGCCCGGCTATTTCACCTTTTAGCTGGTTTTCTACTGTACCTTTTTCTATAGCGGTCTGTTTTGCTACCTGCTCTACTTCCAGAAGGACTTTGCTTTCCAATGAGCCTTTTAGCTCTTTGATTTTTTGTTCATATTGGCTATCCAGACGGCTTTGCAGACGGGATTTTTCTTTCTCTATCCAGGCGTTTAAACTATCTACTGCTGCCTGTTTTTTTTCCAGGTTTTCAGCTTTTAGCTGTTCTATGTTCTGCTTTTTAATCTCCAACATCTCAAGGTCGATTTGATCAAGCTTTTGTACTTTAATTCTGGCAACCTCTTTATCGACAATCTCAACTCTCGCCTCTTTATAAGCGTCCCACTTGACCTCCATCGCTCCTCGGCGTTGCTCTCTCTCCTCTTTTAACAGGGCATCATACTGGGCCAGCTTTTGCTCATAACTCTTCTCAACATCTTTGAGCATATCCTCCATGCGGTCTTTCTGCTTTTTTATCTGGGCTATATCCTGTTTAAGCACAAACCTTGCCCTCTTTAAAACAGCAGTTGCTGATCCAATTTGGTAAAAAACCCATGACATCAACACAACTGCCAATAGCAAAAAACCGAGCATTACTCTCTCCTAATCATCTTGTGCCACACAATAATAACTGCCAGAATGGCTCTATAATTAACAATATTTCGCTATATTATCCAGCAATTAATCATATCTTAACGATTTTACAATCTTTCAAAAAGATCCTTGATCCATACGGGTAATGCGCTCTATCCACTGCATCCAATCATCAGGGCCATTTTTAAAAGAGGTCAATATCGCAACAGCTTCACTGTCGGTCTGTCTATGGAGCCGATATGACTGCACATCAATTGCGATGTTTTTATTTTTAAATACCAGTTGCTTAATTGAAACTATGGGTAGTTTTGGAGCGCTGAATTTAACCCCATGCATGGAGACATCCTTGGCAACACTTTGAAATATCTGTCCATTGGATATAACACCCCGAACCAACAGAGTATTTGCAGGTACTTTGATCCGCAGAGCAAAACGGCGGTCAAATCCCACATGTTGGGGTATATTGTCTCCCCCTTTGTCCACTTGACTGAGTATCTTATCTCCCTCCTTGTTAAAATAAAGGGGGTCCAACATATCCACATCGGTTTTTCTTTTACTTGGAGTGCTGGGTTTGTCAGCCTTATATTCTGTTGATTTAGCTTTAACGCTGTAGCCAGCATAGGTAAATGGGGTTGCGCTACTTGTCGGTTGTGAGCTTTTGGGCTGTTGGCTCTGCTTATTAACTGTTTCACCTATAGGGGGTGTATCTGTTTTTGTTTTTTTTGCTTTTTTATTTTGTGGTGATGCTAAAGCAACCAGGGTTCCAAACAAAAAAGCTGGCATTAAAATCCCAGCACCAAAGCCAGCAGTTACCGCAGTGACAGAGGGAAGAAGCCCAGTTGGTCCCACATATGCCGCAATTCCCGGCAGAATAGCAGTTGAACCAATCAATGCCTTGCCAAGAAAAAAATGTTTGCTTGAAGTAGTAGGCGTTGTCACCATTGAGGGTAACAAGCTAACACTTGCCTTGCCTTTGGTTGTGGTGCTAGCTGATCCTGCAACGGTACTATATTTTTTAAACGGCAGCATACCCAACGCCCCTTTACTTTTTCCACTACCAACAGCAACCCCTTTGGCAGCAGCCTTACCACCACCGACAGTAGCAGAACCTCCTGAAGCTGCCCCACCAACACCATTACCAGCTCCCAAAGCTCCGGTTGCTCCTCCTGTAACCCCGGCATCCAAAGCTCCGGCTGCCCCTCCTGTAGCCCCAGCAATGTTGTTCCCATCGACAAGTGGCGTAGGAATAAGGCTAAAGTTCTCTGCCTCTGAAACGGGAGATGGAAATGCCTGTGCCATTCGGCTTATTATTTCAGTATTTAAATCGGTATTACTCACAACCAAACCTCATTAAAAGTGACAAGTCAATTCCAAGCTTGGGTCAACCTTACATATAATAGTACGGCTACTGTATAATTGAAACAGTTATAATTTTATTAGCATCTCCAACTATATAGCTCAAGCAAATATACATTTAATCAACCACAGCCACAAAAAAACCCGCCTTTTTCAAGACGGGTTTTTTTGTTTCTATACTGTTATCCAATTAAATATTATGGGTTCCAAGGTAGCTCATAACCCTCTGGAGCAACCGCTTTGTCTGGTAACATGCGGAAAAATTTTATTCCCAACATATAGATGATACCGGTAATGGCAATGCCACCAAAGCCCAGGATAAACTCAACAAGAGCTGGGGTATAGGTTGCCGATACTCCATCTAGGAAGACGCTGGATACTTCATAACCGGGAAACATGTTTAACGGGTATGCCTGACCAGCAAGTAATATATGGGCAACCATGGCAAATGTGCCTATTACAGCAGAGAAAGCTGCCCAGTACACACCTTTGATACTATTACCCTTGGCAGGATGAAAAAGAATGCCCAAGGGAACAAGAATTGTCGCACCCCAAACTCCAAAAATATAGAGCCAAGAGTAAGGACCAGTTAAAATCCAGCTCTGTACATCATAAAAAGCTGGTGAGTACATTTTGGTAAACTTCTCTACAACCAGCAGATATGCCACCAACAGGGTAAAGAAAATCAGTGCGTTACGAAGGCCAAAAACCACCTTATCTTCCAGCTCTCGTTTAGTATGCTTAAATGTGGTTACCAGCAAAATAATAGATATCGCCGTACCGGATGAGAGAGAAAGAGCTACGAATGTGGGTGCTGTAAGGGCAGAGTGAAACACCTCACGCGCATGAAGCACACCAAAAATAGATCCCGTACCAGTGGTTAAAATAACCCGCCACATAAAAGCAGCACTACCCACCACCTTGGTATACTGCTGATATTCAAACATACTCCAGAGATAAAGCACACATAGAACGATAAAACCGGAATAGAGAAATACGTTCAATGTAAACATTGAGCGAAAGTTCATGTGCATTACAGTAAGAAGTAGACGATCAGGTCGACCTAAGTCCAACATCAGAACAGCTAGACCACCCACCAAAAGAGCGATGGCTAAAAATGCTGAAAAACGGCCAAACTGCTTAAACTGCTTTACAGCAAACACCGTGGACATTGAGCCAAGGTTAAGTGCGCCAGATGCCATGACCAAAAGGGAGATAGCAAACACATGGGGAACACCCCAGGCAATTTTGTTGTTCATGCCGGTAATGCCGTGGCCCTGAACCTCAACTGCAATAAAAGCTCCTGCACCCATTAAAATGAGTACCCCAAGCAATATTATTATTCTCCAGTAACTAAAGGAACGGCCTTCAATTTTAGTAAAGTTACTTAACATATCGACCCCCTATAGCCCTTCATAGAAAACGTGTGGTTTAAGCCCTAAATCAGCCCTTATGGTTTGGGTTTTTACAGTGCGGACTTTAACAGAAATTTCAGAATCCGGGTCGTTGAGGTCACCAAAAATCATGGCATTTTTGCCCTCTTTGCTACAGGCCTGAACACATGCAGGTTTTTCCCCTTCATCGACCAAATGGACGCAGAAATTACATTTCTCCACCACTCCTTTAGCCCTTATTGGAACTTTGGGGTTGCCATCCTCTGGAATAGTGGTTTTATGGTAAACCAGGGAGCGAGCTTTATACGGACAGGCCAACATACAGTAACGACAACCGATACAGCGATGTTTATCAACCAGAACAATACCATCCTTACGTTTAAAGGTTGCCTGTGTAGGACAGACATGGGCGCAAGGCGGATGTTCGCAATGGTTACACAGCACCGGAAGACTCACACTGGGACGCTTATGCTCTTTATCGCGAATTTCCAGCTTACGTATCCAGTGGATATCACGATTAGGATCGCCAAACAGCGGTACATTGTTCTCTTGTCTACAAGCCTTGGTACAGGCGGTACAGTCCGAGTCACACTTATTGACATCAATAAGCATGGCCCAGCGTTGATCGCCAGATGCCTCAGTTTTATCTGGTTGGGGTGAGGCGATGAGAGTCATGCCGGGAGCCAACACAACCCCTGCGGTTGCAACGCCACCCAAGCCCAAAACCGTTCTTCTATCCATGGTCATGGTATAAATCCCTGTTTAGATTTAAATCTAAGTTAGACACAGATGCAAACATATCTGATTTATTTAGGATAAGAGTGGCACTCGAAACAATCGGGAGCTACACCCACATAGTTATGGCACTGGTCACAAAATTTCTCATGACTCTGATGACATTCAGCACATCTGACTAGACTTTCTGAACGTATACGCAGGCCCTCCCTGACCGTCTCAGCACGACGATGCTTTAAAAAATCCATATGATTTCTACGCATCCATCCACTTTCACGGATACAGGCATCACCTTTGGCTTTTTCTAATTGAGGGGGACCACCGCTGTAAGCAACCTTGGATTGCTGAGCTGCAGCACCATGACCGCTAGCTACTACCATGGTAGGCAACACCAGGACAAAAGCCCAGACAAGGGCCAGAAGCACGGTAAACTTGACGGGATGTGATTGAAGAGACCTCACGGAACTGCCTCCTAGAACTATTACAAATGGTTCAAAAAAAAGGAGAAGCGAACCCAAGTTTAAAAAACAAACCGACCCGGCCCCACTCGCTAAGAGTGGGGTAGATCGAAACTTTATAAATTATTGACTACAGCCAGGAGTGGGTTTTGTGTTTTTCGACAAAATCTACAAAACCTGCATAGTCGGTAATCTGCACACCATCAATTAAATTGGTAATTGCGCGTGCTTTTAAGTCGGAACTCAAAGCGTAAACTTCGGTTCCAGATTTGATGGCCCCTTCAACAATAGCTGATTTAGCAGAACCGGCTACAGCACCATATACCCCGTCTTCGATAAGAAGAATAACGTCCCCATCACTGATAAAGCGAAGGCAGCTCTCCAGGGTGCTATTTTGAAAGGGAGATTTATTTACGGTATGAAGCATTGTCAACTCCCCTTAAAAACTCATAATGTTATGTTGTTCAGCCATCATGGCTGCAATTTCACCTGCATCAATTATTTTTGGCTTGATTGGCTCTTCAGTATCTTCATCTTCACCAATAACCAAAAGATCATCGACGCTCATACCACGATCTTCCATGGACTGTTTATCGACATAGACATTTTCAATTTCGTAATCCACGAATACGCCGTAGGTTTTCTCAAACCCTTTGATACCCAGCTCTTCGGTATTCTGGCCCTGTTTCAGTGCAAGGACACCATCATCCATAAATACAACTGAAATATCAGCATCGTAGGCAGCCATAATGAGTTTGACCTCAAGGCCCTCATACACATAAATTGAGCCGTGCGGAGCGTTGCGGACGGTGAACATGATTTTTTTGATATCATCCGACATTTTTAACGTATCTCCTTAATCCCCAAAGGTCACCATGCGGTCTGCTTCGATAGCCATCATGGTCAACTGACCCAGACCCGAAATCCGCACATTATCGACTAAGACATCATCTACGATGCCACGACGTTTAGCAGCAGCGATACAGACAACTATGTCAATACCCGTTGCGCCCAACTCTGACCAACGATTGGCAATATGCCGATCATCCTGGGGTGGCTCCATCAATTTTGTGACGTTGTAAACTCCGTCATGGTAAAAGAAAATACCCCGAATTTCATGCCCCTTATCTATCGCTGCCTTGATAAAATGGTAGGCACTATCCGAAGCCTCATGGTTGTAAGGCCCTTCATAGATGCAGACTGCTAATTTCATACTCTCTCTTCCTCTAATGCTTGATGGTGGGAGAAAACAACCCAACAAAAGATAGTCTAAAATTTTAAAATTACTGCGAAAATAATGTTAAAGATCCCTAGAGGCAAAACCTCTTCACCCTTGATTAACTATATTAGTATATCACGATCTGATAATATTGAAATGGATAATCTGCTTTTGACAAAAAATTATTTTGTTCTGTTTATCCAGTTTTGTCGCCAGAAACTGGCTAAAAACTCTGCCCACCCCTTTTCACTTGCTGCGTGTATATGGGCATAGGAGGCAAATACATTTTTATAGAGTATGCCGTCGTGTTGACCATCCACTCCAAACCCCCTATTCACTTTATAAGCAAATTTAACTCCCTTGCCCATGCGTACCACTTTTGAATAGTGAAACTCATGACAGCGAACACTGCGCCCAACATCGGGCCAGGGTAGTTCACCGCTGGAACTTAGCTCCATAAAGCCATACCCTTGGGGTCTGGTGTTCATAACAATATCTACTGGAATAGCCCCGGCAAAACGGGCTGTGCGGTCTTTCCATTTAATCTGTTCAGCCAACACCATCAACCCACCACACTCGGCATATACAGGTAGCCCACGATCAACTTGCAGGCGAATATCGGACATCATAGAGCTGTTTGCCGCCAACTCTTCCATAAACATTTCAGGAAAGCCACCACCTATGAAAAGACCATCAACATCTGGCAACTTTGCATCCTGCAACATGGAAAATGGAATCAACTCAACCCCCTGACGTTGCAGAGCCTCAAGATTGTCAGGGTAGTAGAAATGAAAAGCCCGATCAGCGGCATAGGCCACCTTGATTTGGGATTCAACCTGCTCACTCTCAACTGCTGGTGGTGGCAGATCATGGGGAGAGGTGCTATTGGCAAGATCGATGACAGCATTGATATCGACATTTTCGGCAACAAAATCACCTATAACGCTAATGCGGTCCCCTAACTCCTCTCGCTCTCCAACAGGCTCCAAACCCAGATGTCTCTCATCAATTACCACATTGGGGTTTCTGGGTAATACACCCAAAATCGGCAGTTCACAATAGCGTTCCAAAGCTGCCCTTAGACGTTTTTCATGGCGTGGAGTGGCGACATTGTTCAATATCACCCCTTTTATATGCTCACCACCGGGAAAATTTAAGAGACCACGTACCAAGGGGGCTATACCGCGAGCAAAACCCCGGCAATCTACTACCAGCAGTACAGGGACTTGCAACAACCCGGCAAGTCCTGCACCACAATCTCCCCCTTCGATATCCTGACCATCAAAAAGACCGTGGTTGCCCTCGATTATTGAAATATCAGCGTTAGCTCCATTTTTGATGAAAAGATCAAAAACCACATCTCTTCCCATTAAAAAAATATCCAAATTACGACATTCTCGACCACTGGCTGCGAAGGTCAACCAGCGGGGATCGATAAAATCTGGACCTTTTTTAAAGGGCTGGACATCCATACCCCTTTTGGTTAATGCTGCTACCAAACCAATTGACAACAAGGTTTTGCCAGAGCTTTTACTGGGTGCTGCTATCATTAAACGGGGAAAAGATTGTAGTGTCATAACCTAGATGTCATTATGGTGAGAGAATAGTCTTTGCGATTAGGATAAGGGAAGAAGCGACAAAAGACAAAGATCACCCAGTAGTTTTTTATTTACGGAGTATCTACCTGCTGTGAGTATATCTTCAATTGGCGTACTGTTATTGCAAATGGGAACACCGGAGGCTCCAACCAAGGAGGCGGTAAAGCCCTATTTGGCAGAGTTTTTATCCGACCCCAGAGTTGTGGACAAACCCCGCTGGTTATGGCTACCAATTCTCCACGGTATTATCCTACGCCGTCGCCCGGCTAGCTCGGCTCTTCTGTATAAAAAAATTTGGCGGGAATCTGATAATCTATCCCCCCTGCTCTACTATACCCAAAAACAGGCGGAAGGAATCAAAATGGTGTTGGGCAGGGATATCCAGATCGATTTTGCCATGCGTTATGGCAAGCCCAGTGTTGGAGAGGTGCTTGATAAAATGTTGGCAAATGGGGTTGAAAAACTGCTGGTTTACCCACTTTACCCCCAGTTTTCAGCAACCACAACTGGTTCGGGACTAGATGCAATAAGCCAATATTTTGCTAAAAAAAGATCCATTCCCACCATCCGTTTTGCTCGCCCTTTTTATAACAACAATCTCTATATAAATGCCCTGAGTAAACAGATAAAAAAACACAAAAAAACAAAGTCCAACCAGTATTACCTCTTCACCTTTCACGGCCTGCCCCAACGTCACGACGATGAAGGTGACCCCTATGGAACCCAGTGTAAAATAACCGCCCAACAACTGGCAAAAGCTCTCAATATACCCAAAGAGCAGTGGCGCATTACCTTTCAGTCTCGTTTTGGAAAAGAGCCATGGCTAACCCCAGCAACCGATGAAACATTGGCCCAACTACCCAATGAGGGGATAAAACAGCTCAATATTGTATGTCCCGGTTTTGTAGCTGACTGTCTGGAGACTTTGGAAGAGATTGCAGTGGCTGGCAAAAAAACTTTTATGGATGCCGGAGGCGAAAAATGCCAGGTAATCCCCTGCTTGAACGACTCCCCAACATGGATAGATGCCCTTGGTAAAATGGTAAAAGGGGAGCTTGTGGGTTGGTGTTGACTACAATCAATATCACCACTAACACCTTGCAACAACAAAGTAAGTCTTAAAGAAGGAAAACAATGATAGCTATTATAGTCGCAGCAATATTTGGAATTCTATTGTATTATATTGCAGAAAAACGTAATGCTAACAAAAAGTTTTGGTTATTTATGGGGCTACTATTTGGCCCCTTTGCGTTGCCTTTTATCTTTTTAACAAAAAAATCCAAGCAAAAAAAATAGTTATGAGAGTTCACCCCATATCCTGCCACCCTTCACCATATACTTCATGGATATAGTCCAAGGTGGGGCGGAAGCCCATGTCGTAGAGGATTTTATCCCTTTGGGCGCGAGGGCGGAGATCTTGCTCATTGTTGATGTGTCGCCAGACACGGGGAGTGGCTGCTTGGGGATGGTTCCACTGGGTCAGCCATTTGGAGATGGTGTTATTAAAGCTGTTTGAGATTAGTTTTGCATCTCGGCGCAGCACCTCATCACGGATGGATTTTTGTACCTGCGCCTTGAACTGTCCACCTTGGGAATCTGTTGTCATGGTTTGGGATAACACAACTTTGGCAATGGCTGCGTTCATACGGTCTAAAAACAGCTCATAGCTGACATTACCCCCACGGGCAGCCTCTATCAACTCCACCTGCATACCCTCTGGTACTATGATGCCGGAATCGGTCTGAATTGCACTTAAAGCTGCTAATAGACGCTGTTTTTCATCCTCAGTGGCACTTAAGGGATAGGAACCCAGTGCTGTGGGCATACCAAATTTATCCATAAATATGGACCACATTTTTATGCCATTGCGTTTAAAATAAACCGGCCAATACAACCAGTGGGCCAAACCCAAACCATAAGGTTCGTCATCATTATCGGCCCCGGAAGCAAAGTGCCAGAATTTTTTTTCTGGTAGTAGCTCACCTCTATGGTCACCCACCAAGCGCAACATCAACTTGCCATCTCTATTAAAGGCAAAACGTCTCTGTTTTCGGACCAGGATATCGGCTATCTCAATGTGGTTTCCCTGCTGTTGCCAAATACACTCCGCCACACCAAATCCATAGAAGATACCATAGAGCATTTTGTCGGTTATGCTGTCCCAATTGATATTTTGCAGCATCTCTTTTAGATGGTCGGCAGCCTTCTGGCTCTCTTTGCTTTTATCACCTGCCAACACCCCCCACTGAGCTGATGTAACAGCTAGTCTGCGTTGCTGAAAGGTGGCAGCCACCTGATCATCACGCAGAATATCTTCATAAAGGGAGTACTCCCCTCCTCGACTCTGCAAAACCGTATCTTGTGGAGTCAAAAATGATGATTGGGAGTAAAACGGTCTGGTTATGTCTCGACCATCTTTAGATGCAGACACCTCATCCATTAGCGGTTTTATACTGTGCTCTAAACCATCTGACATCGACCCAACTCCTTTATTAAGCTACAACTGTTACTCTCTTTTTGCTGTGAGGTTACTAAGTCATGACTATTTAAATAAAGGTGAAAAAGTTCGACATAAGTTGGGCAAAAAAAAACAGCCCAGCAAAGATTAACCTTGTTGGGCTGTTTTAGTGAAACATGTTTATGTTTATATATTAAGCGGCATCTGCCTCTTTGTCTGGAACCATGCGGTTGATGACAGTGTTCATGTTGGAAAGAGATAGAAGGTGGGCATAGACCCAGCTCAGCTCACCGGAGCGGAATAGCTCCATGGCTTTTTTCTTCTCAAGCTCTACCAGCTTTTTCTCATCAATCACCATGAGGCCAGCCATTGAGATTTTTTCACCATTAGCAAACTCAGCATTTGCTGTATAGGCTGTTAGAAGCTCCAACTCTTTTAAACGGTTAACAAAAATCTCAGTACGCTGATATTGTGATTGGTACTCTTGTAAAAAAGTTATTGCGTTGTCCAACAGTTCTGTCTGGTTGCCGTCTTCATCAAAAAGTGGGCTACCCTCTTCATTGTTAAGTCCGGGAAAATCCTCATCGATACAGACTGTCATCTCTTTATTTTGATCTTCGTTACCAGTGGGAGCCTCTGCCAGAATAAAGGGATAGCGACGGACAAAAGCAGGAATATACTTAGCGTCCCACTTGCCATCATCATCGACGAAAAGATTCTCATCGGTACGGAAACCCAACAATGCAACTGGAAGTATAGAGTTACCAGCATTTATGAAGATAATTGGATATTCCTTTGCTGCATGGACAAACTCCATACCCGATAGAAGTACAGAGTTGGTATTTTTGGCAAAACTAAAACCAGCTTCATTAGGGCCAATCTTTAGATCTCTGTGAGCATCTTTATTTAGAGGAACTGGTTTATCATAAAATATCGACTGAGCCATTTAATATTTCTCCCAAATTTTTATAAAAGAAATCATTGTAGTCGATCCATAGTATCAATGCAACTGCCGCACTTGCTGCTCATCGTCTTCACTTGCTGCATCATCGCTGTCCCCATCAACCCCAGGTATCTGGATAGTTAACCCCCAGTCAATTTGGGCAACGGCATCATGGATCAATTTACTTAAAAGGTGGAGTAAATTTTGATCAACCCCCAGCTCTACCCCATACCCCTCTTCGGGATGTAGACTTAGGGTAAAAGAGTTAACCCCCTTGGCATAAAGTCCGGCGCGATGGACCAAAATCGGCTCTTCACCTAGTGGACACGGAGCTTTGCTTGGTTCAAAATCCGTTGAAAAATTAGCATTTTCCACAGCAGACTGATGCATAAACCCCAAAACTTGCTCTTTGATATTTGCATCTGAATTTATGGCACTTTCAGGGTTTGCAGCCTGTTGCTGGACATTGACCTCCATGGTGTTTACTAGGTTGGGCCAGAACTTTTTAATGAACAGGCGAGTCAACCAAAACTGGAACTCAACCCCATCTGTAGTATTAAACTTTAACAGTATGCGGTCTTCTCCAGGAGAGTAGGAAGCTTGCAGTTGATGAATTTGTTGTGTAGACATGAGGGGAACTTATGAATCATGTTTCTTACAGTGTCAACAAAATACAGTTATTTTAATTACGGTTTTTATTATCTGATAAATTTAAATATCACTGTCTACAGGATATTTAACTGCATTTTGCTCCATTTTTTGCCATGCACAGGCTACCGGGTCAAGATCAAACTTGGCTGCCAGCATAGTTAGATAGATCATCACATCACCAACCTCTTGGGCTAAATGAGCTTTCTGTTTTGGGCTGAGTTGTTGGCTCTGCTGACCATCTAACCATTGAAATATTTCTACTATTTCAGACGCTTCGACACTTAACGCCATGGATAGATTTTTTGCGGTATGATATTGTGGCCAATCTCGCTCTTGGCTAAAATTATCAAGTGCTTTTTTTAAATCAGATATCTGGCTGGATGCAGATTTTTGACTCACTCCAACAGACTCATGGCAATGTGAGGTTGTTGGTTTGCCTGGGCCTGTAGGGATATTTTGGACTCATTTAACAGAGTCTTGCGCGTTTGAGCGGTAACTTCTGTTGCTTTTTGGGGATCATTAATTCTGCTGTGGGCCTGATGGGTCTCATCCGCAAGACGGTTCAGATCCTTGATGGCATTGGTGAATCTTTCATGCAATGGGGGTAGGGTTGCCCTTATCTCTGAAACAGACTCTTTGGCCTCTTCAATAATATTTGGTTTTTCTTCTTTGCTATCTGGGACAAGCTGGGCAACACCATTTTCACGTAATTTTTTTACCATATCCTCTAGACTGCTACCAAATCCCAATGCAGCAGGAGTGCTACTGGAAAGAGAGACCTCTACTGTCTGCTCAACACCGCTACCAACAGTAAACTGCTCATCAGAAAAATTGCCATCCAACAGTGGCTTTTGGTTGAAACGGGTCTCTTTTGCTATACTATCAACATGTTTCAACCAATGGATTATTTTATCAGGATCATTTTTATTCTCCTGATACTGCTCTTTGGCAATCTTTTTAATCTCATCCAAAGCGTGATCTGTCTGGGCAAGGGCATCGTCGGCTATCTGCACCATGGAGACGCCATCGTTGGCATTACGAAGATTTTGATTTATGGAACGTGTGTCGGTTAAATTGTTTAGAGAGAGACGATAATCAACATGATTATCAACCATGGTGTCATTGGTACTATCCTCAACAGCCTGACCGGATGAGGCAAAGGGCTTTTTATAAGCTCTTGACTCGGCCTGTCGATCTTGTGACAAAATCTGTTTAATGGCTAGTGACATTTTCCACCCAAGGTGTAAAGTTAAATACCAATTAACACCCTTATCGGCATCACAGAATTAGAACTTTAACTCGGATTTTTTTAATTTAGTCACTCTTTTCAAAAGGGTTGCCCCCTTTCCTGAACAACAGCCGAACCGGAACCCCGGCAAAATCAAACTGCTCCCTAAGCTGTTTTTCCATATAACGGCGGTAGGTTTCGTGGACCTGATCTGGACGGTTGGCAAAAATCAACAGGGTTGGTGGTTCTGTGGCAATTTGTGTCATGTAACGAATTTTAATGGCCCGTCCTGCCCGTCTTGGGGGGGGATGTTTTTCAACGGTCTCTTTTAGCCAGCGATTCAACCTACCTGTTGAAACTCTCTGTCTGGCAACCCGATACACCTTATGGGCCGTAGCAAGGAGAGTATCGATACCCTTGTTCTTTTTAGAAGATATAAACAGTACCGGAGCGTGGGGAAATAGTGGGAAGGCATCCTGTACCCGTTGCAGATACTCCTTCTGAGCTTTGCGACCACCTTTTATCAGATCCCACTTATTGACAACAATAACCAGACCACAACCTGCATTGGTTGCCAAAGTTGCCACCCTACGGTCTTGATCACTGATATCCTCCCTCTGGGCATCCAGTACCAAAACGGCAATCTCAGCCCGATCTATAGCCTTTAGAGCTGCCATTACCGAAAATTTTTCAATTTTCAAGGCAATACGACTTTTACGCCTGATTCCAGCGGTATCAATGAGAACAAATTTATGACCCCGGCTGTCGGTAAATGGTAGATCTATGGAGTCACGGGTGGTTCCTGCAACTTCAGAAGCTACAAGACGTTTTTCCCCCAACAGAGCATTTATCAAAGAGCTTTTTCCGGCATTGGGACAACCAACAACAGCAACTCCAACCTCACCAATCTCCTCTTTAACAGCATGATGATCATCCTCCAACTCAACCTCTTCTGCTGGTTCGCCATCGGTTAGCATCTCTTGCTCGGCTAAAGCTATCTCCTCTTCAAAATCCACCTCTTGGGCAAAATCCATCTTCTGGGCCAGCTCATCAACTGCTCCCTCACCCTCTAAATCAGCAACTTTGTCATCACCACCTCCAACCTCTGGAGAATCTTCCAAAGGCAGCATCTCCATTACCGCACTGCGCAACTCCTCCATACCACGACCATGGGCAGCAGCCACGGGAATTACCGGGTTGATACCCAAGCCGTAAAACTCATAAGCAGACTCTACCCCCCCTTTGCCCTCGGTCTTGTTGACAGCACAGATCACAGGTTTATTGGAACGACGCAACATGTCACCAATGGACCAATCATCCGGCAAGGGGCCAGATTTGGCATCGGTAACAAAAATTACTACATCGGCCTCTTCCACCGCCACCATGGTCTGTTCTCGCATTAAATTGGGTAGTACATCATCTGATTTTGGCTCAAACCCTCCTGTATCCACCACATGAAAAGCCCGGTTATTCCAAATTACCCTGCCATATTGTCGATCTCGGGTTAAACCTGGGGTATCATCTACCAAGGCATCACGGCTTTTGGTAAAGCGGTTGAATATTGAAGATTTACCAACATTTGGCCGTCCAACAAGAGCCACAATTGGCAGGTTTTGTGTTACTTTATTCATAATTTATTTAAGATAACTGAAAGTTTCAGGTTATACATTTGAAAAAGGTGTGAACCAAAAAAACAGTATAGTCGACAGCACAGGCTTTTTTGTGCAAGTGATAGGACCAAAGGTAAGCAACATTCGCGAGCAAGCTCGCTCCTACAAAATTTCGTATAGCTAACTGATTTTAAAATAAAAAAACTACATCAACAAAAAAAACTACCGGGATAAACCCGGTTAAATATCATACAAATTTACAACTCATCCACTGAATAGCGAAACAGGTCGCCATCATTGGTCCAGACAAGAAGTGTTACTCCGTCAACCACAGGATCGGCAATAATGGGTTCATTTAGCTTATCTAAGCCTATCACCCGTCCACTTGTGGGGTCCAAAGATAATAGCCGGCCCATATTGTCACCAACAATTATCCTGTTACCCAAACGCACTGGGGCTGAGAGATAACCATCACTAACCTCGGTGCGCCACACCTCCAGACCATCTTCACTGCTTATGGAAACAACGCTACCACCATCACCTGAGACAAAAAGCTGACTACCCCACAACAGAGGGCGACGAATGGCAGAAAGTTTTTGATCCCAAACTTGCCCCCCTGTGTTGGATTGAATCGCCCTTAATGATCCTTGATGGTTGACAACATATATTTTTGAGACAAAGTCATCACTACCAATTCGCCCGACAACCACCTCGGCATCTATATCATGAAGGCGTTCAAACTCACTACCTCCACTCAAACGGGAGAGGTTATGAGTCCAGATCTCCTTTCCATCTGGCAGGTGTAAGGTAAACAGCTCACCTGTAGAATAACCAATAAAGACCAAATTATTACTAACTGCTGGCGTTGCAGCACCCTTTACCACCAATGTTTCCGGCACAGATACATGGATCCAGACAGATTTTCCACTGTTGCTATCCAGTGCATAGGTGCGGTTGTCCAGTGTTGTAAAAATCACTTTGTTATCGGCCACCTTTGGTGCTGAAGCCACCGATGTTGCAACCTTGGACTCCCACAACTGTTCGCCACCTTCACGTGATAGAGCTACCATTCTTCCATCAACAGTTCCGGCAAAAACTTTATCTTCAGACAGGGCGACACCACCCACAACAGAGCTACCAACCTCTTGCTGCCAAACTATTTTTCCTTTTTGTTTATCAACCCGGACCACCAGACCACCATATGTACCAACAAAGATATCTTCGTCGGCTACCGCTATCTGTCTTGGGTGGTTCATAAACTCTTTGGGAGCACCCTCGATATTAAGGCTCCACTCTTTTTTCAAGCCAACAGAACGCCCCGGTTTTGGCTCAACAAAACTAACTATCTCCTCTTCATCGCCCGATGAAGAACAGCCCGATATCAGTAGTAAAGCCCATAACAATAAAAACGGGTATTTAAGTTTTCCAACCATTCTGTGCGCTCCTAATACTCCAGCTTTTAATAGTTGCCAGCTAAACGTTCTATCCGGGCTTGCAAACGCTGGTGTAGTTTGCCCGACGCACCAGCCTGCATTGCCTCCTGATAACGGGCAAAAGCCTGTTTTTCATCACCAGCTTTGGCTAACAAAAGACCCTCTAACTCCAAGGCATGGGGACGAAATGAAGATGTAGGGGATATTTTTGCTAAAAACCCCTTTGCTCTATTAGCATCGTCAACTGTTAGATATGCCGCATTTAAAAGAGCCAAACCCTGCATGGGAGAGTTGGAAGTTTTTGCTGCCAAAGCTTCAAAATTGGCAATAGCCTCATCTTTTTTACCAGCCTTGGCTAAAGCCTGAGCTTCTGACAGTAGAGACATAATACCGTAGCCATGTTCACTATTTTCACTCATAATTTTCGTAAAAATAGCTTTTGCCCCCTCTCTGTCCCCACCAGCTTCCAACGTTTGGGCCTGCATGAATTGATCCGACAACCTATAGCTCTTTTCAATGAGGGCATCACGCCATGCCACATAGGCAAAAAGTCCCACAAACAACAGAACCAGCCCCCCTATTATCCATACTTTATTCTCGTCATAAAATTTCTGAGCCTTGTCGGCATCCATCTGCTCATCAATTTCTTCAAAAATATTATCAATCTGAGCCATGATCTATCCTTTTTCTAATTTTCAATAAGGGAGTTAACATAATCAACAGCCCCTGCAATGGCTACGGTCTCTTGCTCACCGTTAGCCATATTTTTAATAACCACACTTTTTGTCTCAACCTCACGATCACCAATTATAGCTGTGATTGGTGCTTGTGACCGCCCTGCCCGTTTCATCTGGCTTTTCATGGAACCCTGGTTGAGATTCATCTCAACTTTCAACCCAGCCTTTCGTAACTGTTCTGCCAGTTGTAGACCAGCCCCCTGGGCATCATCACCCACAGCTACAAGATAGACTGTTACAGTCGTCCCAACAACCCGGTTCTCTTCCAGAAGTAAAACCAGACGCTCAAGGCCCATGGCAAAACCAATAGCTGGGGTAGATTGACCACCCATTTCAGCGACCAAACCATCATAACGCCCCCCGGCAGCAACTGCATTTTGCGCTCCCAAAGCATCTGTTGTCACCTCAAATGCAGAGCGGTTATAATAATCCAACCCCCTTACCATCAGTGGATTATGTACAAAAGGCTGCTCTAACCGGGTCAAATGGCTCTTTAGACCGCTAAAATGCTCATCACAGACACTACAGAGATTATCTGTCATGTGGGGAGCCTTCTGGGCCACCTCACCACAGGGAGCTTTTTTACAATCCAATACCCTAAGAGGGTTACGCTCCATACGGTCCTGGCAATTATCGCAGAGGGTCTCCTGGTTGGATTTAAGGAAAGTTAGCAGTTTTTCCCGATAGGGTCCACGGCACTCACCACAACCCAGTGAGTTGATCTCAAGAACCAAATTGCCAACCACCCCGGCTTCACGGAAGAAAGCCATTACCATTGCCATTATCTCGGCATCTGCCAGTGGACCTTGGGGACCGAATAGTTCACACCCTATCTGATGAAACTGCCTCTGCCGACCTTTTTGTGGTCGTTCATAACGGAACATAGGCCCCATATAATAGACCCGCCAGGGTAGAGTTCTGTGCATACTGTTGTTGATAAAGGCCCGAACCACTGATGCCGTTCCCTCAGGACGCAGGCTTAATGAGTCACCCCCCCTATCGGCAAAGGTGTACATCTCTTTTTCAACTATATCAGTTGTCGCCCCAACTGCTCTGGCAAACAGCTCACTTTTCTCAAAAATAGGGGTACGTATTTCACCATAACCATACTGGGCAAACACCCTTCTAGCTGTGGCTTCCAAATATTGCCAAATCGGGGTATCGCTGTTCAAAATATCATGAACACCCCTGACTGTTTTAATGGTTTTTTGTACTGTTTTCAATCTCTTGTTGCTCTCTGATTTTTTTTGCAGCCAGTTCAACTTCTTCAACTAAACGGCTTATAACCTTATTGTCTGCTATCTTTTGTTGGGGTTTGCCATTTATATAAAGCAGATTTTCCCCACCACCACCTACCAACCCCACATGACACTCTTTGGCTTCCCCCGGTCCGTTAACTATACAACCTATTATAGATAGATTTACCGATTCACGTATATGGGCCAGTCGCTTTTCAAGTTGGGCCACTACATCTATAACGGCAAACTCCTGTCGTGAACAGGTTGGACATGAGATAATGTTTACTCCTCGGGTACGCAACCCCAAAGTTTTTAAAATTTCAAACCCAACCCGTACCTCTTCAACTGGATTTGCCGATAAAGAGACTCGCAAGGTATCCCCTATTCCCTCACTTAGCAATAGTCCCAAACCAATTGCTGACTTAACCGAACCTGGAATCATACCTCCAGCTTCGGTTATTCCCAAATGCAGGGGATAGTCTACCTGTTTAGCCAACTTGCGGTAGGCTTCTACAGTCATGGCAACCGAGCTTGCCTTCAAGCTTATTTTTATCTCCTGATAGTTGAGATCCTCTAAAATACGAATATGGTGGAGACCAGATTCAACCATGGCATCGGCACATGGTTCGCCATATTTAGCAAGAAGGTCCTTATCCAGAGAGCCAGCATTAACACCAATGCGTATGGGAACCCTACGCAGGCTTGCTGCTTGTACCACCTCAGCTACACGTTGTCTTGAACCGATGTTACCGGGGTTTATGCGCAGACAGTCGATGCCACCATCCAAGGCCATGAGAGCCAGCTTATGATCAAAGTGGATATCGGCAATCAGTGGAACCGGAGACCCCTTGACCAACTGTGCCACACATTGGGCAGCCTCTTTATCGGGACAAGATACCCGTACCAGATCTGCCCCGGCTTCAGCTAGTTCAGCAATCTGCCCAGCTGTACTGGCAATGTCTCTAGTGTCGGTATTGGTCATGGACTGCACCGAAATAGGAGCATCACCACCAACAACTACACTTCCTACTTTAACAGGCCGGGTCAACCGCCGTTGCAGGGTTAAAGAGGCAGATCTACTCACCTTTTTTTCGCCAACTTAAGTAGATTGCCAGCTGATAGGTCCAAATCTTGTAAAACCTCACCTGGATCACCAAGATACGGCAGTTTTTTACTGCCAACCCGCAGTTGAACACCACCTGCGTTACCTATAATGGCAAAAAACTTCATTCCCGTTGGAACCCTGAAAACATGGTTGGGCCGCATGACCATATCTTTTAAAACATCCCCATCTTCATTACGAATCTGCACCCATACCAGCTCTTTGGAGATCAAGGATACTGCCTGTCTGGAGTCAGGTCTTAAATCCTGTTTAGCAACTATCGCCTCTGGATAGCGGCTTAAAATTCTCTTTGTCGGGCTTAGTTTGCTATCATCGACCCTTGTTTTTACTATTTTCTTTTTGGGTTTGACCGCCTTTGCTTTAAAAGGTTTAATATCTTCAATTGGGGTATACTTTTCAACCCTAACCTTAACCTTGGGTTTGCTTTTTTCTATTTTAGCACGAACCACAGTTGGCTTTCTTTTGACAGGCACGACCTTTTTGGGTTGCTTTTTTGTTTGGCTGGGGGCAACAACTGTTTTAGGCCGCAAAACAACCGACTCTCCCGGCTTTTTTTGTAAACTGGCTACCTTTATCCTGGGCTTTACCAACTTTGCTGGCTTTTTATCAACTTTTACTGGTTTTTTAACCACCTTGGCTGGTTTTTTAACCACCTTTGCTGGCTTTATAACAGCCTTGGGTGGCGTTCTTACTGCTCTTATCGGTTTTTTTACAGTTTTGGGTGGCTGTATAACCCTCTCCTGCTTTTTGGCTATCTCACGTCTTTTAACTGGTTTAGCCTCTTCTTTTGCTACAGGGGTCTCTTTTTTAGGGGGTGTTACTTGAGGAGACTTTATCTCTTGCCTACCAAAATGCAAGATCGAGCCATCTTTTTTCTCATCATCACGACTCTTTTTAACAAACTGTGGAACCGCTTCACCAACCTTGGCCGGGGGTGCTGCAGGTAGTTGTTGGATATCTCTGTCTGAATTGTTAAAGTTGCTATAGGCAATGGAGAGTGCCACCAAACCAACTATACCACCGATTATCGCACCATTGTTGGGCCTTTTTTTTGATCCTTCTGGTGGTGAGAAGGTATCAGTAACCAAATTTTGCCGCTGTTTTTCAAACTCCTGTAAAAACCTCTCTATCAGGGGGTCATCTACAATGCCTAGATTTTTTGCGTACAACCGCATAAAACCAGTAACAAATGCGTTACCGGGTAGTTTTTCTATGGCTCCAGCCTCAAGGGAGATCAGGTGCACATCACGAATACGGGTTTTTACCGACATCTCATCAATGGAGAGACCCTGCTTTTCACGGGCTGAACTCAACAACAACCCAACCTGGGTAGCAGCCACAGGAGCCTTTTGGGCAGAGGCTCTATCGGCTACTGTGGTATAACCTCCTTCGGAATTGTTCACCTCCTTGGGGGCGAAGTAATCATCAGGTGCTTGTTCCATAGTATAAACCTTAAATATTCCGGGCTATTTATTATTGTTTTAGGCCCTTCATCTATTACCTAAAATTTGTTCAAGCTTTAGCTCTGCACGCTTGGCTACTGCTGTTTTGGGTACAATGGCTCCAATCCGTTGCAATAGAGGTATGGCCTTGTCTCTCTTGCCACTTTGTAAATACAGATCTGCCAACCGTTCAAGAGTTGAAATTCGCTGGGAATTTATTTTTAGTATATTGCGTAACTGCTTCTCTTCCAAGTCCGCTCGACGCATTTTACGATAATAATCCGCCAGCAACTCATGGGAGGGTATGTGACCTGGTTCTATCTGAATAATTTTATTCAGATCAGCGACCATCTCCCGTATAGCACCACGGCGTTGCTTTATAAGGGCTAAATTGTAGTATGTTTCCAGACGATCAGCAAATTTAGGGTCAGCCAAAGCGTTATCAAAGGCCACCTTGGCCTCGTCCAACATCTGCTGGCGCATAAGTGCCACCCCTAAATTGTGGCTGATATCACCCCGTTTGGGTTTTAGCTTATGGGCCGTTTGCCAAACATTGAGTGATTTTCCATCATGTCCTAGTTTATCGTATGCTACACCCAACATTGAGAGAATACCAACATGGTCGGGCTGCATCTGTCGGGCTTTTATCAGTGAGCGCAACGCCATATGGGGATTATCTCTTTCCATGTAGGCCTTACTTTTTTTATATAGAGCATTAAAACGGATAGTGTCTGATTTTACACTTGGCGAGCTGCCACAAGCAGAAAACAGGGCTAAAAAAGCGAACAGCGTGCCAAACCGTATTATCATCATTGGTTTAAAAAGCCGTTTGTTATGGGATATCGGCGATCTTTACCAAACGCCCTGGGGGTGATACGCACCCCGGGAGCAGCCTGTCGCCGTTTATATTCACTTCTATCTACCATTAAAATCACCCGTGCGGCACAATCCCTATCTATTCCATAGGCAACTATCTCCTCCAAGCTGCGCTCCTCTTCAACATACATCTCTAAAATTTTATCGAGAATAGGATATGGAGGTAAGGAATCACTATCTTTTTGGTCTGGTTTTAGCTCTGCAGAAGGTGGCTTTGTTATCACCCGTGATGGGATTGGTAGAGGTTTATCGGCCTCTGTCGCCCAGCTGTTTCTGGCCAATGCCAGCTTGAATACCCGCTCTTTCAAAACATCTTTTAAAACAGAATAGCCACCTGCCATATCGCCATAAAGTGTGGCATAACCAACGCTTACCTCACTTTTATTCCCAGTTGTTACCAGCAAATAGCCCTTTTTGTTGGAAATCGCCATAAGAAGGGTGGCTCTTATTCGTGGTTGAATATTCTCCTCTGTTACATCCTCATCCAAGCCGGAAAACTCCAAAGCAAGCTCACTGCGAAAGGTGGAGAAGATATTATCAATGGGTATGTCCGCCAGACGGATACCTATGTTTTGCGCCCCCTCTCTGGCATCTTCCAAACTCTCCTCAGATGTATACTGGGATGGCATCATAACAGCTTCTACCCGCTGTGGCCCCAAAGCATCGGCACAAATGGCTGCGGTCAAGGCGGAATCTATACCACCTGACAGACCCAAAACCACCCCGGCAAAACCATTTTTTTCTACATAATCTCGCAATCCCAAACAGAGGGCGGAGTATATCTCTTTATCAGGTGCGTAGAGATCCCCTACTTTTCCCGGATATATTTCTAAAGAATTTTCACCACTATTTGCCACCTTGACCAAAGAGAGATCTTCTGTAAATTGCGGTGAACGAGCCAACATGGTGCCATCACCATCCATTACAAAGGAGCCACCATCAAAGACCAGCTCATCCTGGCCTCCAACCAGATTGACATAAAAAATGGGCAGAGAGCTTTCAGATATCCGTCTGCCAATCATCTCTTCGCGCTCTCTCTGCTTACCCAGATGATAGGGGGAGGCGTTGAGGTTTAAGACAAAGTCTGTTTTGGACTGGGCCAACTCCTGGAGTGGACCTCCAGAATGCCAGAGATCTTCACATATGGTGATGCCGAATTGACAATCTTTATAGGCAAATGTTCTTACCAAAACACCTTGGGTAAAATAGCGCTTTTCATCAAAAACGCCATAATTTGGCAGTCGCCATTTGGCAGCAAAGCCAACCTCCTTGCCATCTTCGATAAACACCCCGGCGTTTAGCAGACCGTTGCTTCCCTGACGAATTGTGCCGTATACAGCATCAATTTTCAGCTTGCCAAGTNTATCAGCAAACTCCTTTTCGGCTGCAACCAGCCGTTTTAAAAATATGGG
>JADFZS010000269.1 GCA_015232405.1 Magnetococcales bacterium | reverse complement strand
ATTATATTTCCTCCACCAAACTATGTATCGAGCCAACAAATCCAACATTTTTTTGCAACCTTAAAAACGCTCTTAAAAAAATTGAAGAGCAGTTTTGGAATTTTGCAATAAAAATTGTCTATATACATATATAGGCGGCAATAGATGTACCAAACAGACAAAGATCCATCGTTTTGCATTGTTTTTATTGGATATTATCAAAATTTCATCATTTGCAAGAGAAAACTAAAAAGGATAAAACAGTTTGCAATTTGCGAAAATTTGCATTATGCAAGAGAGTAGATTGCTTTGTTTCGTTAAAAGAGGTGTTAAATGTCTATATTACAAAACAAAACAGCTTTGATAATAGAGGATGACACATCTTTATTGGAATTTTGCCAACAGACTTTAAAGCTCAATGGCTGGCAGGTGGGTATAGCAAAAACTGGCAAAGATGGCATGGCACAACTGCGCAAAAATCCCCCTGATGTACTGTTGTTGGATATTTTTCTGCCGGATCTAAACGGTATAGATATTCTTGAGACTGTCTTTATAGAGCGTATTCCCACTATAGTTGTAATAATGACTGGCAAAGGAAGTATCAATTTAGCCGTGGAGGCTATGCGCATCGGTGCATTTGATTTTTTTGAGAAACCTGTTGAGACAGAACGGCTTTTGGCAACTATGGGCAATGCTCTAAGACACAAAAACATAAGCCAACAAATTATAGAGTATGAAAACAACGCCAAAAGAGTTGAATTACAAAATATTTTTGGTGCATCACTTGTAATGCAGACCCTTTTTACAATTATAGATAATGTGGCAAACAGCAAAGCCAGTGTTTTTATAACTGGGGAGAGTGGAACAGGAAAAGAGCTGTGTGCTGAAGCGATTCATAAACAGAGTTCCCGTAAAGACAAACCATTTATTGTTATTAACTGTTCTGCAATTCCCCATAATTTAATGGAGAGTGAAATATTTGGTCATGTGCAAGGGGCATTTTCAGATGCGCATTTTGACCGTCAGGGTGCTGCATCACTAGCCGATGGTGGCACTCTTTTTTTAGATGAAGTTTGTGAAATGGAGTTGGAACTCCAGAGCAAACTTCTACGTTTTGTGCAATCTGGCCTTATAAAAAAGGTTGGCGATGATAAAGAGGAGCCAGTTGATATCAGGTTTATCTGTGCTTCCAATAAAAACCCCCACCAACAGGTGAAAAATGGTCTGTTTCGCAAGGATCTCTTCTATCGATTCTATGTAGTGCCAATTGAGGTTCCGCCCCTGCGTGATAGAGGTGAGGATATTCTGCTATTGGCCCGTAAATTTCTCTTGAAATATGCAAAAAAAGAGAAAAAGCAGTTTAGAGATATTTCCAGAGATGCCGCAAATGCCCTTTTAGCTTATGATTGGCCGGGAAACGTCAGGGAGTTGCAAAATATTATTCAGCAGACGGTGATTTTACATGACAGCAAAAAGCTAAAAAAAGAGAGTCTGCCACCGCCACTGTCCCAAACAAAAAATGGCAAGGCGGTATCCTTAAATGCAAACCTCAACAAAAACAGTGCAACCTCCATTAAACCGCTTATTCAAACAGAACTAGATGCCATTGAATATGCCATAGAACGTTGTAACGGCAATATAAAACTAGCTGCGACCTTATTACAGATTGATCAATCAACCATCTATAGAAAACGAAAAAAATTGGCTCAACAAAAAAAGAGCTGACGAACATAAAGCAATTATAACTGTCTTAATGATATTATCCTTGCAATCACTGGGATTATGCCCATTATCAAGCTGGAATTTTGCTGTAGATTTTACCAACAAGGATTAAACAATGAACAACATCCATGCAACTTTAACCATCCCAGTATCAGGCATGTCTTGTGCCTCTTGTTCGGGTAGGGTCGAGCAAAAATTAAAAAGCTTGCCTGGGGTTGATAAAGTGTCGGTAAACTTAACCACAGCAAAAGCAACTGTGACCGGAACCATGACCTTAGAATCCATGGTAGATGCTGTTAAAGAGGCTGGTTATGAAGTTCCAGTTACCGATGATACCTACTCCATACAGGGCCTATCTTGTGCCTCATGTGTTGCTAGAACACAAAACACTCTTTTACAGGTTCCAGGTGTTGCCGATGCCCAGGTCAATTTGGCCACACGCCAAGCCACTGTGTCTTTTGTACCGGATGCCGTTAACTTCTCAGTTTTACAAGAAGCCATTGATAAAATTGGTTTTAAACTAGGGAAAATCAGAGGGGATGAGTCACCAAAAGATTTAGCAGAAGAGGAGCGGATAAAAGAGCATAATGAGATAAAAAAACGTTTGAGTGTTGGTGGCATATTGGTTGTAGCAACATTTATTGTGATGCACTGGAACAACCTGGGGCTTGACTCAATAATTGCCATACCACGGCAGACCAACTTTTGGTTGCAGTGGTTGTTGATAACCCCGGTTCAATTTTGGGTTGGCAGATATTTTCATCAAAGCACCTTTGCCATCGCCAAACACGGCTCTGCCAACATGCACACTTTGGTAACTGTGGGTACTTTTTCAGCCTATATTTATTCTCTGCTTGTGCTTTTGGTTCCAGGTCTGTTTATGGTTAAAGGGGTAGCTGCAGAGGTCTATTTTGATACATCAGGATCTATCATTGTTCTTATTCTACTGGGTCGCTTTTTGGAAAACCGGGCTAAGGGTCGTACCTCCCAAGCCATTCGCAAGCTAATAGGACTTACACCAAAAACCGCAAGGGTTATAAAAAGCAAAAAAGAGGTTGATATTCAATTATCTCAGGTGCTGGTCGGAGACACTGTTGTGGTGCGCCCTGGGGAAAAAATTCCCGTTGATGGAGTTGTTAAAGAGGGCAGATCTTCGGTTGATGAGTCTATGTTAACTGGAGAGCCACTAGGAGTGAATAAACAGCCGGGAGATGAGGTTATCGGTGGCACAATAAATAAAAGTGGTTCATTTAATTTTACCACGACAAAAATTGGTCATGACACTGTTTTGGCACAAATTGTTGCCATGGTTCAACAGGCCCAGGGGGCCAAACCACCCATAGCCCGTCTGGCAGATCAAATCGCCGCTGTCTTTGTACCAATTGTCATAGCAATTGCCACTGTTACCTTTTTTGTTTGGTGGTTTTTAGGCCCGGAACCACCCCTTACCTATGCTATTTTAAATTTTGTTTCAGTGTTGATTATTGCCTGTCCATGTGCCTTGGGTCTTGCCACCCCGACTTCCATAATGGTTGGTACTGGAGTTGGAGCACAAAATGGTATTTTAATTCGTGGTGGGGAATCACTGGAGATAGCCCACAAGTTGGACACTGTAGTATTTGATAAAACCGGAACCCTGACAATAGGTCAACCCAAAGTTACTGACTGGAGTGGTGATAATGAGAGCCTTGGTTTGTTGATAAGTGCCGAATCAAAATCAGAACACCCCATTGCAGAGGCAATTGTGGCCCATGGAGTTGAACATGGCATTACCTTGGGTCAGGTAGAATCTTTTGAGGCAACACCCGGCAAAGGTATAACAGCAACAGTTGATGGTCACTCCGTACAGGCAGGAACCAGACTTATGATGGAAGAGTCTGGAGTTGATGTATCATCACTTTCGCAGACTATGGAACAATATGAGACCCAAGGCAAAACTGCAATTTTAGCTGCGATTGATGGCAAGATAGCAGGTGTTTTAGCGGTAGCTGATATGGTTAAAAAAGAGAGTCTGCAAGGGATAGAAAAACTAAAACAGATGGGCATAGATGTTGTTATGCTCACAGGGGACAACCGACGTACTGCCCATACCATCGCAAAACAGCTTGGCATAGAAAAAGTGATATCAGAGGTGCTGCCAACCCATAAATCTGAAGAGATAAAGCTGCTGCAAGATGGTGGTAAAGTTGTTGCGATGGTTGGTGATGGAATAAATGATGCCCCTGCCCTTGCCCGTGCCGATGTTGGCATCGCCTTGGGTACAGGAACCGATATTGCAATGGAGTCAGCAGATATCACCCTTATGGGTGGTGATCCCAGAAGTGTTGCAACTGCTATTCAGCTATCACGTGCTACCATAAACAACATAAAACAGAACCTATTTTGGGCCTTTGCCTATAATATTATATTGATACCTCTTGCTGCTGGAGTATGGTTTCCGTGGTTTGGTATTTTATTGTCACCAATTTTTGCCGCTGCAGCCATGGGTTTATCAAGTGTTACTGTGGTTAGTAATGCCTTGAGACTTAAAAATTTCCGGCCCAGTGTCGATGTTGCATGAAAAACCAACATCTTGGCATTTTGGTTATAAATTACTATGAACCAATACTGTATTGGATGATTTTTTAATTATGCTCATATATATGGTTGGAACCTCTAGATCTGGGTCAACATGGCTTTATAACCGATTTGTAGAGCACCCCCAAATAACACAACCGGATTTCCATGCCGACGGTAACAATAAAAGTAGCTCCTTTTGGAAAAGAGATATCAACTTTATCAGAAGGCTGATTAAAGATTATAAACTACTGTGTAGTGGTGAGTTCAACTCTGACCTAACAGATGGCAGTGGCTATATACCGGAAGAGAACATACTGGAGCTTAAAAAAGCTTTTCCCCAAGCTAAGTTGATCTACTGCGTTAGAAATCCCATTAAAATATTCTGGTCCCATGTCAATTTTATCAGTAGCCAGAATATGAGCCTTGAAGTTTTAAAAATGTTTAAGGACTCTCCAGACAACTATTATGACAACACCCGACACGATCTTAATATCACAAGATGGGAAAAGATTTTTGAAAGAGAGATATATAAATATTTTTTTACCGATATCCGTGATAATCCCCAAAAAGTGTTGGATGGTCTAGCCGATTATATCGGTGTTGAACCGTGGCAAATAGAAGATAAAAAATTAAAAGAGAAGGTCAACATATCTAAAGCCTCAATTGAGAACAAAATACCTGACGAATATTTGGAATGGATGAATAACAACCAGAAAAGTAACATAGAGTGGTGCGAAAACTATTTCAAAAAAGATCTCTCCCACTGGAGGTTGGGACAAGAATAAACAACCCCTTTTATTAAATTATAAAAAATGATAAACGGGTTTTTTTATAATTAAGCGTTAAAACTTGAAACATTTAACACAAATGTTACATTGATGACATACAAAATTGCTATAAACTTAACCGAGCCATTGCAATTAACCAAACAAGTATAAAAAAGATTGTAACTTTTTAGATTTTTAG
>JADFZS010000268.1 GCA_015232405.1 Magnetococcales bacterium | reverse complement strand
GTTTCCCAGATGGCCAATCGCAGCAAGGCGGTCAGATTTGTAGCCTATGGGGCCGACATCAAGGATATGCTTGATCTCCAGGGGGCGCACCCAAACAAAAGATCATTCCGCACTCCTGACTATTTTATTCGGGGTGGCGTGACCCAACACAATAAAAAGATCTGGAGCGGGCAGTCTGGGGGAGGTTTTTCCGGTGAGTTTGAAATATTACGGGATAGCTATGAACCGTTGAGCAGTTATTCAGGGCAAAAGGGATTCGGCTCCATATCCATCGATCTCAATGTCGGCACGATTAGCAATCTGCAGATGGTACCCGGCATGACCTCATCCAACACCATTGCCCTATACCCCAGTGAGAATGAGTCAGTTACCGCAGACCTGTCCGTTGGTCATTTTGGCCTTACATTCTCCCTGAATGAAAATATAAAACGTGATTTTAATGCCGTATATAGAACCTTGATTCAGGTTGGAATGATCGAGTTGATTGGTAGATTGCAAAAAGTTCCCTATTGGCGTTGCCTGGAAAATGCCGGAACCATCCCCGAACGTTCCAAAAAGCTACGCGCAGAGTTTGACCAGATGGCCAAAGCCCCAACCAGTCTGGTTCGGTTTGTACAGGAACGTCTGATCGCATTAGCTTATTATCATGGCGAGGCAAATGGTATGTTTGACGAAGTCACCAGGCAAGCCATTGAATCATATCAGCAACACCATAACCTTCTGGCAACAGGAGAGATAGATTTTGACATGTTCAAACTGATGAATCTTTATGATCCAGTTGGTGGAATTCGTCAAGTGGGGTTGATACCGTTTAGCAAATCTGCATGGGGACCTGAGGTTCCCTATGCTCCAGGCCTGTCGGTGCATGCCCCGGACGGCTGAAAATGTGGGGACAAATTCAAACTCCTAAACCAGGACAATTGGTCGTGATAACCATGTTGACAAGCTTTTGTCTCTTTGCTCCCAACGATGGGTATGGAGCTAACTTGGGGTCATTGCCAAATTTGCCGTCACCCTCTGATGGTGGGACTACAACGATAGTCAATGCGGCAGAAGGTCTGCTCCCTGAGGCCGACTTTCCTGCCGATGACGCTCCTGACCTTGGCTCTGGGGCGGTACTGTCGGTCAACATTAAAGCGGCTGTCAATGCCGCAGCCGCTCTGCAGGGCAAAGAGACCCAAATCCAGGAAGTTGGGGCCATAGACGCTGAAACTATCGAGGGTGCCATGGTGAGCGTACAGGCAGGCTCACTTTTTAATACCGGTGCCCAGATAGGTGGAGATCAAAGCTCTTCAACAGAACGGGTGGGAACCATAAAGGTACGGGGAACGGTAATAAATTCAGCGATAAGCGTTATAACTGCCGACGAAAGTGGGTTAACTCCAGAAATCGCCAGTATGGCAGTCGGCAGCGGATCAAAAAGTAACGTTGATGTCGGCACCATCCATGCGGATGGCAGTGTTACCAATGACATGATAAGTGTGTTGATTGGCAAGGTCTCATCCACTTCAATCGGTGAGAGGAGTCAAAGCAGCGTGGATGTCGGCAGTATGAATGGTAGCTCAAACAGCAAACTGGGAGTGACAACCGGCACTCTAGATAGTGCCGCCATAGGTAAGTGGAGCAGCTCCACTATAGACGTAGGAGCCATTTCCGACTCAAAAAATGTTGTGGAATCGGTCACTGTTGCCGATGTCACCGCCGCTGCCGTAGGTGAGAAAAGTAGTGCCAAGGTCAGGATAGGCTCGATGGATCATATCAACAGGGGTTTGGTTGGTATAGGGGTCGGCGAGATAATCACCTCTTCAGGTGGTGAGAGGGACAGTGCCGCTACCAATATTGGTGTCGATAGCCATGTCAACGACCTTACCCAGGCCATTTTGATTGGTAGTGTAACTACGCAGGCCTCAAGCTCCAGCTCTACAGCCATCACAACCATCGGCAAGATATCCAATGTCACTACGGCCAGACAACTTATAATGGTTGGTCAAGTCACCACCAGTGCCAGTGGCGATGGCACCCTGGCCAAAACAGTGATTGGTGAGGTAGAGGGGGTAGACACAGTTGATGAAAATATTGTAGTTGGCATTGTTACCACCTCTTCCGTTGGTCATGACAGCCGCTCCATTACCAAGGTCGGGGCTGTGCTGGGGGGTGGACAAGTTCACGATACGATAGTTACCGGCCTGATCACCAATCATGCCGAGGCTGTCTCCAGCAATGCCTTGATTGAAATTGGCAACGTCTCTTCAGGGGTGACGGGAGATGTTGACACGACCATAATCATTGGCGATGTGACCAACACGGTGTCAGCATCAAATGGGGCACAATCCCGGATCCGTGTCGGAAATGTTTATGAGCAGGATGGCGGCCACTCCAGTATAAATATAGCTGCCGGAGCGTTAAACAGTACTGTGGCGGCGGCCATTGACGGCAAGTCCGGTATCATGTTGGGAAACATCAAGCAGAGCAGTGGCGGAACTACCATGGTTGCCGCCGGTGACTTGACTGCAGTAACCGCAGCCTGCCAGGGAGCGGCCTGCGATATGGAGCTTCTTACAGGAGGTACCTGTATAAGCATCGGTAATATCGGAATGGACTGTAACAGTCAAGCACTTGATGATTTGTTGGGGCAAATTTTAAAATTTCTTCTCGGGCTGGTCCATGACGCTTCCGATGAGTTGAAAGCGGCTGCCGGAGAGTTTACAAAGCTAGCTGGTCGTAATGCGGATCGAACGGCGGCTCTTATCGGCCTGGAACCGGTTTCCTTGCAGATAAAGCTAGCGACGGCGAATCCGGGTTTAGTAAATACAAATGTGATGAAAAGTGCCATTTCATCTTTACAAAATACCGCACTGCGCGACCCGGATCTGGTCGGCAACGATACTGTTGAAGATGCGTTCAACGCCATCAAGAGTATTGCCGTCAAAAGTACCGAAACCATCGATACCGGCCTGGGTATATCAATACCCAAATATAATATGGATCCTGGCGTGGTCAACGCGGCTGTTTCCAGCCTGTCGAATATAGCCAATTCAGCTACCGGCTTTATAAAGGATAGTGGCCTTGGGCAAGAGGCATTCGACACCTTGAGAAGCGTGGCAGCAAGTGGAAATTCGGCCAGCAGTGCCGCTTCCGGTGCGGTAAGCAATCTTTCTGGCAGCGGCGATTATCATCTGCCAGACAGTGGCAGTGGTAGTGGTAGTGGAGGTGATGACCCTCCAGATCCCACTGACCTGCTATAGTCGCTACCAAAAATGGAATACAATTTATTTAAAACCTTTATTTTTAAAATTATGAGGAGCTAATGATGAAACATCAATCTTTTATTGCACTAGCGGTATCTCTACTGGCACTAGCCGTTGCAACAGCCTCACCCTCTATGGCAGGGACAACTTTTCCCTATCATAATCCAGGCTTCAATGCCGAGATGGCCACTACCGCAGGCTCAGTCGCAGAGGCATTCAACAAACTTGGCTATAAATCAAGCTGGCACCGTGACAGCCGTGGCAATCCCCATCTGGTACTAAAAAATCCGCCTGCTGCTGCGAAGGAGGTAGCAATATTTTTTGATGATTGTGGACCTCACGGTTGCGAGGACATAACCTTCTACGCAAACTTTGGCCCCTCCTCCAAGGCAACTTTGGAGCGTATCAACAATTGGAACCACATTGGCAGCAAAACCCGCAGCAAGGCATTTATCTCCTCCAACGGTGGCAACCCGGTCGGACTCTCTCATACAGTTAGTTTTTTTGGCCGGCATGATGAGAAAAAAATTGGCTTGAGTGCCGGATTGTTCATCCTAGAGATCAAACTGTTCAGCCATAACTATTTAGGACACAAGTGACTCACCTATTCTAACAATAAAATTGACAATCCAAAGGCTTGAGGAAATCTTAATACCTCAGCCGAAAAATTAATATGGTCACGCGATATCATGATAAGAGCGGTTCTGTTCCTCACTTTTTTGGTAGTTGGCACAGGTGGCTGTTTTCCAAAACGGCCACCACCGCCAGAGTCGGCAGTTATTTCAGCAGATTCCATTCATGCGTTGGATAAGTTGGAAAAAGAGGCAGCCCACCAGTCTTTTGATTTTCCTCTAGCATGGCAAAAAGGAGATTGGTTCTCCTACGATAACCCCGATGAAAAATGGCAGGTTAGGGAACGATATTCAGATCGGGTGGTGATGGTCAACGATAAGGGAGTGCTGCAGATTCTACCCCCAAACCCATTTATACCAGCCATAGCCTGGCAGGGGCCGGAGTCAAAGGGGCGGCGAAAACTATCCAACTTACATGGCAGCCTCTATCCGCTGGCGGTGGGAAAGCGGCTGCAATTTGATGTAGATGGCCAGTCAGACCGACCAGCCCACTCCTGGCGTGCCCACTGGTTATGTAACGTTACTGCAAAAAAACAGGCTCGGCTACCAAAAAGCGACCAGACAACAGATGCCTTTGTCGTGGTTTGTGAAAGTGACGGTCAATTTATCAATTTTACATACTCACCACAACTCGACCATCACCTTTCCATCCACACCTCACTGAATGGAAAAGACCAGGTTAGAAGGCTGACTGATATAAAAAAAGGCAAAGCAAATTAGGGCGCAATGACATTCAGTGGGGTTTGGTCTCTGGTGATGCAAAATTTGGCAACAATATACAGCACACACAAAATATGTGTGCATTTTAAGTCAAATTTGGTGCCGCCAGAGGCCGCAAGACACGCATATCAACACGCCCCAAGATATATGTAGCATGATATTCAACCTATCTTTTCATAAGCAGCACGGCTGCGGATGGTTTGATTTTTGATGATTTTGTGCATATTTTCTGGGTTGGTCTGCAGGCCCAGGCTAAAGCGCAACCACTCTTTGCGGTGAAGGTTTATGTTGATGCCGTTGTTGGCAAAGATGCCATGAATTTTTGGGTTGTCATCTAGCCAACGCCCGACTGCGGGACCAACATCACACACCCGGCCTACGGGAAAGCCCAAAAAATTGATCAACTGCACCCCGTTATCCCGCCAAAACACGGCATTTTCTTCGATTGCCGCCTTAACGGCAGGTGGAGAAAGGCTGGATAGCAGACGGTGGGCGGTGGTATGGTTGGCTATCTCCCATCCTGACTGTTGTAGTTTAATTATCTCCGCCACCCCCAGGTGAACGCCAAGGTCAGCGGGGTCACCAAAAAATTGTCGATATATTTCCGCACTTGCCTGTTCCATGGCAT
>JADFZS010000267.1 GCA_015232405.1 Magnetococcales bacterium | reverse complement strand
TCCCCCTCTATCAGACCTCTTCAGCTTCAAACCCTTGCTTTGGCCTCCAAATCGATAAATCCCAGGGGGGGTTCCGGCCTAACTTGGTACTTCCATCATTTTTCTGTGAGCCGGATGTCGAAAAAAACTACTCACGCGAAATAGTCACATTTCTTAATGTCATACCAATCCCGTCATAAATGACGACAACGCCTTTCAGGCCGTTATTTGAAGTTGAATTTTCAGCCAAAAAAAATTGCCGAAGAATTTTTCTGGAGTGAGGCACAGTTGTACAACTTCTGCTTGGAAAGGGATATGACAATCCCAATGCCTGGAAGGCGAGGCATGATATTGCCAAGTCTATGTAATATTTGACAAATCCACTTAAAGCCAAATAATTGGCCGCTCATGGTGCTCGAAGAGTTGCATCTATTTGTTTGGTTGGAGATGTGAGGTGTCGAACCGTCAGCATTGTTATGTATACGTTTATTTGGCCACCCTGGATGTGGCTTGGATGATGCAGAGGTTTATATAGAAGTTATTTAAAGAAGACCAAACATCAACCAAAGGAAAATGAATGATAGCCATTCGCTTGTATAGCAGCTTGGAGGAGGCGATAGACTGGATAAATGCCTCCCTGATCACTTGTTTTAGATGGCTGCTCGCATTAGCTGTATTCATGAGCTTCATTACAGCACTGTATTTCCTGCCAAAACTCGTCTTTTCAATTGCGGGGCTGTTGAGAGGGATATGATGCCAGCTAAGAATACTTACATATTTATGTGGATGCGCTTGTTTATTTAAAGCGTGTCCTCCATTCAACGCAAAAATGAGGATAAAACCATGTTCGGAAACATGCACGCGCCTGGCGGCCATGAGATGTACAAGTACCTGATGCTTCTTTCAATAATCCTGCTTCTGGGATTGGTGGTAATCTGGTGAACTCATTGGCGAGGCAGGCAATGGGTGATCAAGACGCCTACCCCGTCCCACGGTGATCATCACGATTCATCAATCATGAAGCAAAAGTGTACAACAGGAAGATGGAAAAATAATACCATGAGAAATATAGATCAAACCTTCAACCAGATGGCTGATTCATGGACAAATCATAGAACAGGATTGCTGCACGCTGTGATTGCTACCACGGTTATTCTGGCCATTGTCAGCGTGTTTTTATCCCTACCCATGAATACCAGCGTACGATCGGTCGCGCTTTCCAGCGTTGACGACCAATTGCTCCTTGCATCCATGGATGGAGAACATGAAACCCTGAAACGGCTGCTGGCAGATGGAGCCAACGTCAATATCCATAAAACAGCAAAATCGACGCATTTAATATGGGCTGCTGAAGGCGGCCATGCCGAGTCGGTCGCTCTGCTGATCGCATCGGGGGCAAACATCAACGCAACCAATCAATGGAACCAAACCCCTTTGAAAATGGCCGCCCAGTGGGGTTACGTGGATATCCTGACGATGCTTTTGCAAGCTGGGGCTGAAGTCAATCTTGCACCTAATGGATCCCGCAGCCCTCTGGTCGGTGCCGTTCAATATGGAAACACTAATACAGCGAGGCTATTGATCGCCCACGGGGCCAATGTGAATCAGGTGGACCACCATGGCGATTCAACGCTGATGTATGCCTCCAAAAACGGTGATCTGGAAATGGTACGATTGCTTTTGGAACAACAACCTGATGTGAATCTGGTGAACCGAAAAGGGAATTCATCTCTGGTTGAAGCCGTTGACAAAGGACATGGGGCGGTTGTTTCACTGCTTCTGTCTCATGGAGCTAATCCCAATATTCGGTTCCCTGACGAAACTACGGCTCTGCACTGGGCAGCTTGGCGTGGATACGCAGGCATTGTTCAAACACTTTTGGACGGCCAAGCTGACGTTGACGTGGTAGATGAGGAAGGGTTAACCCCGCTCATGTTGGCGGCGGGAAAAGGAAACCTGGACGTATCCAAGATCCTCATAGCCTATGGCGCAGACGTTTTGCGCACTGATTTTGAGGGGAAATCGAGTTGGGACCACCTCGGCAAAGGATATAATGGCTCCGCTTTGGCGCTGTTGCTGGAGGAAAAAGCTAAAAAAGACGGTTAACCTGAATGGTTGAGAACTTACTCAACTGTTGCAGTTCGTTTCGGCCAGAATTTGACGTTGTGATCCAAGAGGATCGAGTAGCAATGCCTTGCTGAGCCAGATCTTGGAAGCCGATTTCCCTAGGGAAATTGAGGATGGCGTTATCAGTTCCGAATACGCCGAAAGATTTAGTTCGGTGTAGAAAGAAAAGGAAAAAACATGACTGGAATGCTTGCCATGCCGAGTGCAGACATCTTTCATACCGTTGAGCAGCCGCTAAAGGGACAACCTGCAGCAGTTGGAGAGTTGAGAAATGAGGATGCACTACGCTTGATTCCAATCGGGATTTTCAAGACGGATATTGATGGGATATGTGTCTATGCCAATCCAAAATGGTGTGAGATCTCTGGAGTCTCCGCGTCCGACGTTATTGGCACGGGTTGGGTAACTGCCATTCATCCAGAAGATCGTCAAAGGGTTTTTTATGATTGGTCTTCATCCGTAAAAAACCTGGTTCCATTTATTTCAGAATTCCGTTTTTGTACGGAAAATGGCGTAGTAATCTGGGTTCTCGGTCAGGCGGTAGAAGATAAAGATGGATCTGGCCGACTCAGGGGCTATGTAGGAACCATTACCAACACCAACGATAAAAAATCTTATGAAAACTTGTTATTGGTGAGCCAAGAAATTGCGCACCTTGGTAGTTGGGATTGGGATATTGTAAGAAACACTCTCACCTGGACCGATGAGACCTTCCGAATTTTTGCTCTACCGCAGGGATTTCCATCGACCTACGACACATTCATTCAGTCGGTGCATCCGAAAGATCGGATCAAGGTCAAGGACTGCGTCACGCGCGCTCTGAGTGACCCAGCCTACAAATATCATGTCGAACATCGCGTCGTTCAGCCAAGTGGGGATGAACGGATCGTCGTGGAACTAGGCAGAGTAGAATGGGATGCTGGCGGCCAACCCATCCGTATGATAGGTACTGTTCATGATATTACCAACATTCGCTCGACGGAAGATCAACTGAGGGTCATTGAAAATGTGCTGGAACAAGCGGATGAAGGGATATTTATCTCCAACGACAAAGGACGCATTATTTCTGTAAATCAATCTTTATGTAAGCTCTATGGATATCGTCGTGATGAGATCATCGGAAAATTCCCAAATCTTTTCAAATCGGACCACAAGGATTCCGCGTTTTATTCACAAATGTGGAAAAAACTCTTTCAAAATGGGAAGTGGATAGGTGATATTTGGAACCGTCGTAAGGGTGGTGATGTCTTTCCAGTCAAAGTATCGATTCAGGCGGTCCGTGATCAAGAGGGTGAAATTAAGTATTTTGTTTGTATATACAATGACCTGACAGGCATCAAGCAGCGTGATGAGAAACTGGTTTATTCAATAACCCATGACGCTCTAACGGGACTTCCCAATCGTGGGCTTTTCCTGGACCGATTGGAACAAGCTTTACTTCATGCACAACGGGAACGAACCCGTGTAGGTATTTCAGTTATTGATATCGACCGTTTTCAAAAAATCAATGATAGTTTGGGGCACTGCCAGGGTGACAACCTGCTTAAGATGATTGCTGATCGATTCCTGAATGCAATCAGAAAAGAGGACACCCTTTGTAGACTAAGCGGTGATGAGTTTGCAGTCATATATCCAAATACAGGAAACGCGGAATTTTTGGCGCTGATGACGCAACGCCTCCTTGGGGGCCTGAAGTCGCTGTTTAATTTGCATGGTCATGATATTCATATTACCGCCTCGGTTGGGCTTACGATTTTTCCTGATGATGGCTCGAACTATGACAACCTACTGAAAAATGCTGCTCAAGCCATGAACCTGGCAAAGGACAACGGACGTAGTAATTTTCAGTTTTTCAGCAAAGCGTTGAATGAACACGCCGTAAAGCGAATTTCTCTTGAGAACGAACTTCGAATCGGTTTGAAAAAAGGACAATTCCTGTTGCACCACCAACCCAAGGTTGACATTACATCGGGATTGATCATGGGAATGGAGTCTTTGGTGCGTTGGAATCGGGATGGGAGCCAACTGGTTTCTCCAGTCGAATTTATCCCGGTAGCCGAAGAGACTGGCCTGATTGTGCCTCTTGGGGATTGGGTGTTGCGAGAAGCCTGTTTCCAAAATTCTTATTTGCACACCAATAATAATCTCCTTCGCGTAGCAGTAAACATTTCACCCCGCCAGTTTCGTGAAAAGAATCTCTTAATACGCATAGACGCCGCCCTGAGTGATAGCGGCCTTGCACCTGAACATCTGGAACTGGAAATTACCGAGGGTATGTTGATGCACAATGTAGATGAGGCCATTGCTATTTTAAGGAAAATTAAAGACCGGGGTATTTCTATTGCCATGGATGATTTTGGCACAGGTTATTCTTCCCTCAGTGTCCTCAAACATTTTCCAATTGATACTCTAAAGATTGACCAGTCTTTCATCCGTGACCTTTCCATTGACTCGGATGAGTCTCAGATCGTCTCGGCCATTATCTCCATGGCCCATAGGTTAAAGCTCAAGGTGGTGGCGGAGGGAGTGGAAACCAGGGAACAATTGAAGTTTCTAGAAAAAGAAGGATGTGACACAATTCAAGGGTATTATTACAGTAAACCATTGCCCATGGGTGACTTTACATTACTGCTGGGGAAAGGTATAGGACTCTCAGAGATGAGTTGAGTTTCGGCATAAATTCTGGCTTTGTCACCAAATGGAGCTGGTTCCAAAATCAGCCTGAGCTAAACAGGACTTTCCATAAATTCAGGAGGTGTCATCCGCAACCTCCTAGAATAGTATGTAAATATCTTAAATTGCATGTGAACCAGTCAATTTTGGGAAAAATCAAGCAGAACCACCGTTTGACCCGTCATTGTTCCACCCCCTCACATCCCCACCAGTCCATCGCCAAGGGGTATGACACTTTTCGTTCTTGGATTATCTCTACTTCGATTGATAACTGACGGTTTTTAAATACAATTTCGTGTAATCAGCCCATTATTTACTGCTTTCATTCACAACTTGATTGCATCTTCTAGCTTTCTTTCAACTTCAAAAAACAGACTCTACTGTTTGTTTTCACTACAGAATATCAACAATCCAACAGTTGGATCTAATTGTGCAGTAGTTAATACATGGAGAAACGAGCTACCAAAAAGTTGAAAAGCAATTCAACCCACTTAAGG
>JADFZS010000266.1 GCA_015232405.1 Magnetococcales bacterium | reverse complement strand
CGAACGCAAACATATAGAACAGCAGCTGAATCAATCACAAAAAATGGAGGCTCTCTGTGAGCTATATGGGAAATGTCGAATAACACTATCAACGATACATATTTATTGGCTACCAATCATTTCCTTACTCAAAATTACAGTGAGGCATAGACCTGTCGGAAAATATGGTGAGCTTGGCAGGCAAGAAAAAAGTTTATGATGAGCTTTATGTCGATGACATTATTGACGGAATGAATAGCCTGAACACAAGAATTAATCTTGTTGTTGCTTCGGATGTGTTGGTCTATATCGGTGATTTATTGCCTGTTTTTAACTGTGTCAAAAAATATTCAACTCAGGGGTCGGTTTTTGCATTCTCGACAGAACATACAGATCGCCAAGAGTTTGTTTTACAAAATACTGGGCGTTATGCCCACTCAAAAGATTATCTCCTCTCAGTTATTGAAGAGGCTGGATTCCATCTTAAATATTTCACAAAAACCAGACTCAGAAAACACAAAGATAAAGATAACTGGATTATCGGCGGGATATATCTCGCTGTGGACCAATGATACCTGTGCCTCCCAAAAACTCCATCCGCAAGATATTTTGAGGTAAACTTGCTTTTCTGTCAGCATGAATGACAGACCACAATCCGATGCTTGGACCGATTCCGTTATAGTGGAAATCAGCATTTTCAGACCGCTATAGCGGTTTTGCAGGTAAGAGAAAATTGGTGCGGTCCTCGGCCCTGCAGATGAGTCTTTGACTACGGGAAGTTATGGGAAACAGTATGGGGCCCAGGTGTTGCGAGATGTGGTGGAGCGGTTAGAGTTTGGGGTTTAGGTGTGAGCAGTATCAACCTGTTCCAGCTACTCCATTACCAGCCTGGGAGCACACAACACCATATTGCTCCTATCACTCCAGCAGATAAACTTCTCCAAACACCTCTTTACCTTGGTCAAACCGGAACACAACCTTTTCAACATGTAGTACGGTAAATCCGTACTCTTCCGCTAAACCCTGAACGTACTGTTCAGAGTGGGCATAACGACCGTTTGTATTCAGTACGTAATCTGCGCCATCAGCATACTCTGTTAAAAACAGGAATTGCCCAGTGGTTGATAAGTGACCTTTGACCGCTTTAAAAATGGAACCTAATTCACCAACATATGGGAACACATCTGCAGACATGCACAACTCAAACTTCTGGTCCATACCATTAATGGTTTCTTCAATGTCGCCAACAAGAAGCCGATCATAAATACCACTTTTCTCAGCTTGCCGGATCATCTTTTTTGACAAATCAATACCAACAAGAACACCTATAAGATCCCGAAACTCTTTACCAAGAAGGCCAGTTCCACACCCCAAATCAACAGCATGTTGGTAAAATGCTTGAGAACCAACACAGTGATTCACAACTGCTCTGAGATGCTTTGGAGCGTTATAATCCAACGTCTTCACAAGATGATGCTCAAAATTACCAGCGAACCCGTCGAACAATTTTTCCACATACTGACGTGGAGCCTTTTTGGTCGTTTCGCCAGTCACAGATGCCAATAAGTGCCTAATGTCGTCCAATGACGGATCAATTTCCAATGCTTGACGGAACTGCTGTACAGCCTCATCAAATCGCCCTAGATGTTTAAGCGCGTTACCCAACCCACCCAATGCTGCAGCAAAGTTGGGATCAATGGCAAGAGCCCGCCGATAACTGGATACCGCTTCATTCCAACGACCTTGGCTATTGTAAGCACTTGCCAAATTTTTATGAACTTCAGCAATCATGGGTTCTTGTTCAATGCACGTCTGATAACTATCTATAGCTTCATCCACCCTTTTCATTTCCTGAAGAGTGTTACCAAGATTATTATGCACCTGTACAAAATCAGGTTTAAATTCAAGAGCCTTACGGTAGCATGCCAATGATTCATCTAGCTGCCCTAGTTCTTGGTGCGTCATACCCTTATTGTTGAGTACTTCAGCATTTTCAGGATCTAACGAAAGCGCAAGATTGAAGCTGGTAATAGCCTCTGACCGATGACCACTTTCTTTTAGCATGCTGCCAAGGTTGTTATGCGCCATTACATTGTTTGGCTGCAGTTTGATAACAGATTTAAAACTGTTAATTGCATCATCAAGCTGCCCTAACTCGTGGTACACAAAACCTAGTATGTTGTGTAGCTCTACCCATTGAGGGACAATGGAAACTGCTTCTTTCAAAACAATAAGAGCCAAGCCGTTTTCACCAAGGTTATTAGCTATCACTCCAAGCAGATACAACGCACCTGGATGTTTTGGCTCTACTTCCAAAATCTGTTGTATAATTGCCTTGGCTTGATGTAGATGACCAACTTTTATGAGCTTGACCACCTGCTCTAAAGCATGATTTGGATTAGTCATTTTCAAGTAATGTTTATCAAGAGCAAATATTTCTATTCAACCCATCAATTGAGACAGCACTTCTTGAATTTTTTGCCACTACCGCACGGACAAGGATCATTCCGACCAACCTTCTTGGGACTTCCCAGAAACTTTTCGTGAAGTAAAGGTCTATTTTGTATTCCAAGGTCACGAACCAACTCGTTATGGAATTTTGCAAACTCAGCCCCCAATAGGGAAGTGGTCATCTCGTTGACTCGGAAAAACTTCCATGAGTCTTTTTTATCCAGAAGCCTCCTGATCATGTTGAATGCTTCTTTCTTATCGCCTGTATCTGCCACTATACGTGCTAAGCCTAGCCCTGCCTCCATGGAGTTAGGTTCTCCAGCCACAACCCTCTCATAACACTTCCCCGCCGCTCTGGGCCGGTTGAACTGGTAGAGTGCTCGACCCAGCCTTAAATTCTCCTCAACGCCTTCAGGGTTGTCCAGCATTTCTGATCTAAGTCTAGCAAGCAATTCTGGAGCAGGTAAATTTTCACCTCGTGCTACAACATCGGTGAGACGGACCGGCAACGACATATCTTTGCCGCTTTCCTGTAGTCCCAGCAATGTTATCAAGAAAGCGGTTACTGCCAAATTAGCACGGGAAGTAAACTCAAAATCGACCCAGTCACCGCACGAGGCACAAGGAAATTCGTCGGCAAGAAGATGGGGATATTCTTCCGGATCTCGACTCATTATCACGTCTTTAGCGTCATAGTCGTTGACATCACCGCACGCCACACAACGTAAGGACAGGCTCACTGTGTCAGATAGCAGTTGCCCACGATCAAACATATCCATCCTAGCATCCTGTTCTCGCGTTGCTTCCAGAATACGGCGGCGTATTTCATCAAGCTTTTCATATTCAGTCCCTGTCAGAATGCACAGGCGATAGAAGGTCATGTCTATCAGGTGTTGCTTTCTGCGAACTTCAGGCTCAAGCAGCTTTACTGTTTGGACATCTGGAACCGCTTCAGCCAAGACACACCATTGTTCGAGGTCACTGTTAAACATATCCTCAAAACGTTTTTTGATGAATTTCACTACTTTTTGATTTCCGACTCTACCGAGTACCCCACCACCATAAATTTGTTGGGGAAAGTCCAGATCATCCCAGCGCGAAATTATGGCATCAAGGGACGGTTCACCGATCTTAACGAGAGCATCAGATGCTGACTCACATAGGTAGTCGCCACATTGCTCGCAGATTGAGTCGATCAATGTGGGGATGTTTTCCTGGAGTCTCAACTCTCCAGCAATTTTTGCCAGATGAATACCGCCCCATTCGTCTTTCACCTCTGGAAGTTTTTTATTGATTGTGCTTGCGACTTCTACTTGATCAAACCTCTTCAGCCTGTCTATCAAAGCGTCCTGTTGAGAAATTTGTGAAAGATCCATGGCAACGATATCCAACACCTCTTCCTGTGACATAGCCGAGATTTTTATATCAGATAGCTCGTACGCATGGGCAACCGCAGCGACTGCAAAGCAGGCAAGATCAATTCCGTCAACCTTCCCAACATTCCTTGTTGCTTCTATTATCTTCCTAGCTAGTCCAATTTTCTCCGACTTTCCCAAATGGCCTTTCAAAAGAGACAGTGCGTTGGCAACCGGGGGTTCTGCATCCACCGCTGCATCAAGATCATTGAGGGGAGCACTATCCTGGAACAACATTCTCAACGATTTAAACTCTTCACCGCCATCTCCATTACTGATGAATTGAGCGTTATCGTAGTAGACACTGCTTCCAAAAAGAGTTTCAGAAAGCTGCTTGAAAAGGTCTTCCGAGGCATCTTCTCTATTGTCTAACAACCCAGCAAGTTCATGTACCAGTGGGGATAATCTATCTGGAGACAAATAAATGGAGGGTGCGATCAGTGCCTTTAACAGCCAATTCTTGGCAAACTCATTGTTTTCGATTCCACGAGCAACTTTTTCGATTCTTTTGAATAGATCTAGGGCCACTTCATTAGGTAATGCGGTCAAGTGCTTTACTACAGCTACGGTTTTCTCAAGATCCGACAGATTCAGATCAACATGAGCAGTAAAAAGATCCACCCTGTCCGAAGTATCAAGACTCAAGAGTACGGGAGTTGAAAAAGTTGCTAATGAACCTTTCCACTTTACCCATCTCTCAGCAACAGATGAGTTCATATTTTTAAAAGCCGCAGAGGGTAATATGCGAAACATGGAGGTCAGAATATTGCTGTCCTCAGAGTCAATCCACCGCCGTAGGGTCAGGTCATCAAACCATATCTGCTCCATTTCCTTGGCAGTCCCATTTGATCTAGCGCAAGCATCTTCATAACGGCGGAGAGCCCACCGCATCATGATGGGATCATCAAGCTTTCCTTTGGCAAGTTTCAACAGATCCATTTCTGTCTATTTCCTTTGAGAACAATGCGTTTATAGATAACTTTTTTTCCCAGCATCCACCCTCTCCCGCAAAATCGAACTCGGCTTGAAACTGACCACCTTACGGGCCGTAATAGGAACCGCTGCACCTGTCTTCGGGTTACGACCAACCCGCTCACGTTTCTGCCGGACGCTGAAGTTGCCAAAGCCGGGGAGCTTGATGGCGTGTCCTTGCCCCAATTGAATCTTGATTAGTTCAAATAGAGCGTCCAGGATATCCTGAGTTTCCCGCTTGGACACACTCAACCGTTGCTCCAGAGTATTGATAAGATCAGCTTTTGTGGTATTTGGCTCAGTCATGGTGGCCCCTACTTCTTCTTGCCTTTTTTACCGGTCTTCGTGTTTACCGCATCTTTCAGGGCCTTGCCGACCTTGAACTTGACTACCTTGGCAGCGGGGATCTTTGAAGGCGTTCTCAAGAAAATCCCTGTCCAGCTTAACAATGTCTGGATGGAG
>JADFZS010000265.1 GCA_015232405.1 Magnetococcales bacterium | reverse complement strand
TGAACGCGGCAGGCCAGAGTGATAATATATCAAGTTGAAACTCCTAGGTTTGAGCCGTTTTCATTAAAACCTGTTCTTGATATTTGTATCCACTTTGTTCCAGACCCTATTTGCACTGGTGAGCTATAATGTGTTGTATTGCCATGACCAGTACGGTAATTTGTACCATTTCCCCATGCCCAGATAGTTCCATCTGTTTTTAGTGCTGTAGTATGCTTCATGCCACAAGCAACATCCAACCAATCTCCACCTGATCCAACTTGTGTAGGACTGGAATAGTATTCTGTCGCTGTATTCAGCCCTAATTGTCCGAACTGATTCCTGCCTGTTGCCCATAAAGTATAATCGGTCTTTATGAATAACGAATGGCCATCACCACCACCGCCTTTCAACCAATCGGTTCCTGAGCCAACTTGAACAGGAGAGCTCTTATTTGAAGAATCACCCAACCCAAGCTGTCCTTGCCCGTTTATTCCCCATGCCCATAGCGTTCCATTGGTTTTTACTGCTATTGACACATAGAATCCACCCCACACAGAAGCCCAATCGGTCAATGCGCCAATTTGTGTAGGAGATGATTTATTCCCACTACTTGAACCCAACCCGAGAGCACCTTGGTTATCATCTCCCCAGGCCCATAATTTGCCATCCGATGAAATTCCCAATACATGCCACCTTCCAACCACAAAATCTACCCAATGTGATTCGGAGCCCACTTGCACCGGAGATGAGCGGTTTGCAGTGGTGCCGTCCCCTAATTGGCCGTTATCATTTCTACCCATTCCCCATAACGTGCCATCTGATTTCATAGCGACACAAAATTCAATACCCGCTTCAACTTTGCTCCAACTGGTATCTGAACCGACTTGGACAGGTGAACTATAGTTGGTCGTATTATTAACACCTAATTGCCCCTTTTGGTTTCTCCCCCAAGCCCATAAAGTTCCGTCACTTCTTACGCCTGAACCTTGTGCATCGCCAATTGCAGTATAGGTCCAGTCGTTCAATGCGCCTACCTGGGCTGGTGATTGATTATGGTTAGTTTCACCATCGCCAAGTATTCCCCACAAACCATTACCCCAACTATACAATTTACCTTCAGTACCAGCACCGGCAGCACCGGCAGCGGCTATCATCATTCGCCTTTTATTCATTTCACCACCTATTTAATATCAAGAGATGCAACAAAACCGTGCCAGATAGTACCGCTATCCAGCTCTATCTGCGGGTTTTCGACCATCATCATATTCAACAAAGAGGAACTGTTCTGGATACTGTTCCCACCCCTCTTTTAGAGAAAGATATGATTGCCGAAGGTGATGGGCCATCTGATCGTTCAAAACGAACTGCCGAACCGATTCCCACCATGGATGATGTTGCTGTCACTTCAATTTATTGATGTTGGTTAAGTAAAGTACCGAGAAGAGTGGAGCCTGATCGGGGTAAACATGCCAGGTAATGTATCATGGTGATTTAATACAACCCAAACCATTTCCAGTGAAAGGTCGTGACCAATCAGTCAAACTGCCGACTTGAACTGGGCTTGAGTACGAAGTGGTGTTATCCATGCCAAGATAACCAACAGCTCCAAAACCCCAAGCCCACAATGTTCCGTCAGTTTTAACTGCAATACCATGCTTTTTACTTGCGGCTATCTTGGCCCAATTACTCAGTGCGCCAACCTGGATAGGTGATGATCTGTTGGCAGTATCCCCTAAGCCTAATTGACCATAATCATTCTGTCCCCAAGTCCACAGCGTCTTGTTTGTCTTAATGACAAAGGCATGATTCCCGGCCCCCCCTTTGAGGGATAGTTTCGCCCAATCCGTAGAACTACCAACCTGGACAGGTGATGATCTGTTGGTGGTATCACCTAAGCCTAACTGACCATGAATATTTTTTCCCCAAGCCCAAAGTGTACCATCCGCTTTAATCGCCTTTGCTGGGACGGTAATCTTCGTGGTCCAATCAGTTAAACTACCAACCTGGGTGGGTGATGATCTGTTCGTGGTATCACCTAAGCCTAAACCACCATTGCTGTTAGACCCCCAAGTCCATAATGTACCGTCAGTCTTTACAGCAATGTTTATAAAACTTCCTGTAACTACAGTAGCCCAATCAGTTAAACTACCGACTTGAACAGGACTAGAGTACGAAGTGGTGTTACCTAGACCTAAAGCCCCATTCGACCCACCTCCCCATGCCCACAATGTGCCGTCAGTCTTTATAGCTGCGGTGTGATAGTGCAATGACACTGAAGCCCAATCAGTTAAACTGCCAACCTGGACAGGTGATGATCTGTTGGTGGTATCACCCAAGCCTAATTGACCATAATGATTCCTACCAACAGCCCATAGCGTACCATCGCTTTTTACAGACATCCAACTTAGTGACCCACCATCAATTTCCAGCCAGTCAGTGAGGGCTCCAACCTGGACAGGTGATGACCTGTGGGTGGTATCACCTAAGCCTAATGCGCCCATTGAGTTATTGCCCCAAACCCAAACTGCCCCTGGTTCGATCACCTCTTCGGTTTCTACAGATCCAGCAGCAGCCATTTGCAATTTCTTCGTATTCATATCACACCTAGCTCATCTCAAGGCCAGCAACAAAACCGTGCCATGTAGTACCGCCGTCAATGGTCCAGAAACAGAGCACATCCACCCCGGCTGCGGTCAACTCCGGGGCCGTGCCGCCGGCCCAATCAACTGAAGCGGGCCAGTTTACGGTCTGGCTGCCGCCGTTGGTGAGCACCAGGGTGAAACCGCAACCTTCGTTACTGGCCGTGGGGTTGGAGAAGGTGAAGGTGGTGGTGGCGGTGTCTACCGTCGCCGACACCGAGTTACCCAGGGTCAGATCGATATCCTGAGTGCCGCCGCCGATTGCGCCGATGGCGTTGGTGATTTCGCCATAGTCCTTGAGATTGACCCGCGTCAGCGTCTGATCACCGCCGGAGACCTCCCCGGTCAAGGTCACGCTCCCAAGCTCCACCGTACCGGAACCGTTGCCGGTGATGGATATGTTGGCATCGGTATTTTTAGCTGTTACCGCATCAGCTTTAAGTGTGCTCATATGCTTGTTAAAATCCTTTCAATAGTCGATATATAGCCACAAACAACGGACGAAAAGCCCGGTGGTAGCAGGGTGTTTGGAAACTCGAATCATCTAAAAAAAACTCCAGCAGAGTAACCGTTGGTTTCATCTATATGTTTAGTGAAGAAAGTAACGTCGTGACCGAAAAGCAACGCTGCGGTATGGGACGTCTTGCCAGTTCCACCGTTGGCTACCGACAGGGCAGCGATGGAGCTGTTGATTTCGATCCATACCGTAGAATCAAGGCGGACAAGGGGCTGTTTCTACTTGAAATCAAGCCGTTTACTGCCTGTAAGCTGCCCCACTACCACCATCTCAATAAAACAAATCGTCCACATTTGGGTTGTATATCAAGCTTTCATTAATGTATCGTATTGGCAGGATGGAGTCGGCCCGGCCTTGGGAGAGGCCGATTCAACCACTGTTCAAACAAAACCGTCATACACAGGACCAGCACGATGATGTTGTCACAACAAGGCCGGATCATGGCCCACATGGGGCAGAAGCAGCTCAGCTATCTGCTGCGGTTGTACAGGAGCCTCTGCACCCTCACCCGTCGCGACCGCTCCCCATAAAAAAACCCGGTGGATACCGGGTGATTGTTTATCGCTTGTGCCACAGGTCGTGCAGATGAAAAGTGGCGCGACGCAGGGTTTTAAACGCTGTTTATTTTTTGCTGCCAGCCTTTTTTCCTTTACCCCTGGCCTTGGATTTATATGCGCTTTTCTTTAACTTTACAGTGCTTGATTGAGCTTTTAGATCATTGAACTGTTTTTTGGCCTGTTTTGGTGATATTTTGCTCTTTTCATCCCCCGAGTCACCGGCATGTCTGGGGTCAAGCGCTAGCCAGCGCTCATTGATCTCCGCCAGCTTTGCATCGTACCAATCCGGGCGCGGCTCCCCAGGAAAAAAAGGTTTGATGAGAGGCGGACCAGTCATCTCTATAAATTTTTCACAGAATTTTTTCGCGTCCTTTTGAGATGGATGGTGCATATTATCTACAATCAGATTTTCAATATAATTTTTTTCTTCATCCCCCATATCAATCCAGAAGACGGGATATGGTTTATCATCCAACACCCCTTTCAACGGTGTTGCGCCTTCAAAAAATACCGGAGCTTTTGCACCTTCCCAGTTGCCGCCGACCAAAACCAGGGCAAGCTCTACCGACAGGACGAATTTTCTGCGATCAGACAGTTTTGTCAGCCGAAAGCCAATATCAAATTGCGGCCCGATAAAATCAAATTGCGGTTTTGCTGCGGCTTGTTGGTCTGAAAGACCAATATTCGGTAGCGGGATACGGGCGTTACCCACGGGAAATCCCGCAAGCCATGCGGTCGCTTTTAGACGCAGAGGCAGCTTTTTGCGCTGTAACATCCCATTATAAGATATGACGGCATCGCGAAACGCCATCATGTAGTGGGAAGTATGCGCCCTTTTGGCAAGAACCACATAAAACAGCAACTCATCTCCCAGCCCTTTCCAGAATTCAAATGGTTGGCAGTCAGTCAATGCCAGCCCCTGCTCTTTAAGCAGGTCGCTCAAGAACGGCTCCAGAGATTCAGAAAACTCCTCATAGAAGCGGATAAACGCTTCCAGCCAGTGCTGGGTGTTGTTATGTGATTGTTGCTTATAAGCCGTGGAGCCGGTGACATCCACGCTCAAGAAAAGACGTATTTCAGGTTCCTGTGCCATTATTGATTTCATCCAGCCGCCATTGAGCGGTGGCACGGGAAACGTGGAATTGCGCTGCAAGGGCGCGGACGGAGGAGTCCTCCTGCATCGCCTTTCTGAATGCCGGTCCTGGCATCAAAAAAGCCGCGGCAAACCAGTCGGCCTCCCGCTCCATCCGGTCATGTTTATCCAAACCGTGCCGGTGGCGCATAAGAGAGACTTTGCCGAGTTTCGAGTGTAATATGTAGTGTCCAAGCTCATGGGCCAGGGTAAAACGGTCCCTAAGGGGCCCGGTAAAGTCCGCCAACCAGACCGTAAAGCTGGACTGTTCCGGGTCTACCACGATGGAGCCATGTTCGTTGCGGTCCCAATCTTCCACGCCCTGATACTTGATTGTGCCACCAAGAGCTTTGATCAGCTCTTCCAGCGAATCACCCGGCTCAAACTCCAACTGCTCGGCAAACTCGGCGGCATACTGCTGAATGGCCGGTTTCGAGTAACCAGTCGCCACGGCTTTTGCTGAAT
>JADFZS010000264.1 GCA_015232405.1 Magnetococcales bacterium | reverse complement strand
CGGCTAAAGCCGGTGGTTTAAACCTTATGCATGAAAAATTAAGCTACTTTAAACATAACTCAAACAAGTAAACAAGATGGGATATCCAATAGTTTGATGCCCTCGTTTGGGACGTCTACAAAAAAACACCGTATCATTACCACCCAGCTGTTTTTTTGTAGCCAGGCCAGCGTCCACGGTCACCAGATTGTCAATACAATCAATCCGGCCATTTTAGGTGATGTATATCAATGACAAATTGATGCTTGTGCCTGATCGTTGGGTGGTCGTGTTGATGGACATGCAGGGGATCATCAACCGCTAGTTCATCTCCTGGAGCGTGTTCGTGCTGGTGATGCTCATCGTGAACATGGGCATGTTCATGCTCTATAGGGTCATGAAGGTGTTCATGTTCCTCATTGGTCTCCAGTGGCCATATCCTCTGTGCTGTCACTGTTGCCAGAAACACTAAACAGGCAAGTATGGCAAAAGTGGTAGTCAGACCAAAAACGGACCCCATAAAGCCAGCCAAAAGATAGCCAATAAACCAACAACCATGGGATAAGGAAAAGTTGGCCGAGAAAAAGGCGGTCCGGTCTCCTGGTCGGCAAGAAGCCGTGATAAGTCGTCCCGATGGGGTTTGAGCCATGGAGAGACCTAGCCCTATAAGAAACCATAAACCCAACAACCCCATGAATCCTGGCTCTGTCATACCAAATGCAAGGCTAATGCATAATAACCATCCTCCAGCAATCATCACTTTGCGATCCGAATGGTTCACTAACAAACGGGGCAATAGAAGTGCTGCAGCAACAGACCCGACCCCCACTGCCAACATCGCCTGTGCAGTTTCTACATCGCTTCCTCCCAATTGGGATCGGACATAGACTACGGTGTTGACAATCACCATGGAACTGGCAGCAGCTACACCCACATAGAGGGCGAGTAACCCTCGTAGCCTAGGGGTCTTTAAGTAGGAACTAATGCCAAACAATAAGTTGGGTAGAACCGCTGAGGAACGTTCACTGGTTGCCGCAACTGGTACCTGGGTGATAAAGATCAGCAGAGCCGAGATGAGAAAGGCTACAGAGTTGAGGGTAAACAATCCATCGAAGGTCCAAAATGTCAACAAAAGTGCGGCCAGGGTTGGGCTTAGTATGTTCTCCATATCGTAAGCGATACGGAACATGGAAAGAGCTTTGGTATAATCTTTTTGATATGGCAGCACATCGGGAATAATGGCTTGATAGATTGGTTTAAAGGCGGCCGCACAGGCATTGATAAGAAAGATAAGCGTGTAGATCTGCCATACTGCGTCGACAAAAGGCAGAAGGAGTACCAGTACGGCTCGTACCACATCCATAGTGATCATCAGTGATTTGCGAGGTAACAGATGGGCCATACCTCCGACCGCAGGAGCGATGAGCACATAGGCAACCATTTTCAGGGCCAGAGCTATTCCCAGAACTTCTCCGGCGTTTCCTTCAGCCAAGTCATAAGCCAGAAGAGCCAGCGCGATGGTAGAAAGCCCGGTTCCAGTCAATGCAATGACTTGAGCAGAAAAGAGCTTGAGGTAGACCAGATTCCTGAAGGGAGATTCACCGCTTGATTTTTTTTGGGTATAAAGCTCATAAGGTATGTCGTGACCATCCGTTGACTATGGAGTAAAAAGCTAGGGTTTAATGATTTATGCCTTGCTCGCTAGATCAGTGTGAATGACCATGGCTAGGTTGCCGAGTATTGGGGTCTTCCATAAAAAGTTTCTCAAGCCAGATCCGCTGCTGATTGCTAGTTTGTTCAAGACTGGAGCTATCCAAATTTGAATCTTTTGCGTTGTTGTTGGTTAAAATATCGGAACACCCGAAAAGTATTGTGGCAAGGACAGAGATTAAAAATAATTTGGAGTACATGACATACCTGTGCGTAGGTTTTGAAGGGTTGGCAAAGGGTCTCCTGAAAAATTACTCAGAAGACCCTTTTAGTTACTTGCCGCTATAGTCTGCCTTGATAAAACCTCCGGTAAGAGTCAGCAAGACATCCAGGTTCTGCTTGTCTTGTGTCGCTGCCTGTTTGTTGGTGAATTTAGCTAGCCAGACAAGATCCCCATTGACCCTGACTTTTTCAATGGATTGCATGGGGCTTTTTGCCCAACTCTGTTCAATAGTATTCCGTTGCGCCATACTGCTTACAACCCTTTTCGCTGTCCATACTACATCCGCCTTGCCCATAGGACCGTGGTAATGACCCCCGCCTGCTGTCGCATTAACCACGTTAAACATGAGAAAAAAGCTGATAAAAATTGTTGCTATCCACTTCATTAGAAGTCTCCTTGAGTTAGATTGTTGTTTGGTAATGTTTGTCTATTTATCAATACGTTGAAAATCACCACGAACATTCAATGTGATAATTACGGGTTTATTTCCTGAATTTTTCCAGTACCATCCATGTGTGCCAGTAAATGGAGCTTTAACAGAACCGTTGGCTTGGTTGTCAGTGCTCGCTCGGTAGCTTTTGAAGGAGCCAGTCTTGTCACCTTCTGGTTCACCATGAAAATCAAAAAATAGTTCTTCTCCATTAGTGCTCCAGCTATATTCTAGCGTTTTCCCTTCCATAACTCTGAGCTTGAACTCTTTATCGCCACGACCAGGAATAGTTACGCTGATTGAGTCCACCCATTCAGATTTGCTGGAAATATTCTTAGGTTTTTCTACAGAAGCAATAGCACTTTTTACAATCCCGGAAGGGGGGATTGCTGCTATTTTGGTCTCTACATTTTCATGGGAATAGTCGTGCATCTGCATCAGAAACAAAAATCCGCCTAAAATAATCAGACCGTAATTTGTTGCCAATGAGAATGGTTTGAAACTTTCACGATTGCGCCAGACAGATACAGTCAACAACATTAATGCCAGAGCACTAACTTGTCCTAGTTCAACACCAATATTAAAGGTGATTATGTTGAGCAGTAGATTGTCAGGGTCTAAAGGAAGTTGCTGCAATCGTGTTGACAAACCAAAACCATGGATCAAACCAAGACCAACGATCATGACCAACATATTGGGTGGTTTGATATTGATATACTTGCGGAAACCATCAAGATTTGCAAAAGCGATATAACAGACACTTAAACCAATGACTGCATCAATCAAAAAATAATTTAGCTGAATGCCTATAAACGTAGCAGATATTAAGGTCACACTATGACCAACGGTAAATGCTGTGACGTATTTGACGATATCCCTGAAATTGGTGAGGAAGAAGATGATACCGAAAACAAACGCCAGATGGTCGTAGCCGGTCAGCATGTGAGTGGCCCCAAGCCACAAATAGCTCCAATTCCCACCATCAATGATGGATTGTTTTTCTGCCTCGGACATTCCATGGGCAAGAGCCTGGTCCGACAGGAAAAGAACGGTCAAAGCAATAAGGATTGCTCCGTTCAAAATATACTGTTTATTCAAACTGATTTTCATGCTGGTTTTCCTTTCTGTTAACTCAACAGACAAAAAACATAGTGAGTAAGTGGGTACAGAAAATATTGTCCCACTCACGTTTCAACTCATCCCCGAACACGTATTTTGCAATAGCGTAGACATGTAATGGTAGAGTTGCAGCACTCACCCCATGATAAGCCTAAGTCATGAGAACGCCCATATTTAATACACCGCATTTAATGGTGAGTGTAGGTGAGTACAGTAATGTGATTTTTATAAGTTAAAAGATTGGTGGAGCGCGCAGAGGGGGTCCAAGAATGTAACGTTTAGGAGGGAAAACTGAAACAACAGTGGTGGATAAAATTTTTGATTTTCTACTGACAAGCAATGAAAAAACAACCAGTAAAATCACTGTAAAGGCCATGGAATATAGTGATTTTAAAGCTGTACTTCTATTTGAGAGTTGATCAGAAAGTTCGACTGTTACGGTTTCATTATGATGTTCAAAATCTGAAGAGGTATAGCTAGAATGGGCAAAGGATTGATGCGTATCATATTCTGCAGCAGCATGATGATGGTCGTAGAAGTGCAAATGAAATTGAAGTGCCTGAACAAGCATCAGGGAAACGGCAAAAAAAATGACCAGAGCCTTAGCTTTATGTGCTGCTTTATCTAATAGTCTTAGCATGATCAACCATATTGAGAATCAATGGGTTATTTGCACTCACCAATAAACCGACCTTTCATAATGAATGATTGATTAATGCCATGTCAATTTTTTAATTTTCCAACTGGAATATGGATATTACTATCAAGGGGATAACTATCAATCGGTTACCTACACAAAATAAACTGCATCACCCCCCCGTTGTTTTTTGGTTGCCCGGCCAGCATCAACAGTTACTAAATCCCCAACGTGAAGATCACCGTCGGCCAATACCTCCATTTGGCATGAAGCGGTTGCCACAACCACACTGGTACTAGAAACCGATATAACCCGACCAGCAACGACTCCATCCGTTTGAACGAGCTGTTGTAACTCACTCCTTAATCAACGACATAGCGAACCAACTCCATATTTGTTATCAGAACTACTCCGTTTACCTCATGACCAACGGAGGTCACCTTGCCGCGCCAGGATCGCCCCATCATGGCATCGTGGACTTCTACCAACTGGCCGGGCATGATTGCTGGAATGAAAATGCAGGTCAGAGATGCATCCTGGAGGCTTTCTCCAGCATCAATCTCAGCTTGCGCTCTGGATTGTTTTGGTAAATGACCTGCCAATAGTGGGGCAATAATATCCGGGCCTGGGAACTCTCCGTTACCACGTTGAAATATAGCTCCTTCCTCACCCTGGGTATCACGATCATCACCGGCAACTTTTTGGTGGATTGGGAACGATGTGGTGCCACCAAGAGATGAGGGAGATTGCAAACTCCATCCTTCTGCTTTAATGATGAATTTTACCCTGGCGATCGCCAGCCCAGAAGAGGCTGCTGTGACAGTTATCCCATCAGCTCCAAGAGTCAGTTCACCAAGATCATTACCCATCCATATCCACGAATCCAGAGAGTTGGCAGGTGTGGATAATTTGGCCGTATCAGACCAATCAAACAGCAGATAAATCTCTTCCTGGTAGACCTGGGTCGCATCTTGGTGCAGGGTTCCCTGACCCTTGGTATGATGTAGAATCGTAATCAGGTCACCGTGCCCTGAAGGACAAGCGGCGGGACTCACCGGAGGTCACAAGGATGAAGGCCAATGATAGAGCGGCAACGGTGGCGATCCCACTTGGGACCGCCATTGAAGTTGAGGTGTGCCGGATTCCCTGTGAGGGTTGAGTCCGGTACGCCACCTTCAATGATGATCTGTAAGCCATGGCATCGGCAGGAGTGTTGGCCTATCTGGCGGCTTCCAAATATGCTGACGGGCTACCGCTATACAGATTG
>JADFZS010000263.1 GCA_015232405.1 Magnetococcales bacterium | reverse complement strand
GGATTGAAAATTTGGGGTGTAATGTTGTTGTGCTCAGTCGTAACCCCAAAGAGTTTTTGGCAAAATTTCCTGAGTTTAATGATGATCCCATGATCAGCTTTGTTACTGGGGATGTGCGTAATTTTATCTACCCCAAAGGGAGTTTCAGCCATGTCATACACGGAGCCGTGGAGACTAGAAAGGGAGGCTCTCCATCTGCTGTGGCTCTTTTGGATGTCTTGAGTAATGGAACCCAGAGAGTACTGGAGTTTGCAGGACAATCGGGAGTGAAAAAATTTCTTTTTTTAAGTTCTGGTGCTGTTTACGGTGCGATTCCTGATGGGTCAAAAGGTGTTTGCGAGGATGAATCCAGCAACATACTACCAGAGGATATCAACGCAACATTGGGGGTTGGCAAACTTGCAGGCGAACACCTCTGCGCCCAATTTTCCAGACTTCATGATATGGAGATAAAAATCGCCCGTTGTTTTACCTTTGTAGGGCCGTTTATGCCCATGCATGGCAAGCTTGCCATTGGTAATTTTATCGCCGATTGTGTAGAACAAAAAGATATACTTTTAAACAGTGACGGTACTGCAATCCGTTCTTATATGTATGTGACAGATTTAATGGTTTGGCTGTGGCAAATTCTTAATGGTTATAAATCAACAAAACCCCTAAATGTCGGCTCTCAAAAGACTATCTCGATAAAAGAGCTTGCTGAATTGACCGTAAAAACCTTGGCCCCACAAAAAAATATTGCGGTAAAATGTAAAGAGACAAAAAGTGGCTTTCGATCAACATATGTACCCTCTGTCAAAAGAGCAAATGAACAGCTGGGTCTAGTGGACAGTAGTAATCTTGAAGAGGCAATTTTAAAAACTGCATCATGGTATAAAGAGTGGCTTTTATCAGAGGATAGCCAAGGAGTAAGCACAGAACAAAGCAATAAAACAGCTTTTAAACCAAAGGTGTTTGTTTGTGATATTGATGGTGTTGTTGCCAGGCTTACCAACGAAAATGATTACAATAAAACCAGCCCCAACAAAAAAATGATCGAGGCTATCAACGCTCTATATGATGCCGGACACCGGATAATAATGTTTACCGCCAGAGGTTATGTCACAGGCATTGACTGGCATGATGTGACCAAAAACCAGCTAGAAAGCTGGGGGTTGCGTTATCATGAGCTACATTTTGGCAAACCTGCTGGTGACTATTATGTTGATGACCGCATGATCTCCATTGCCACCTTAACCGAGATGAGCAAGCTGGATAATATTTAGACTAAGTTTTTTAAAGATTTTTTTGATAAACAATCAAGCCTCTTTTCTGTTTTCCAAACCAATTATATTCAATAACAACTGAACCAAAAGAGTCAAAGCCACAGCTGCACCCATCATTATATATATATCATGGGGTATGCGATAGTTAGCCAGAGGATCAATCATGGAGGAGATTGCCGGACAGGCTATAGATGGTATCAAAAATAATATGGTCAGCCTGATCTCTTTTTGTTTTACCCCTATTAACAACAAAACAGACAAAAACGCACAGGTCAGCATTGAGGGATATTTGTAAATTAAACTTCTAGCAAACTCCCCTAAATAGTATCTCACATATGAGCCAATGCTATCAGTGGGTGGAGATGGTGAAAAAGGAGTTGATTTAAACATCTCTTCCACACTCTCCAGATATATTTTCAACATCTGCTGTTTATCTTTTTGCTCTTGGGGGGCATCATCCTGAAACTTGGCTCTTCTTAAACTGGCTACTGTTGTTTTTGTCGGGTAGTAGCAGCTAGCAGTATATTTACATTTTTTTTCTGCTGCTTTTTTATCTGGGTCTTGTTTGCTTGGTGGTAGAGGTAACGGTCCGCTATCGTACACTCTTGTAAAAGTAAATGAGATGTTTTTATAAACACCCTGGAGATATTGTATTGGTTTTGCAGCTATGGCCTCTTTTGTTACATCAGAGAAAAACTTAATCTTCTCCATATAGTTGTCAACCCCCTGGATGCTTTTGGGTTGTGCATTTGCCATATCGTAATAGTAGTATTTATTGGGGTCACTAAAGAACTTGTCTGCTGTAATGCCTGCCTCTTTATAAATTGGGTCTTTGACCAGCTGATCAACCAGCTTACCCAGGCGTTTTGATGCAGGTCCGTTGTCAGGAGATATAACCCTACTTTGCAGATATGCTCCCCTGAATATCAGCCCACCGCTACCTTCGGTAATTACAAATTTACCCAGTTCTGAATAGTGATATACCGCTACTCCTGCAAAACCACTCACCACAACTGCAAATATCACACCTGCCAATAACAGGTTTTTTTTGGAAAAGCCAAAACAGACAATTGGCAATAAAAATAGAATTCCAAACAGTTGACCAATGGGTCTAACCATCGCAGCAAACAAAATGGCTAAACCTATTAAAGCGTATGAATATATATCCTGCTGTTTATATAGTCTGACCAAGGAGATAGCCAACAGAGTGCAGGCCATGACAAAAAGTGGGTCACTGTTGAGCTTTACATGTATCAAGGTTAGTTGCATATGCCCTAAAGCAAGTAAGCTGACTATCCTTGCCATGTTCTGGCTAAATAACCTTGCCACATAATAGGAGCCAAAAATTGTTGTTAAATAGGCAACAAAAAGAAACAGATAAAAGGCAAAAAAACCACCTTTTGCAATTGTTCCCAACACCAAAGGAGTACCAGGAAGTGTGAATAGATTGGGATCGGCGGGAAATTTAAAAAAATAGATAAAATATCTATGCCAGTCTCTGCCCAGCTCAATATTCCAAACAAAGGAGGCAACAAGAAACAGCAGCACTACCAGTGATAGCAAAAGGGTTAAAAACTTAGCGTCACTATTAAAGGTTTTTCTAATGGATGTTGTATGGTCGAACACCAACAGCGAATGAATAAATTCAATTGGCTTAAAGTTCATCTTATCAAATGTGACCCCACTATTTAAACAGACAGTTTGTTTTTTGCTTATTGATAATTATTTTATCTTTTCTGATTCTGGAGCTAAAGGAATTAACATATTTTCCCGTAACTCCTTACGTGATAACAGTGGGGACATATCCTCTAGAGGCATGGATATCATTGAGCCATCAGGTTGTGGTATTGCCGACGATTTCGGCCACAAGCTCTCATTGGCGACCACTCTGACATCACATATCACAAGCCCCGGTTGTTCCAAGGTATAACGGATTTTTTCCTGAAGTTCAGATGAGTCATTAATAGTAACAGCTGCAATGTCAAAGGCTGTGGCAATTTTTGTTATATCAGCCAAATGGAGTCCAGCTTCTGGCCCTGTGCCCACATAACGACCAGCAAAATAGGTGCGTTGGGTGTTGCGTATCGAGGCATAGCCACTGTTGTTGATAATAAACAGTTTTGCAGATATATTTTGGGCTTTTAAAGTTTGCAACTCTTGTAAATTCATCTGTAAGCTGCCGTCACTCTCTACACCAACAACATCCCCTCCACTAAATGCTGCTTCTGCTCCTAGTAGTGCTGGTACACCATAACCCATAGCTCCCAAACCAGAGGTTAGGAAAATACGTTGCCCTTTTTTATTGGTGAAAGTTGAATAAAATGCCTCAATGCCAAGACCGGAACTACCTGTGACAATCAAACTGTTTTCTTTGACCTCTTGGGCCAACACTTTTACAAAATGGTAGTGGCTTATCTCACCTTTGTTGGGGAACTCCTCTCCATCAGCCGCTGTGTAACGGCTTTTCCATTGGGCGCAACGGTTGAGCCAAGGGGTGCGATCTTGGGGGGTATGGTTACTGCTCTTTTTTAAGAGAGATTCTATAAAATATTTAGCATCAGCCTCAATAAGTTGTTCAACTGGCATGTTGTGTTTTGCCAACTCATTGGGGTCTACATCAACAACCACTTTTTTTGCCTCTCTACCAAACCCAGCAGGGTTGAAAGCAGTTACAACATTGTCAAGTCTTGCTCCTATGGATAACAAAAGGTCGCAATTTTGAACGGCAAAGTTCGGTGCTCGTAAAGCAACTGTTCCAGGTCGGCCAACACATAGGGGGTGGTCAAATGGTATCAGATCCATTGCGTTCCAGGTGGCTACAACAGGTATATTCAATTTTTCATAAAGCTGCTTGAACTGTTTTGCTCCTTCAGATAGGCGAATTCCATGCCCTGCCAATATGAGTGGTCGTTCAGCTTTTGCTATCAGCTCCAAGGTTTTTTCCAGGATGCTATCCCAATCCTGATTATTAAAAGAGGAGGGTGATGTCTCCATATCATTGTTGTAACCAGCAAGATTGTCAGGGTCTATCATGTTGGCTTGGATATCCAGTGGAATATCCAACCACACCGGTCCCCGTCGTCCTGATGTGGCAAGTTTGACAGCTTTTTCTAGATGGTGGCGTATCTCGGTTGGTTCCATTACCGTTACCGCATATTTGGTAATGGGTTCAACCATCTTTATTATATCCACCTCTTGGGGGCCCATCTGCCGGACACCACTACTGCCCATCATGTCGGCCCGTTTAACTTGACCGGAGATAATCAACATGGGTACAGATTCTATCCAGGCTCCTGCAACCCCGGTGATTGCATTTGTAGCTCCCGGCCCGGTTGTAACAAGAGCTACCCCCAAACGTCCATTTATGCGTGAGTAGGCCTCTGCTGCAATTGCACTTGCCTGCTCATGGAGGTTGGCAACAAAATTAAGGTCAGGATTCTGTCCCAGAGCATCAACCAGATACATGGCTCCACCCCCAGGGACCATAAACACGGTTTTTACCCCCTGTTTTGCGACAAAAGAGAATATATAGTCAGCAACACGTATCTTACTGCTCATAAATCACGGTTCTCCGAAAATTGGCTTGGTGGGGTAAGTTAATTAAGTGATGAATTAAAAAAGTAACCAATAGCGAATGATGTAGCAACTGTTTTCTTGGTGGTTATCTCTATTGTTAAACAGAGTTTATGGGGTTAAAAACGATTCTTGCTTAAGTTTTATGGTGGACTAAAAAGTCAAAAATGAAACAATTTGCTTGAAAATATTACGATGTAGAGTGCAACTTGCTGGATTTTATTAAGTTTTTGTAAATGTGTTGTTTATTTTTTTGTGGCTCTGTATGATAGGCAAAAAGCTAGCTTTTAAGCTCAAATTAAAGGATTTAACATGCAAAAACTTGTGAAAAAAAATGGTATTCTACTACCAAAAAAGCTTAAGACCAAAAGCTTGTTGGTTTCTGGCCCTCCAGGATCTGGTAAATCATATCTTTTAAAAAAGATAGGGGGCTACCCCGGTGAAATCTGCATAAACCCTACTATTGGTAAATGGTGGAAACTTGCCGACTTAAACCCTCGGCCCCGTGAGATCCATTTTTCAGTACCTTTTGAAGATGAGAAGGAGTGTTACCCGGTTTATGATGATCGTTGGAACAAAAAGAAAAAGCTACCAAAGCCAATGTTGGACCCTAT
>JADFZS010000262.1 GCA_015232405.1 Magnetococcales bacterium | reverse complement strand
AATTTTTGTCAACAATTAATAATATCGCTAAAGAAAAAGAAATAATAATTAATACACTGTCACCAGTTAATGATCAACCTCTTAAATATAAGCTAACTTTTGTTGCCGATTATTACAGCTTTATTTCTTTTGTCTACAAATTGGAGAGTTTGGATATAATTCTTGAGGGTATAAAAATTCATCCTTATAAAATTGAAAATAATATACCAATTCATGATATCTCATTTACCATCATTCCTCGAAATGATGCCAGCCCGATGCTGGTTAAACAAAAATATATTGATTTTGATGTTGAGGTTGATAATAAAAATATACGTAACCCATTTCAGCATTTTGTCTATTTTGGAGAACAGGAATTAACAAAAACTGATGTAAATCTGTCAATGGAGTATAAGTTAACTGGTATTGGTATTGGGGTAGATGGTAAGAAGGAGGCTACAATAGATAACAAGCTGTATAGAATAGGTGATGAATTGGATGGTAAAACTATTAAAACAATTAAGAAAAATACAGTAATTATGGAAAAAACTATCAAAGATAGTGTGCCTAAAAAATATATAATAACATTTAGGTACAAGAATGAAAAAAAGACTGATAAAAATTAACAAAATAATAAGTAGATGGTTTTTTTACACTATATGACATTACCAAGCTCAAATACAGGGAGAAATGACGCAATCATCATACCAGCCAGGGCTAGTCCTATTACAACTGTTAATATTGGATTTACTAGGCCAGTTATGACCTCAATCTCACTATCAAGTACTCGCTCAAAATAGTCTGCTGCTGACAAAAGCAGTTCGTCTAAAGCCCCTGACTGTTCACCAGAGTCAATCATTTGCAGTACAATACCGGAAAATAATTCATTTGTTTCAAAACTCTTGGCAATACCAGTACCTCTTGAAATTTCATTTTCAATTAAAAATAGAGCCTCTTCCATATATCTATTTCCACATGAGTGAGCAGCTAATCTTAACGATTCAAGAAAATCAACCTCATTATGAAGTTGGACAGAAAAAGTTCTCAAAAATCTTGTAAGTGCAGATAAGCGCCATAACCTGCCGATAAAAAAAATCTTTAACTTAAACCTGTCCCATTTATACCGCCCTTTTTTGCTAGTTATCCATAAACCCCAACCTAAAGATACTGCTAAGATACAAAAAAAGATGAAATACCAGTTGTCTCGCCAAAAATTTCCAATTGCTATTAATATTTGCGTTGGTAAAGGTAGCTCTTTTTCAAAAGACTCAAAAATGGTCTGGAAACGGGGTAGTACATAAAAGAACATTATGTTTGCGGCAGCTAACAGAGTAACACCCAAAATAATTGGGTATGAGACTGCTTTTATCAGTTTGCGATGCATGTTATCTTTTTTTTCTAAATACTCGGATATTTGTGTCAACGATTCTGCAAGGTTGCCAGATTTCATACCGGCCTTTGCAACATTTACAAAAATGTCATCAAAAAAATTTGGATGTTTAGCCAGTGAATCACCAAAATCAGAACCGTTATTAACATCAATTGAAACCTTCTCAATAACCAACCTCAATTTTTTGTTTGCCGTCTCCTTAGCCAAATTCTTCAGTATAGCAATCAAAGGAACATGGCTTCGCAACATTGAAGCTACCTGATGAGTAAAAATCATAACATTGGTTGCGTTTGATGCCATGCTCAGACCTCTTCACCTAGAACTCTTACAACTTCTTTGAAGGTAGTTACTCTATTATCTACTAGTTCCAAACCGTGGCTTAAAAGGGTTCCCATATGAGACTCGCGAGCTGAATTTTTTAACTTTTCATTGCTTAAACTGTTTGTGGCAAGTATAAGTTCCCTTGCCTTTTCAGTCATTTCAAAAACTTCAAAAACTGCCTGTCTACCTATAAAGCCAGTATTATTGCACTGGTCACACCCTGCACCTTCATAGTAAAAATTGTCTTCTTTGATATTTAGCTTGGTAATACGCTCATCGTTCATTCCTTCCACTTTCAGCAAATCTTCTTTAACTTTATGGCCACTTTTCGGAGTATTACTGCAATGTGGGCAATTTTTGCGTAACAGACGTTGAGCAATGGCCATTGTTAATGATGATGCTATTAAAAAAGGCTCTACCTTCATATCTATTAGCCTTGTTATAACGCCAGTTGAATCATTTGTGTGTATTGTAGAAAATACTATGTGCCCTGTTAATGCGGCTTGCACAGCCATTGAGGCTGTATCTTCATCACGAATCTCGCCTACCATAATTACATCTGGGTCTTGACGGAGTATTGTACGTAACCCTGTTGCGAAGGTGAGACCAATTTTCGGGTTGACCTTCATTTGATGAACCCCAGGCATGTGATACTCAACGGGATCTTCAATGGTTAGTACATTTTTTTCTTTCTTGTCCATGTTACCCAAACATGAGTATAAGGTTGTGGTTTTTCCTGACCCGGTAGGGCCACTTATCATTATCAATCCTAGAGGTGCTGTTATCTTCTCTTTTAGTTTATCTAGATCTTTCTCACTCATTTTTAATTTATCTAAAGATGGGGCCAAAGCGCTGCTATCTAACAAACGGAGGACAAATTTTTCCCCAAACTCAGTAGGAAAAGATGAAACGCGAATATCAACTATATTATTGAGTATATTCTTGCTCATACGACCATCTTGGGGGCGTCTTTTTTCGGCTATATCCATACCAGACATAATTTTTAAGCGTGAAATTGCCTCTGCATGGAATGTAATAGGAAGGGTCATATCAGTATGAAGAATTCCATCCAGTCTATAACGTAATATCATGGTTTTTTCTGTTGGTTCTATATGTATATCGGATGCTTTTTTAATATATGCCTGATAGAGGAAATAATTGACCATCTTAGGAATTTCACAACTATCTGTATTGTCTCGGATTTGATTAATCTCTTCTTCGGTAAATTCAATACATTTTTCAACTAACTTATCCTTATTGGATGCTTCTATTTTTTTGCGTCGCAAGACTGATGGAAATATTTCGGGATGAACCAGAACAACTTCTGATTCAAGTTTAGAACATCTCTCAACCCAGTCACGTACAACTACATCAAAAGGGTCTATGGCACAATAACGAAAAACATTTTCATTATCAGACTTTAATGCAGCAACATTCTGTTCTAGAGCCTTATCGTAAGTAAGCCATTTTTTTGAAATTAACTGTTCTTCCAAAGTCTTCTCGTCTTCTATTAACTCCCAGTGATTACGACTTTTAATCCATTGAAAAATTTCTGATAACTCATTTTTAGTTATTGCTGCAACCAATACACTAAAAAAAGATTGTTCTCCCTCATATACTGTTTTCAAAAATTCTACAACAACTCGTTTATCTAGAAGTCCTGCTTTAATCAATTCAGACGGCAACCCATTTTCCAGTGCTGTTTCTATCCATTTTCTGCTTTTAGTTGTTCTCCTCTCTGTATGTATTTTTCTTTTACTATTATTGCTATCTTGTTCTGTATTAGAATTAGGTTGCTTTTTTTGAACTAGTGGTGCGTTAAATAGTTCTTTGGCTTGATGATTATTTTGAACTATCGGGTCGCTATCTGGTTTTTTGTCTTTATCATTGTTTTGAACTTTTAGTGTTTCTATTTCATCGTCAGGCTCTTCAATTCTGGTATCATATTGTAGAGTATCTTCTTCTGATAACGAAAGTTCTTCCTTAAGCTGTCCACTGCTTTTGTTTGGCAGAGTGACTGATTCATCAACTCCATCAGGTGATGTGGTCTGTGATGGAGTTACTGTTTTTTTCTCCATGTCGATTGAAGAATTCAAAATATTGCTCCATTTTTCATCGAATGAGTAAAGAGCCAATAAATGGCAATGTTCTCTATATGATTAATTATTATTGCTATCTAATAAGGGTTTGTTTTATTTCTGGAAAATGATTTGTCAGTATTAGCTTTTTGTTTTTATTGGTTATTGTTTTTACTAATGTTTTTATTAAAGACAACTCTAAAACCTATAGATCTATTTTTATGTTTTTTTGGTTTGTGGTAGCGAGCTGTACAGCGTCCTTGTGAAACAAAACTATCAAAACTTCCCCCCCTGATAACTCGATCTTCTATTTCATGATTGTTATTATAGGGGTCTTGGCAACCATCTTTTAATGTGCTATAGAATTTTTCATCCCAGCTATCTTTACACCACTCCCAAACATTCCCGCACATATCATATATCTTAAAACTACTGATACCTTTTGGATGGCTATCCACAGGTAATGTAGATTCTATTGTAGAGGAGATGTGAGCAAGGTCTTGAGTGGGATCATCTTTTCCCCAGGGATATTTATTATTTTTTCCCCCCTTTGCGGTATACTCCCACTGTGCTTCAGTTGGTAGGTCACCACCACACCATTTAGCATATGCCAAAGCATCCTCATAGGAGACCCCTACAATTGGATGGTTGGTTCTACCAAAAACCGGGTCTCTCATCAAAGGTGGTTCTGTGTGACCACTTTTTTCAATAAATTTTCGATACTCTCCAACAGTTACCGGATAAGCCCCAATAGTAAATGGTGATAAATGTACGGTGCGTATTGGATGCTCATTTTTACTTCCATCACTATTTTGGCAGCCCAAAACAAAGGAACCTCCAGGAATATCACGAGTCTCGGTTTTTATTTCAGATTTGTTTTTTGGGAATATACCACTTGCAACATCGACTTTTTCTAACTCAATTTTTTTAAGTGATTCGTAGATATCATTTGTTGATTCTGGACGATCTTCTTTATTATACGACATCATCTGTATAATTAGTCGATCAAGGCTACTTGGAACTGCTATACAATAAGTGCTAGGAGGTTCAATTTCTGATAAAGCAATTCTTGGTGGTATCTTTGTCTTAAATATTTTTCTTAGTGAGGTAGGTGGAATCCTATCAGTGAACATTTCATAAGCCATGATAGCTAAAGAAAAAATATCTGAACGTTGATCAACATTTTCAGGTGTTTCCCATTGTTCTGGTGACATATATTTTGGAGTACCATCTACTGTTTGGCCCTCTTCAGATTCAGTTCCTAAAGAGGCAGTGCCAAAATCCATGACAATGGGAGTTATATTTTCGGGAGAGTCATGGTTAATGAGAATTATATTACTTGGCTTTATATCTCTATGTATGATGTGCTTATGGGCATATTTAAAGGCTATGGTTAGCTTTTTTAATATTTCAAGACGTTGTGCTGCTGTCTCTAGTCGTTTTCTTTTATTAGCTTTTAGCCATTCACTTAATTCCATTCCATCAATAAAATCCATAACTATCCCAATACCCTGGGAACCATTATAAACGTCATGTATTGGGCATATGTATTCGTGACGTAACTTTCGCGATATAGTCACTTCTTGATGGAGAGATCTAACTATATTTACATTTGATACAAGTTTTTCCCTTAATATTTTAATTGCGACTTTTTGTTCTAATAGTTGATCATCAGCTATGTATACTTCCCCAAAGTTACCTTCACCTTTTTTCTCCCAATTTCTATATC
>JADFZS010000261.1 GCA_015232405.1 Magnetococcales bacterium | reverse complement strand
TGTCTGAACCTTGATCATTTACTCACTTGCTGAGCCTCAAATCCTTCGACTCCCATATGGGGGTTCTGAATAGTTACGAATTTAGATCTGTCGTCTAAAGTCGTGATAGACTTTGCAGATGAGTTTTTCGCCACACAGGTACCAAACTGGCTCATCCACCCTCCGTACATCAATAATCGGTATGACCCAGTATTGAGCAAGGCCATACGACCCGAGCAACATGTAGGTGGTAACTCCCTTCCACACTCTCACACTGTCCATATTAGAGCGTTGGAAAATAATTATGAAAACCTATGCTCGCTTTTTGCCTGGGATCGCGTCACCAGGAGTGGGTGAGTCTGTTAATGTGGTGGACAGTTTCTCTGTCCAGTCCGTGTTGAAGCTTTTTTCCACCATCAGGTTTTCTAGCCCGACTTGGCACTATCATTCTGTTCAAGCCCATAGTCTGGCCAAATGTGTACTGGCGCACCGTTCAAATCTAAACTTGGTGGGTCGGTTTCTAGAGCCATCTGCTGGTACAATAGTTCGATTTTATCTACTGAAATACAGTCAAGTAGCCACTCAAGCCAGTATTTTCCGTTGTGTTTATCAGTGTAGGGAAGCTTACTAACAGCCCATGCAACAATGGTAGCATTGTCGAAATGATCTCTCTCCGCTATATTTTTTGAAAGCATCTTCTGAATATCCTCATCTGCAGGATATTCCGTCACTGAAGTGTTTTTTGGATTGTAATAGTGATAAATAAAATGGATCCAACCCATCTCCAAAGCAAACAGGGAGCTTATATGGTGAAACAGCTGCCGGTCTGGGAGGGGGTTATAGATGGTAGTGACTGCCGGGACCTGCTTGAGCCAATGGGCCAGCCAAGCACTTGCCCGGAGCATGACCCGTGGTGAGGTTTCCAGTTGTGTATCATAGTCTTGTCCCTCAAAGGAGGCTTTATTCACATCCACTTTCCTGGGCATGAGATTATCCATCAGACAAACTGCGGCATTAAAAGCGGCTATTTTACAGCGCTGCTCTTCGTAATGGATGTTAGTTGCCTCCTCATAAGGTTCCAGCCGGTAACGTAGGGTAGTCAGGAACCACATTTTTCCAATGGCGGAAACCAATTGAGCACCAGCATAGGCATTCTCCCACTCCATGTCGCGAGACTGAACCTTGGATGAATTGCTAAATGGGGATTGGGAGCTGCGGATTGATATAGCCATTTTCAGCCTATCCAGGGTACTGGGTTGGCTTACTAAAGGAGCTGCAGGAACAAAGCGGGGATCTTCGTAGAGTCCCGACAGCAGCGTGTTGTCAAGTGACAGATCTCTTCTAAGGTTCTCTTCGTTCGACATTGGCACCTCCACCCCAAAAAAAAATACCGGTCAGCGTTCCGGTATGCCCCACAACTCGACGGAGAAAAAAAACAGATCCAGCCCGGATTCCTCTGTACATCCGATAGTCAGCAACAGTCTGCCCAGGAATCAAGGAAAGTGGAAAAATCTATCTATTTATTGAAGGGAAACCATGGACATAATACATTGCAACATAATAGTTAGCAGTAGCTTACTCCTCTGCTTCCTTCTGTTTTTCACGTCTTTTTTTGATCATTTTCAACCATGCATCGTAGATCGCATCCTCTGACTCGCGCTTGTATGGTGGAAAGACCGGATCGCTCGGTCCCCGAAAATTTTCCCGCATGGACCTTGGGCCAAATTGGTTGGCCCGGGTAGAGTCAGACGGTGGGTAGTCCAGCCCCTGAACATCAGACGAAGCAGCCAACTCTGGCTTTTCCTTCCCGCTATCAGTCGACTCAGATTTAAGCGTTGGATCAGCAGTAGCCATTTTTCAACCCCACTACAGAAATCGAGAATGGGTGGCAGATTTGCCAGCGGGGTTTGATGATCGCAGACACGGGGAAACGCTGGGTAAAATAACCAACCTCACTAAAATTCGTCAATTTCCATTTCATAAGATACCTCCTTAATAAGTTGGGTGAAAAATATGTGATAAAGTTCAATAAATAATGAAATCTGCAAGAGATATCACTATTTAGCTCCCTAAGTAGATGAGTTGAGCAACGTCCCAGGAAAAAAAGAGCTATCTGGCATACAAAGGGTACATACTTATAACTGGATGAGGATGCTGCTTGTACGTTGATGAAACCCAGGCAGTTGAGCCTATGGTAAATCGCTTGTGTTCGTAGCACTAGCCAGTCAGTCATGGCACAACACCCTCCAGTTGGTTAAAATGCGTTAATTTCTGATCCCACGTCAGTACAGCGACTTAAATCAAGCCGACCATCATAGCCGAACTCCTGGTGGTAGGCTCTGCGGATCTGAAGGATGCGCGACTCAGCACTCACCCTCACGTGACGAATTAGATCACTAAAGTAGATATGCACAAAAGCCATTTGGTGTTTAGAAGAATCGCTCAGATCATAAAGAGCATCCAACACCAATTGTGGCTCTTCGGTTCGAGGCCGTTCACCACGTTTCAAGCCTGGCTCAATTTCCTCCTGGTTAACTAGGTCGAGGTGCTCCTGGCTCATTTTGACCCAGGATATACGGACCAACCCAACATTATGGGGCATGGGATTAGTCTGCTCGATCAACTGCCTGCGTACATTGGTGAGCCGTTCCTGGTTAGTTACATCACCAATGGTTAGTGCTTCTGGCAACATCTTTCCCATATAATCCCAAATTTTTACCGGGGAACAGGTGAATGTGAGATAGTAGACGGAACTGGCCTCATCGGCCCAAGGAATGACATTCTGCTCCACCAGATATTTCAATTGATTATCAAGAGCAAAAGATTTTTGGTAACCGATGCGGTTGAGTTGGTCGATTCCCATTCTCACTTCCGGTGGTGCAGCAGCCAAAATACCTGTAGGCACAAAAACATACCCTTGTTTGGTATCATTACTATCGTTGGGAATAGAAAATGTTTCACGGCAGTTGCAGTCAGCTGAGTCATGATCTGCGATCATGGGAGTGATCTCTTGAACCAAGTCCTGGCATGGTTCAAGTTTGAGCACCATTACCTCCCTTTGTAGCCATTCTGGCACGGTGGTGGACGAGGTAGTATCCTCCATGGCATTATCCCCGTTCAGATAATTGTCGTGTAACTCGACTAATTTGTGCAGGGGAAGAGCCTCAGCTGACATCCGAATATATGGGCCATACATGTCATCATGGACATAATAGTGGGTTACCCCTGCATCTCCTGGAACGACACGGGGCGTCCCCATCCTCAAAGTATGGGAGACATCGGGCGTAACCGGTTTGTATCCGATCAGGCAGGTGGAATGATAGTCACCAGCAAGCATGTATCCAGTAAGTACTACGGCGTAGCCACCATTTAGTAGAGAGGTGCATGTGGCATTAAAGTGAACTGGAGTATACCCTTTTAAGTCATCCAGCGGTAAAAAGATATCCGGTTTGGAAATAAGACTGGTCATGTTATAATGCCGGATGGCTGACATTAGGTGTTCCACCCCCAGTCCGATGCTAGGAGCAGAAGATATATCGCTCGACTCTGGACTGGAACTAACCTGAACGATTTCGGTAGATGTACGAGGTTGGCGCCCAGACTCAATGGCTGCCGACTGCATGGCCGTCCATAAGCTTATATCAGCACAGGAGTTTACACCTCCCATATCTTGTTGTTGCCAAGCAAGCCCCTTGACGCGAAACGGCAACCCCAGCACATGGGAGATATATTCACGGGTGGGTGGGAAGGTACGAATTCTCATTGAACTGGTATCATCAGTCAGTCTAGCACCGCTATAGCTTGTCTCTTCCTCCAGTGGCAAGCGCCGTGGCAACAGGACTGTTCGGCCCAAAGGTGCAGATGGTAAGGGACGAAGGACTGAAAACCCGACATAACGTTGTTGAAGTTGGTGGAAGTCTAAGGGAATCTCCGAGCCAGATGAGGCGTTTCGTGCCTGACAATCAGTACAGTAACAGAGACAATTTGGCAGCTTCTGGCCTAGGACTTGATCAAAAGCGTTTTTGAGCCAAAAGTTGAACTCTTCCGTATCCAATTGATCGATTTCCGGTTCGTGCCGTCCTTTTGGGTCATCGCCGACAAATTGGCGGAAAAAGTTAAAACGCTGGCAAAAGTTTGGATATCCTCGAGATGATGTGCTATAAAACGCTTGAAATTGCTTAAGGAACTCCTCATCCAAGTAGGTGGTTTCATGAATCACCGACTGGACGTTGAATGTTTCCAGATAGGCGGCCAAATAGTGGACTTGTATGCCGTGGCACGGATTCTGTCCTAACTCTTGGAACAGCACCTGACCCTCATTAAAGGGTTTGATGGTCACCTCTCCTGGCAAATTAAAAAACCGTTTTGCCCAAAAGTCGGTTCTGTCTCTGCACATAAACTCTACCCTACCTTTTACTCAGTTTCCCCCCCAACCAAACCCACCCCAGTTCAGCCTGTGAGACAAACTTACAATAACTTCTCACTTTAGTTGTATAAAAAGATTCAGTCAAGTCCTATGAGAAAGAAAATGTATTCCCGAATTGGGTTGGTGGAGATTTGGCGTGCCAATTGCGCTATGGCATAGAACAGGTATTTAACTGATAAAACGTCGTTTTTTTGACGAAAATGTCAGATTTGTTGACTCTTTGCCCTATTTGGAAAAGGACAGGAATGTAATCATGTGTACTAGCTCCCACAATCCTCTGTCGGATATTTCTCGAAAGTTTGATGCAGATAAGCTGCGTAAACTGGCCGAAACCACTCACCAAACAAAAACTGCTTGGACAGCCAAAGCACCAATTTCTAGAAAACTGGCTACGCCGGAAGCATCTCCAAGAAAACTGTCGACCCCCAATAATTGATGTAATTCAAGGTTAATATAATTGGGAAGAGAGAAGCTTTACCCTACCTAAATAAATTGAAATAATCCCACAACATGCTCAGATCAATTGATATTGCAAAAAAAATCAATTGCTACTTTAATTACAGAAGTTGCGCAATCAACTTCTGTGTTTGGTAACAAGCAATTACCACGTTAAACCGACCACCTCCACAAATTAACCTTTTCTATTTAAAAATAAGTGTTTAGTGTCCTGGCCGTCTTCAATATCTCTCAATGGAGCTACACCATGGATAATACTATTTCTCTCACCCTGGATCAACTGGACACCATAAATCGCAGCATCAAAGATCCTGTCTCATACTACCACCCCTTTTCATGATTATGAGTCAAACAGACTGAGTTGACGGCTAACTGCCTTGATTCGCAGACCTTTTCTCTTTCCAACCCGTACATGTACAGCGGAAATCTCACCGCGCTTTACACGATGCATCACCGTCTGGCGAGACACACCGAGGATTTTGGTGGCTTCGTACATGGGGACGTATCCTTCCGGGGCCTCCTCAACAAAACGTGCGCGGAGTTCTTCAGTAATGCGGATTTGCCATGGAGCCCCCGGTGTGATCTGTTCTCCGGCAATAAATCCGTCGGCAAGCCATCGGTGAATTGTTGAGGGAGCTACATCAAGGATTTTTGCCGTTTCCTTGAC
>JADFZS010000260.1 GCA_015232405.1 Magnetococcales bacterium | reverse complement strand
CCTCGTAGTGCCTGACGCAGTGCTTCGATTTTCTCGGGTGCCCAATTAGTCAGGTTGACGAGCGTACGATTTTTGACTTTTCCATTTTCCCTGTACCCTTCTCGGAGAAGAATTGCAGGTCTGGAACGACGATTTGGTATGGTAGCTATATACATGCCAACACAATACCATATATTGACGAAATATTACAAGGATCTTTTTGTCGTTTACATGTCAACACAAAAACACAAAAAAACACGCAGAACCTTGAATTTGCGTGTTTTTCTTAGATTTCTTAAAGGAACTTCAGACTAAACAAATCTTCTTCATTAATCAACCATAAAGCACATGCTCGACATTATCCTATAAAGGGCAGTTGTTATAGTCAGGTGAGACCATAATCCGACACCAACAGCTCTTCGTTATGCGTCATTTTGCGACAGCCTCAATAGGTTGCGGTGTTTTTTGTTGGTGAATTTGGAAAAATATCTGGAAACATTTCTATAAAATGTTTTGTATATGCTGGTTTGTATTCTACTTTTATGTGCGAGACATCTTTATACATGTCAGCGGTGATGAATGAATCACCAGAAAAATCATAGAAGCGGATATTGTGCTCAGAAAAATAAGCTTTTAAATCCTGAACATACTTAGCAACCTTCTGAGGGTTGCGATCTGGATTGTTTTCAACTGGACTTCTTTGGGCGCGAACAAATACCATCGGTACGTTATGTAGCTTCCCCAACTGCACAATATGCGGAAGAAAAGATAAATCGATAGTAGCAGAAAAATCCATTCTTGCATTTATTTTTGGAAGATGACTGTCTGCCTGATTATTGTCACGCAAATTATCCAGAATAAATATATTATTGACCTTATTGATTAAACTATTCTTTGCTTCTGTCATATCTTGCTGATTAAGTGTCTGTTCATCAGCAATATCTGCATTATTAAACCGATTATATATGTGGTGTTGCGCATATTCCGGCAGCACGAAAATCAATTGTATCGTCTCTATGTACCAACTTACTATTGACGCAAATCGGTTCCAAAAACAATTTGAATATATTTCTGCTGTAAAATATTTTAGCAGGGTCAATGGAGTATGGTTTTTTTGCAAAATTTCATCAAAAATTCCTTCATCTTCAAGAGAATTTCTTTGTGTTTTACAAATATATCTTGCGGTAACCGAAACTCCATTTTGGATCGTGAGATCATCATCCTCAAAAATGAAAAACACAGCCTTTGGAAGGTGTTTGGAGGCAATCAGGGAGTTTTTAAATTTGAGATACCAGATTGCTGACCAATCGTTACCTTCGACCAAAAGGTAGGCTTTGGAATTGTTGGTGTATTTTGCAATAATTTGTGGGTCTATTCTTGATAGTACAACTGAATTTCCAATAAATATGTAATCAGGCTTTTCTTTGGCTATCTGATTTTTAAATATCGGCCCAAAATTGGGGTTTTCCGTCGGCTGCTGCATTATCAAACCAAAAAATATTGGGAAAGTAAATACAGTCACAATAAAAACAACAACCAAAATAACGTTTTTTGATCTTATGATACCCATTCTAAAAACATTCCCATGAAGCAATTATTACATGCTGTAATGAGCTGATACAAACATTTAACAGCTCAGGCCAACACTCTTCAGGAAAGCACCTCCAGCATAATTTGCAAAGGATCCTGTAGCTTGTCGCTATCGACACCTGATGTCTGATCGGTCGAGATGCGTGGCAGACGCACGTTATGCACAGTTATATTTGGAGTGATACCATTCAAATATTGACCATAAGCTTCAGCGGCACCTTTGGCGACAATATATTCGGCGGCACCAGATTCAGGTTTGTCAAGAAATATGCTGGATGGATTGAAGATGGTCAAACCTTGATTGGAGTCTGGCCAGCACTTTAGCATGGTTTCTATGGTTTTTGAATATCCTTCAACAAAATATGCATGGTAGGTTGCGTAGAGTTCCGCATTCCATGTGCCACTGTTGTTGAATCGAATAGGAGGGGTGGCAAAATAGTATAGATTTGAGGGTGGTAATCCTGAAAATAGAGATGACATCTGCTCAAAAGAGGGTTTTAAAACATTGAACTCCATTACCTCACAATTTCCATGACCAGCATGAATCTCAGACTGAACCAGGCGGGCATCATCCTCTCCTCGGTAGTAGGTAATCAATGGCACACCACCGCCAGCAGCGATCAACTTGGCTGTAACCTCACCCAATCCACGGGAGCCACCGATAACAATGGCCCGCTGCCCCGCAAAAGCTTTTGGGGTTACCTTGGCAGCAATGTATTCATAAGAGGCCTGTTTAACAAAAGGTGTGCGAAAGTTGGCATGCACCTCACCAACCAGATCCTGGCAGTCCACTCCCATGGTGATCCTGGCAAAACGCTCGTCGGCTGTCGTCACTTTATAGCGTAATTTTTTTTCTACTGCATTGATACCAGGTGAGAAAGTGAGGCTAAACTTTGTAAACAGGGAATCCTCTCCCGGACAGATCATGCCGACGATTCTGGTAAGTGATAAAAGTTGCGAGGTTTGCCGGTACGGCAGGTGTTTGGCGACCGCAGGCATCAAACGCCCCAACGCCTCTTTGTCCAACACCAGCTCAACCTCACCTTTTTGTCGTCTGGCATCGGTAAATAGCAGTTTTCTACAGGCTAGAGCTGGAGTCGATTCATCTGGAGAATTTTCAATATCGGTTACCGTGGCGGCAGAATAATCCAGGGAAATGGATTGAGCTCGTATGCCGTTACACTCAAGAGTCAGCTTGTGGACATTCCCGGCCTGCCGCTTTTTGACAATGACCTGCACCAGTTCACCCTGCCGAATAGGAGAGGAAAAGCGTGCTTGCAACTTATTAAGGGAGAGCTTGGTTGCTCCTGATTGTCGTAAAACCATAGCCACTGCCAGCAAGCATGCGTGGATACCGTGAACGACAGTTCCTCCATACACCATCCTTCGTGCAGCAACCATGTCAACGTGAATTGGATTATAATCACCAGAAAGTTTTGCAAAATCCAAGCTCTCTGCCTGAGAGATGCGCAGGGTTCCAAGGATTTCAGGAGGTGTACTCATTATATGCAATATTCTCCAATAAACCTAAAAAAGGCAGTAGTTAGCACATGCTTGGCATAACCTCTTGATTCATCTGCCGTAGTAGAAAAAAGTCTCATCACCCATTGGTTGACTTCGACTATGTCTACTACAGCAGCTAAACCAATATATTGCGCCATTCATGCACTCCCAACTGCCGTTTCAAGGATAAACCGACAACACGCAATGGCGTTGCTGTTTTTAACAGGAAGTCAGTACAGTCTATTTGGTTGCTCGCTCCATCAATAAATCGATCATGTCCCCAACATTTTCCAATTGCACGACTTCTGCCGCGTTGAGCCGGAATCCAAACTCCTTCTCGGTAGCGATTACCAGTGATATATGCTCAACGGAATCCCACTCTTCCACATCCTTTGCAGTCATTTCCTCAAAGATCTGCAGTTCATCATCATCAAATACCTCCTGAAAAATCTGGTTCAGGCGGTCTGTGATTTCCTGGCGTTTGGGATCCATGGTTACGGCTCCTGATTGTTTGGTTGAGTTTGGTTTTCGGCTCGAATGTTATTATCCAAAAGAGGGGTGTTGTCATCTATTGGAAGTTGCCAGAGTTGTATCTCACCGTCAGTCTGTGCCGGCTTATAACCCAGTCGTGGATAGAGTTTGGCAACCAACTTGTTTTTGGCACTGGGGATAAATTTACCCTCGAGCCGAACACAGCCTTTGTCGCGAGCAATCGAGACCATATCGTTGTGAACGAACTCCTCCATGCCTCGCGCCAGAACCCGGCAACTCATTACCCATGTATCAACCTGCATGACCCTATCTTGCCGTTTCATCAGCACAACTGAAATCAGGCCGTTGTCACCAAAACGGTCGCGCAAATAATAGTATCGGCAAATATAAGTGTCATCAGCTACCATCTCTCGAATTTGAGCTTCAGAATAACGAGTGGTGGTTGGGTGAAACTGGTTGCTCTTGTTGATCAGTTGCGCACAACGGGGCAAAGTCATGGTGTTGACATCACCCATGGCAGCTACCATTTTTAAATCTTTAAGAAACTCGGAAATGTTGGAAAAATTATTTTTAAGCTGTTTCCGTTCAGCGTTGTGGCGGTACATCTCGCCTCTGGTTTTATCTTCAACAGAGAAAGATATCGTCTCAAACAGTGCCAGACTGTCCAGCGTGCGCAAATAGAGGGATGGGTCTTTAGGTAATTCCGGGGTTTCCACCATGGGTAGCATACTGCGCACCAACTCCCGCTCAACCGGGTTATCATCAATGAACACCATTGAATCCAAGCCGATTTCCAAAGTATCGGCAATTTGCCGTATGTTGTCGGCTTTGTTGTTCCAATTGGCGACAAAGACGGCAATATCTTCAAGCTTTAAACGCATTTCAGCATGTTGCTCAAAAGGAATACGGGCATTTTCCTCCTGATTTTTGCTGCACACGGCGAGAATTACACCTCTTTCCTTCAAGGATTTAAGGTAGGCTTGGAAATCCATGAATGCTTCACCATCGGCAGAACCATTGCCTAAGTGGATACCTTCAACACCGTCATCACCAATTACCCCCCCCCAAAGAGTGTTATCCAGATCCAGAATCAAACACTTTTTGGACAACCCCTTGATACCCCTTACCAGGCTGGCAGCCCGATAGGCGGTAATGCCGATAGCATCCAGTGAAAAACCGTGTTTGGAATTGTACCAATATGATTCATCCTGCCAGCGGGATTTGCCAAAAATTGATGAGATATGGTCCAGATCAAAAATAGTCAGACCGGCCTCAGATGATGCAGCAGCAGCCATGGCAATATTAAACCGTTGCAACAATCCGCTACGACTCCAAAGCGTGTTGCCAGAATAGTTGCCGAATAATCGCTCCATAGGTAAGTCAGCATTATTTTGTACGATGATTGCGGAAGAGTTGGCCTTCAGCGCATCCCAGAGAACCTGAAAACGGGACAGTGCCGCCACAATGGATTGCTCCACCTCCTGCAGTCCAGCACCTGGAGATATTTCAAACATTACGTCCCTGTGGCTTGTAAACAGCCAGACGATATCGGGTTTGAAAGAATATAGCGAATCTTGGGGGTCGAGCACGGTCTGGTGCAGGGTGTTGAATCTGGCTACATGAAATGTTGGCTCCAGGCCCATAAGTGTCAGGTAGAAACGGAACACATCAACAAACTGATCCATTGTGGTGGTCGCAACTATACCTATGCGCACCGGAGTTAAAGAGAGTTTTTCGGCGGGAATGTTTTGCAATATTTTTGCGTACCGATGCTGTACGGAATAGTCGGCATCGGGATCTGCCAGAGTGCATAACTCACGGAAAGCCTTTTGATAATCTGCTTTCTTGATATCTTGTTTTATACCTCGCAGAGCTTCTCTGTAATCATGCAGTGTTTTCATGGGTTTTGCTTTTTTGATTCATTGTTTTGCTGACTGTTGGAACATTGCGAAATGCCAACTGGCA
>JADFZS010000025.1 GCA_015232405.1 Magnetococcales bacterium | reverse complement strand
TTATAGAATTTTCTACACCACAGGAGGCAACAATGGAACAAGATCAAGAAGAGAAGAAAACCGAGCAGGACAAAGAGACCAATAAAGATAAAGAGACTGTTCCGACTAAAGAGGAGCTAGAACAAAAACAGCAGGAGTTGCAAGCACTAGAGACCCAACTTGCCAAAAGAGAAGAGAAGATAAACAACCAAGAGTCAGCCAACAAGAAAAACCGTATAACTCAACTAGTTGATCAACTGATAAAAGAGGGTCGCATCCTCCCCCGTGACAGAGAGGGCATTATGGCTCTTATGGATCGTTTGCAGGAGTCAGGGGTAATTGAGTTTTCAGAAGGTGGAACAGAACAAAAAAATTCTGAGGCTGCCAGCTATTTTGAATCATTTATAAAAAGATTACCTGTTCAGGTTGAGTTTGCTGAAACCACACCGGACAACAAAAACGATCTCAGCTACAACACACTTCACTACCCCACTCCACGAGGGTATCAGGTAGACCAAGATGGTTTAGCTGCTCACAACAAAATTCTCTCCTACGCCAAAAGCCATGATATCGACTATCTAACAGCTGCTTTAAGCATAGATAAATAACATTTTCTTAAATAGGAACCAACACAATGAGCCAACAAAATATTTCTGTTTTAACTTTAACCCTTATCGCCAATGGTGCTGTAACTGCTCACCGCGCCATGGGCTTTGATGGAGCACAAGCCACAAGCCAAGGACAAAAAGCAATGGGAGCAAGTGTATCCGATGCTGACTCCGGCAGTGGTGTTGCGGTTGTAACCAATGGCACAGCAATTATGGAAACTGGTGCTGCAGTTAGCATTGGTGACTCTCTGATAACTGATGATCAGGGTCGGGTCATACCTGCTTCTGCTCTTGGGGTAGGCGCAGGTGCTACGCCTGTTACCAGCACAGCTGCAAATGGAGCTATTTTTGAAGGGGCAGATTTGCCTGATTTTGTCATGGCTGATGCCCTACAAACCGCTTCAGCTGCAGGAAAAATGATCGAAGTTCTCTTGCGCCGCTAATTAAACCAAATTAAAAAAGGAAAAATAGTCATGTCTATGTCGTCCAGTCAAGTTCGGGTTATCGACCCGGTTCTTACAGAAATTGCCCAGGGTTATCGCCATGCCGAACATATTGGTCACTCCCTGTTCCCCAAAGTTCCTGTTGCGGTCTCTGGTGGTCAAATTTTGGAGTTTGGTAAAGAGAGTTTCAAACTATACCAATCTCGTCGTGCCCCTGGCACTGCCACAAAAAGAATTCGCTTTGGTTATCTGGGAAAAAGTTTTGCTCTTGTGCAAGATGCCCTTGAGGGTCAGGTGCCAAGAGAATATCTCCGTGATGCAGCACAAATTCCCGGTATCGATCTTGGTGGTCGCTCCGTCAACAGCACCTTGCGCGCCCTCTCTTTAACTCTGGAATATGATCAAGCACAACTAGCAACAAATGCTGCCAACTATGATTCTGACCATAAAGTAACCCTTTCCGGTAGCGACCAATGGAGCGACGGTGCATCTGATCCTACCAAGGATATTAATACTGGCAAAGAGGCTATTCGTACCTCAGTCGGCATCTATCCCAATACATTGATGCTGTCAGCTCAGGCGTTTAACGCCATGAAAAATCATCAATCCATCATCGACCGTTTTAAATACACCAGTCGGGAATCAGTAACACCAGAGATGCTCGCTTCACTTCTGGATCTAGAGAAGGTGGTGGTTGGAAAAGCGGTAGCTTTTGATGATGATGGCAACGATATCGATATCTGGGGTAACAACGCTATTCTGGCCTATGTTCCCACTGCGCCTTCAGGCATGGAAGACCCATCATTTGGTTATACATACACCATGGACGGCTATCCATTGGTTGAGAAACCATATTATGAAAACAATGCAAAAAGCTGGATTTTTCCCGTCTCATACGAACGAGTACCGGTATTAACAGGTATTCTTTCCGGTTATCTAATCCAAAATCCGGCTTGATAGTCATGGCACAGTTTAATGTTCTTACACCACTACGTCACAACGGTAGATCATACTGTCCCGGTGCTGTTGTTGAGATGACACAACAGCAAGCAGCGGCCCTTTTGCGGGTCGCTGCCATTGGGGAAACAACAGTTTTACAAAATGGGCAATCATCCCCAAAAAACAATAAACCAAATGTAGATGATGATCTTATCACAGCCATAAACAAACTTGACTCCGGGGATGGATCTTTATGGATGAAGGATGGACGACCACGTACAGAGAGCCTGGCAGCTTTGCTTGGTCGTCGTGTTTCTGCCGATGAGAGGGATAAAAGCTGGCAACAATGGCAGAAGGAAAATAGCCAATGAGTTATGCCTCACACCTAAACCTCTTGCAATGGTATGGGGCAAAAGAGTTGGCTCAAACTGCCACTCCTGATGATCTTGCCATGCTTTCCGCCCAACTCATGCGCCTGACCATTGAGGGGGGTGATCGAGACTCTTACAGCACCCAAGAGATTGAGATAGCCGATAAATCTATTGCCCGAATAACCGCAGCTTTGGCTGAGGCATCACTGGTTATAGACTCCTATATCTCTCGCCGTTATGAACTGCCCATAGCCGATACAGATATCGACAACACCCCCCTGCCCCGCTGTTGTGGGGCAATGGCTCGGCGACTGCTTTACGACGATGCTGTACCACAAGAGGTGGAGAGGCGTTATGAGGAGACCCTCACCTGGTTGAAAGATCTAGCCAACAACCGGGCCGATCTCAACCTTGGCACATCTAGCCAAACTAGAAGAGGGGCAGCTCTTGCCGATTTTGAAAATAAACAGCGAATTTTTGATAACACCTCATTAAAGGGGTTTGTTACCACCCAGGATTATCGATCATGAGCAACTATTTTGCTGCTGAAGAGTTGATACTCAACCAGCTTCAAAGTCTGACAGATGGTTTTAAATTAATAAACACCGGGCGTAGCATAAAAGAGCTATTCAACCATCCAGGTCCAGTACCTGCTCTCTATCTTATTTATGATGGGCAAAAACCTTTCATGGGTGCAGGGGTAGAGCAGGTAATAGATCAGCAGTGGCTGTTGGTAGTTGTGGTGCGTTGCGCCCGTGAAACCACAAGCGGAACTTTTGAAAGGCTTGAAGCTGGCCCCCTGATAAACAGTATCTGCTCAACCCTTCTAGGTTGGAAACCAAACAGCGACTACGGCCCGTTAACTCTAACAACCGCACCCGGCCCTATTTATAACAACGGCTACGGTTATTATCCCATCTGTTTTAGCACCAGATTCACAATTAAAGGGACAGTTGGTATCTAATGAAAAAGCTTGGAAACCTCACATTGCCAGACTCAATTCAATGGATAGATAGATATAAGATATCTCCCATCAACCAGACGGTGTTCCATACTCTGGCTGGAAATCCGGTGGTTTTCAGCAGCAAGGTGACTGGAATCTCCATGACCCTTGCTGCTGAGGGAGACACCACATGGCTAGACCAGGATAGCGTTGACCAACTCAAAGATATGGCAGCCCAACAGGGCGCAATCTACCCATTAATTTGGGAGGAGTTTAGCTGCAACGTAATTTTTCGTCACCATGAACCGCCAGCCATATCCTTAACCCCGTTATGGCCCAATCACAATCAGTTCACCGGCACAATTCGGTTGACATGTATTTAAAACAAACAATGACTCGCAAGGAATAAACAGTAATGGCCATTCAAACAAGTGAAATCAAATGGTACAAACCCACCATAATAAATGAAACCACCGCCAACGGTGGTATTCTTACTGCTAATGAGATTCCTGACGGAGTAAAAAACAACGTCTGGCCCGATGTTCCCCAAGCAGAACGTACCTCTGGCTCAGTAAAATATCGTAAAAGTTTTATCAAGATAGATAATGATGATGACCTGACACTCATTGAGCCAAAAATATTCATTGAAACCCACACCCCAGGTGATGACAGCATAGTGCTGATGAGTGGCACACAGACCGATACTCAAGCCCAGGCAGATGATTATACCCGCTTTTATGGTGCAGGTGATCTGGATGCAAATGTAGCTGCCCAGGACACTACGGTTGCAGTTAATGTTGAGGTGGGAAATAGTGCAGCTGGTCACAACATTTTCCAAGATGGTGATCTCATCCGTATTTCCAACCAAGCTAATGTTGATGATCCTGCAGGTAGCAGTGAGTTTTTACGTCTGGCAGCAACAGCTGGTGTATCTTGGAATGGTGACAAAGCCACCCTCACCTTTGCTGATGGGGTATCCTTAGCCAATAGCTATTTGGCTTTAGAAACAAAAATAGCATCAGTAATAGAGGCGGCTGATATTGAAGCAACAGTTGATGGTTGGGGAGAGTCATCAACTTCCGGCAGCTATGATGAGGCGACATATCCACCCATCACTGACCATATCGGCACCATTGAACAGACATGGATTATCACCTTTGCCGATGCAACCAATTTTTCATGTGCTGGAGATACCGTAGGAAACGTAGGAAGCGGCTCCATTGGTGGAGGTGATTTTGCTCCCAATAATAGCGATTTTTCCAAACCCTATTTTACCTTGACAGATGGCACACCACCTTGGGGTGGCAGCTGGGCAGCAGGTGAGACAATTACCTTTACAACCCATCCGGCTGCCGTGGCAGTTTGGGAAAAACGCACTGTACCGGCAGGGGCGGATAGTCTATCTGGCAACAAGGTGATTATCGCCATTAGTGGAGAGAGCGAATGAAGGAGTTAAATGCCGATTTGACTCTCGATTTTTTAAGCCGACAAAAACGCTCCTCTTTTGTTTTGATGGTAGGTGATGATCTAGGCTCCTCACCTATCCAGGTGAGGCCAAAAATTGTCGGTTTTTGGAGTAGAACTCCTGATCATTATGCAGACCAATATAAAACTGCTCTTAAGATGATCAAACCAGGAGTTAAGCGTATACGTTTGTACTGTGCAAAAGATATAGCCAGTACAGCAAGACTTACTGTCCACAGTGGAAACGCCAAGGCCATTGGTCGTAGAAAAGCTCCCCTTACAGAGACCCTTACCTGGACCAATAAAAACAGCCAATCACTCAGATTTCCATACGACAACCCAACCGCTGTTGTTGTGGACAAAACCCGTTTTTTTGCTCAAAACGGAGAAGAGGTAGAGCCACCAACCTATATTGCCAGCCAGGGTATTTTTCACCATGCAAAAGCGGTAACTGGGGCAATGGTGGTTGAGTATCAACCTGAATTTTCTCTCTTTAGTGTTGAGTATGATATGGGGGAGGAACAGATAGAACCAGAACGGTTGCAAGAGATGAAACAGGCTTGGTTGGCAGGTAATATTCGCGACTGTGAAATACCGCCAGTTTATGTAATTGCATTGGCAGAAGGCCATGCCACCCAACTGGCATTTGACCGCCAGTTTTGGCCGGAAGGGTCCTTGGGTAAACGTGGTTATATAAACGAAACCCTACCACCTCCCATTGAGTTGTTACCACAGGTTGAAGATCCCGATCTGTGTTGGGATAGCTGTTGGCAGCAGATTGCCGATGGTAAAATTGATCTGACAGAAGAGGAATACTCGGCAATTTTAATGTGTGCCGAGGCTTCACAAAATCCGGGAAAACTACAATATGTAGAGACCAGTCGCCAGACCCAGGTCGATCGTATATTCAACCAAGATAGTGAAGATATTTATATCGATGTCGAACGCCCCACAACCATGACCATGAAACTATCCCGTGTTGATGGTAAAGAGTCATGTGCAGATTGGGAGTTATACCCATATCTTCCAGAAATAACCTTCCGGTTTAATAATTAAAAAAAATGGGCAGCACTGTTTTTAAAACTCCTGGACCGTTTAGTCGAATCAAAGCCATAAACTTTGCCCAAACGTCCCGTTACTCCTTGCGTTTTATTCGTGATGATGGTGTTGAGTATACACCTACTTTAAACGAGAATATAACAGTAACTCTTTTGACGCCAAGTAAAGAGACTATTTTTCAAGGAGAGAGCCAGGGTACGGCAAATAACCAGACCATATACTACAGTGAGAATGTTGCTGGTTTGGTAAAAAAATACTATTACATAAATGGCCGATACCACATTGAGCTGGACAACAAAAAAATGGCGGAAAACTATGCCATAAACCTAAAAAATATTGGCTGTTATATAACCACCAAGGGAACAAATACTCTCTCCACTATTTTTACCCAATCACACCATAATCAGGCTCTAATAAAACTTTTTACGCCTGGTAGCTACACCATAAAAGTTCCCTATTGGCGGGTGACAAATCATAGCTTGCAACCATCCCTACAAACACTTGAAAAAATAACCACCATATATAGCAGTGTTTCATATAGGGCTGAGTTTGCAATAAACAATGGGCAGGCTCTGGCATTTTTCATGTTGCCGATACTGGGTATTGTTTGGCGACCAAATGCAGATCTTCAAGGTTGGTATGGCTCTTTTGATATCAGAGATGTTTGTATGACAGGTGCCATCTACGCCCCCTGGCAACATCCTGATGGAGTAAATCAACCAATAGCCACCCCAAGTAATATATATGATCGGATCTATCAGATACATAACAATGTTGTTTTGAAAATCTCCCTAACCCAATGTAACAACTATTGGATTGAAACAGGGGTGGAGTTAAGTTCAAATTTTGGTTTTTCTCACCATATTCCATATATCCACCCTGGTGATGAGTTGGTTGATATCAACTACCCCATTAGTGACTTTGGAAAAAAAATATCTGGACGACAATTTACCCTTATATGTGAACTGTTATGGAACAGCACTGGTTTTACCTATAGCACAGGGGAAAACCCCATCTATTCAAACCAAACGGCAACACTGTTGGCTAGTCCCGCTGTAGATTTTGACACAATAACCTTTCAACCTCTGCCGGAATAATTTTTAATCATGGCTACTCATCGTTACTGGCGTATCACCATAACCCAATCCACATCTGGGCCTAACAACACGGTGTCCCTCTATGAAGTTGAAATGCGTGGCGAGGTTGATGGTGTTGATCTGTGTAATAGTGGGACCGGATCAGCAAGCCATAACGATTCAACCGCCTACAAACTTTTTGATAACAACACAAGCCTATATTGGAGCAATGGCGGTCCATCTCAGACATGCTGGTTTCAGTATGATTTTGCCGGGGGTGATGTTGAGATAAAGCAGCTCTGGTTTCTGCCACGTTTTAGTAGCCAGTGCCCAACAGATTTTACCCTATCATCCTCCGATAACGGAACCGATTGGAACTTAGAGGCACAATTCAGCGGTATAACCGATTGGAGTGGAGGTGTTGGTAAAACCATTGATATACCCGGCCCCCTTGCCGCCAAACAAATTATAAAGCCTTTTTGTTTAAAAATTGAGAGAACAAATAGACAACCCACACCGCTGGGTGTCTATGTTGAGAGATGGCTTGATAACCGTTACACCGCTGAGATCATCAATGAGAACAACCACCCTTATACAGTTCATTTAAGCAAGAATATTTCGCTACCGTACTCACCATATATTGAGGCAAAAAACCAGCACCATTTTGCTATTAACCTAGCATCTGAACAACAACAGCCATATGTGCGCTGGCTGTTGAGCTACTCACAACAACCGATCCATTATCGGTTGACCAGCAGTAAATTTCAGGAGTGGTCACTTAGATCCAACATATCAGCTGCAATCAACTCTCCATTTTCTCAAACCAACACAACAGTTGCTACTTTAAATCAGATAGCTGATCTGCAAAATTTCAACCATATTCATAGCAGCAAAACAGAGTATTGGAATATCCACTATATTGATAGTCTGCAACAGATTTCCCTAAGTCAGATTAAACTAAACGGCTTACCAATTATGTTGACCAACTTAAAAATAATGGCTAGCCAAAATGATGTTGCCTGGCAGGTAGAGATGGTGTTGGCAGATGAGAATAGCTGGCAAAAGCTCAACCTTGATGATCAGTTCAGCCTTGAGGTTTGTGGTGAGATATTTGTGTTATTGGTGGAGACAAAAAAACTGGTTCGCAAAGGCAACAACAGACCCATGGCAACCATTATTGCCAAAAGCCCCATTGTTAAACATGGCTTCCCCAGAGCAGCAGCTGTTGATAAAGAGTGGGAAACAACAAAACAGGCAAAAACCGTTGTTCAGGAGCTGCTCCAAGAGACAATCATCTGGCAACAGGTTGATTGGCCAATTACAGGTGGCAAATTGAACTATAAAAATGAGACACCACTGCAAACTGTAAACAATATAGTTACAGCGGTTGGTGGAGTGGTAAACAGCAGACCAGACGGCACACCATTTATCCAGGCAAAATTTCCCATAGCTATAGAGAACTGGAACACGGCTACACCTGACCATACATTTACCGATGTCACTGATAATTTGGCTATTTCAGAGAGCTGCAAAAGCTCTTTTTTGTTTGACAAAATAACTGTTAGTAATTCAGATCCCAACCATCAAACAGGTTTTCTTAATCTCGACCTTGATCGCCGTGATGATGGCCCAAACCGTGGTAAAACCCGTTTTCAACCAGGTGAAACCACCCATCTTTTGCTCACCCCAACACCAGGAGTCAACACTACAGCAGTAACCCCATCAACTGCAGAAGTTATTGATAATGGCGAGGTCATCTATCAGGCAACAGAATATTTAACATTTATAAACACCTCAAAAGCAAAACTATCAAAACCAATTGAACAGTTAGAGCAATATATCTGGCTAGGTTGTGACCTTGGTACACCGGTTTTAGATGTTGATATGATGACCATAACAACACCTGAAAAAGGGATAGCCATTTTAAAAATTGTCGCTACTACAAAAAGTCGCAGCTATCAATATATGGCCCCGTTAGAGTTACAGGGAGAGGACAGTTTTCCCGTGGCTTTTGCTGTTAGTGGGCAGAGTGTTGACAACAAAATTGATAGTGTCACAAGGCAGAGAAATAACGGGCAAAACCCAGCAGCAGATATCTATTCTCCTCTGCTGTGCAGTGAGCCTGCCTTAAGAGCACGGGCAGAACAAGAGTTAGATTCAGGGGAGCCACTACAGATTGTAGAGGTGACTACCATCTATCGTCCCGGGTTGGCACCAGGCCAGCTAATAGAAGTTCACGATGCTCTATTTGGCAGAACATTTAGAGGCATACTTTCAGCACTGCAACACAGTTTTGATAACAAAAGCCAAACTTCAAATTTAACCATATCTAAAAAATAAAGATACAAAAGGATACCGTCATGCCACAAACAACCCACATAGATAAGAGCAAGCTTAATAATTTGCTGGACAGCAAAACCCTGCTTACCGTTCGCACAACATCGGTAACTGTAGACACCACCCAATATATCTACATAGGCAGAGCCGACCCAGGTAGCGATGAAGCAAACCCGGTATGGTTGATTCAAAGAACCGCAATAAACAGCGACGAATCCACCGCCACCCTCTACGCCAACGGCAAAATAGCCTTCAACCAAGCCTGGACAGATAGAGCAACTCTTAACTATAGCTGATTTACATAGAAATACGGTCAAAAGAGGGGAACATTTCCCCTTTTTGACCATATTTATGCTTTTACATAGGCACAATTAATAATTGATTGTCTTAACAACCCAAATTTGCAATAGATCATAGTTGTTCAAAACCACATCTCAAGGGGAACAAAGTTTCGACAACATGTTATGCAATATCTGTTGAAAATAGTTAATAAAAAAACTGTTTTTTAATGATTTCTATTGGCCTATAAATAAAACTTTTAACCCCTTTTTTTTCATCCAACTCCTTGCTCTATGCAAAAATGAATATTAAGTTACGCTAGCTGTTAATTTGTCGTGAAGTTGCTTAACCTTACTAAGGCGGCAGATATTAATCGCATGGTTACTGCTGCCGCTTCTAGCCGGGATGATGGGTTCTGGCTAGGCTAACTACTTGGGAGAATCCATTGACCAATAGCATTCGTTTTTACTACATTGCTCTTTTGTTTCTGGTCGGTTTTACCATTCAACCAGCCGCAGCAGAGCAGACTTACCCTGGACAATCACATTTAAACTTACAATCTGGAGCAACTCCCATGGTCATTATGACTACATCACTTGGCGAAGTTACTATTGAACTTGACGCTGAGAAGGCCCCCATAACCGTCGAAAACTTTTTGAAATATGTTGATGATAGTTTTTATGATGGCACAATTTTTCACCGGGTTATCCCAAATTTCATGGTACAGTGCGGTGGAATGAATCCTGACATGTCGGAAAAAGACAATAATGCACCCATTAAAAACGAGGCCAACAATGGCTTGAAAAACAACCGTGGCACACTCGCCATGGCTCGCACCCAAGTTGTTGACAGTGCCACATCGCAATTTTTCATCAATGTGAATGACAATAACTTCCTTGATCATGGTGGTCGTGACTACGGTTATGCAGTTTTTGGCAAGGTTGTAGATGGCATGGATGTGGTGGATAAGATTGCTGCTGTTGAGACCGGAATGAACAGTGGACATAGTGATGTTCCTGTTGAAGCGGTTATCATTGAATCAATTAAACGTAAGTAAAGCCAGACAATGGAAATGAACCCAGTTGAGAAAACCTTCATGCAGGCCAGAATATTTAATTCTGACCAGAGCAAAAAAAGCATGTCTGGAGCTGACTGGGCCAATTTTTTTGGTGATTTTTTAGCTGCTACAAACAGAATAATACAACCCTATTCCGGTAGTATCGTCAGATTGACCAGTGAAGGTATCCTCGCAATTTTTGAGGATACCTTTGGTGGGGTTCAAGCCGCTATCGACCTGCAAGAGAGCATCAAAACCATTGATGGTCACTCCAGTTGTGCCATTGGTGTTGCAACTGGTCAGGCTTATGAAGTTACTCTTAAAGATGATAGAGTAGACTATATCGGTGCTCCTGTTGATCTAGCCCTATCATTTGCAATACGTTCCCGGGGTAATGCAATTTTACTCCATGATCCCAAAGTAAAACCTGGAGAGAATATTAAAATCCACTCCCAAGCAGGAGAGGTAATTAATAGGGAACAGCACGATTATTTTGTTGAACAACCACCATTAAAGCTACCCGCTTTCACCCATCCAGTATCTTGTATATCCATTATCTGGCAGGTACAGCCGAGCCATTTTCTCACCACTCACCCCATTGAGGATGAGTTGACCAGCTCTGCCCTAACTGACACCGCCCCTGATGAGCAGATATATTTTGGACGAATTTCAGCATTTAAAAAAGAGCGCGGTTTTGGTTTTATTCAATTTTATACAGAAGATCAAGAGTATAACGAAATCTACTTCCACATGACCTATGTGATTAATCAGACCCCTGTGCAAGAGCATGATCATGTGCAATTTATCATAAAACCGGGTAAAGAGGGTCGCCCCCAAGCCTGCTCTGTATTGGTTATGGGTAGCCGTATGCAGGGGCAGATGGAAGCTTTGGAGACCGATGGCTCCGGCCACATTACCATACATAATCAAGATTTTGGTTTAATCCGCTTTTTTGTCCTTCCCCAAGAGCTACATGAAAAAAACATCAAGGTAAATGATGTTGTAGAATTTACCGTTGGTTCTGGCTCCGATATGGAGGGGTTGATAGCAATAGATATCAAAAGCAATTCAGATGACGAAGAGCACTCAGAAGTAGTCGGGTCTGGGGATAATCTACGGATTGGCAGTATAGAAAGGGCAATTATTACGGTCTATTTTGAGGATAAAGGGTACGGTTTTGCCAAGTGTAGAAGAAACAATGTCTATGTCCATGTTTCAGAATTAATCAGCCCTGAGAATATCCCGGTTCCCGGTGATGTAATAGAATTTGAAGTTTTTCCTGGTAGAGACAGCACATACAGAGCCAATAATATTCGTCTTGTGGTGAAAAAAGGACTATCTTTATAAATATAACTTTTTCAACCCACGATAACATATTTACTTCTGCTGCAAAATCAAAGTTAACAACAATTATCCTAGCAAGTTCTTGATGATATTTCAAAATATCTTCATCGACTCCCTACCTTAGTACTTGAAAAAAAATTTATGAAGGACTATAGTCCACTGTGTTTGTGGGTCAACTCAACCTGAGACGAAGTCTTTGCAATGAAACAAAAAATTTTAGTGGTAGATGGTGATCCAGCAAATATCAAGCTTCTCACTCCTATTTTGCAAAATGATTATGAGCTGATTTTTGCCAGCAACGGAAAGGAAGCCATTGAGCAGGTAAAGCATAAACCTGACGTAATTCTACTGGATCTCATAATGCCTGACTTGGATGGTTATGAGGTTTGTAAACGTCTAAAATCAGACAAAAATACCAGTGATATTCCCGTTGTATTTATTACCTCCAAAAATGAAGAGCAAGATGCAGCCAAGAGCCTTGCATCAGGATCTATTGATTACATAACCAAACCATTTAATCCTGCCATCATTCTGCGCAGAATAAAAAACCAGTTGGAGCTAAAAAACCACCGCACCGAGTTAGAGGGGCTTGTACAACAGCGTACTGCTGAACTACTGGAAAAGGTGGATGCCCTGGGAAAAACAGAAATCGCCCTACGGGATGCGATGCAAAATCTGCTTACCATCCGTGTAGCACCAGGTGTATTTTGGCTACAGGTTCCAGAGGCCGGGCTGTATATATTGTGTGGTTGCCCGGGAGAGGTGGTAAAACATCTCCGTCGCCAAGGCTTTATAAAAACTGTCGATAAAGACGGTGTAACTTGTGAGACCGGGCCAAACGTTATCCTTTTATCAGATTTTTTGGTACAGAACGGTGGCTTTGCCAACCTTGCTGAGTTCCCGGTCTTGCAGATGCTCTACCTCCAGGGTATGGCAATTCCAAAGCATCCCAACAATACTGGTGAAAAACCCATGTTGATCGGCTCATCTGCCCAGGTACAAGCGCAGATGAAATATATCTATCGGGGTCAGTTTGGTCTTGTCTCAAAAGAGGAGATCATGGCCTGTGGCGTGGATGAGGCTACCGCAGATATATGGATGCGGATTAAACTAAAATTTGCCTTTGGTAAAATCGGTACTCCTGATGAGTCACTTGACACCTTGGAGATTGGCGATAAAACAGTTGAAATTCGTAACGGTGTCACCGTCTGCCGGGTTGGTTCCAACCAATATCAATTTTCCTTTAGGGGAGAGTCAACCACAGTTGATTTAAACCTGCCACCCAACCTCATATATGAACCACCATATGAACTTGGCAACTACCGTTTTAAAAGACAGTATTTTGCCGTATTACACCGGGGTGAAGGTGATGGATGGGATCAAAACCGTCCTAGCATGGGTAGCATTGTCATGTTTCAGGGGCGCATTTATCTAGTTGATGCTGGTCCCGGTGTTTTCCAAACCATGGTAGCCTTGGGTATTGATATCAGTGAAGTTACCGGAATTTTTCACACCCATGGACATGATGACCATTTTGCTGGTCTACCAGCATTGATCCACTCTGACCATCGTCTTAAATATTTCGCAACACCACCTATCCGCTCTGCTGTTGCCAAAAAATTTACTGAATTGATATCATTGGAAGAGGATAAATTTGGTCAATTTTTTGAAATTTGTGATCTTGAATTTGATGTTTGGAACGATTGTGACGGTCTTGAGGTGATGCCTAAATATTCACCCCACCCCACCGATACCAATATTCTAACATTTCGGGCATTGGATAAAGACGGCTATAAAACCTACTCCCACTGGTCAGATCTATCATCATTCAAAGTGATGGATGGTATGGTAGGCGATGGACCTAATGATGTTCCCGCTGAATTTATGGAGCAGATCAAAAAAGATTACAAGATACCTGCCGACTTGAAAAAACTTGATATCGGTGGCGGCATGATCCATGGAGTTGCCTCTGATTATCGCGATGACACATCAAAACGTCTGGTCTTGGCTCATACAGATCGTAAACTTACACCAGAAGAGATGGAAATAGGCTCTGACACATCTTTTGGTGCAATAGATGTTCTTATAGCTGGTGATCACAACTATCTTTACCAGAGAGCTTTTAACTGTCTGCGCAGCTTTTTTCCTGAAGTTGATGATGGTCAGATCCGCATACTCCTCAACTGTCCGGTGGTTGAGTATAATGCAGGTACGATTATCCATAAATACGGTACAAAAGCCAACCATGTAGATATGATTTTGGCTGGTACTGTTGTTTATCTCGACTCAGAATCTGGAGTCAGCAACCATCTGGCTTTAGGCTCCCTGATTGGTGAGAGCATTCTGTTTAATAAAATTGAGACCTTAAACGGTACCTACCGGGCATACTCCCACTGTAGTGTTATCAGTTTTTCCACCCCACTTTTCAAAAATTTTCTCGAAAAAAACAACCTTATCACCAACATGCAAGCAACCTTGGATAAAATATGGTATCTGCGTAAAACATGGCTGTTTGGTGAAAAAACCACATTTTTATCATTGGGTAATATTGCTCAGGCAATGGAGCATCTCTCCATGCCTGCCAATTGTGAAATTTCTGTAAATTCACAGCTGCGACTATGGCTGGTTGAGAGTGGAGAGGTGCATATCTGTGATGATGATGGTCACATCATAGAGGTTGTAAAAAGTGGTGGATTTTTTGGCGAACACGGGTATCTCTCCAACTCCAATGCCCCTTGGAGTTTTAAAACATCCAAGCCCACTGGGCTATACATACTACATCTAAAAAATCTTATCCAGATACCAATTGTCCACTGGAAAATGTTGGAGATTTTCTCCAAACGCAAAAAATTTACCTCTGATATTTCATTGGAAAAAAAAATTGATCAGGCGTAAGAGCCTTTAAAAAAATGCTATTGATTGACCTGCCTATAAAAACAGTTGGATGTTCTATTTGATAATTTAAAAGGTTAAAGGTCAGTATGTTTCATGAAGATCATTTTAACAAATGTCCCTATCCGCAATAAATGTACAACTCTTTTTGTAAAAAATAGTTAAGGAAGAGTCAGGGCCATCTCTCACTGATAAACCACCGATGTTTCCCCTGGCCTGGGACGTTAACTTTCATTTCTAGGAACATCTTACGATGACCAGTGGTGTACCCCTAAATACCCGATACCTCTATAAGCTAGCATCCAATTTTGTCGGGTTGTTTATAAATATTGCTATACAGGCAATAGTACCACGTGGTCTTGGTCCTGAGGCCTACGGAAATTTCCATTTTCTTACCAACTTTTTCAATCAGGTGGTGAGCTTTCTTGAACTAGGTAGTTCAGCTGCATTTTATACCAAACTATCACAACGGCAAAAAGATCACGATCTTTTGACTTTCTATATGCTGTTTATGGTGGTGGTATTAACAGTATTATTTTTATTTGTAATTGTTAGCACCGCAACCCCTGCTCACAACCTGTTATGGCCCCAACAAAATATATTGCACATTTATTATGCTGCGCTTTATGGGGGTATGTTGTGGGTAGGAAAAATTTGTACAAAGATGGGAGATGCCTTTGGCCTCACAGTTAAAACAGAGATAATAAGTATTCTGCAAAAACTACTGGGATTACTAATTGTTGGCTCTCTATTTTTTAGCGACCTATTAACAATTGAAACATTTTTTATCTACCACTATATAATCCTAACTTTTTTGGCGGTTGGACAGGTCTGGATAATCACAGTTGCCGGAAGGTTGGTTTGGCCTATAGTTATTCCTACGGGGCAAAAGCTATTTGCCTACTTAAAAGAGTTCTACAGCTATAGCCATCCATTGGTTATTTTAGCACTCGTTACCATGATAACAGGAATTTTTGACCGTTGGATATTGCAAACTTTTGCAGGTAGCACTGAGCAGGGATTTTATAGCATCGCCTTTCAAATCGGCAGTGTCTGTTTTATCTTTGGCCACGCTATGACATCCTTGATCCAGAGAGAATTTTCCATAACTTTTGCCAAAAAAGATATCCATCAAATGGCAAAATTATTCCGTAAATATATTCCAACTCTCTATTTCATTGGTGCATATTTATCCTGCTTTGTCATTATTCATGCCGAGCAGGTTATTATTCTTTTAGGTGGTGAGGCTTATTCGGGAGCAATAATAACAACCACGATTATGGTGTTTTATCCCATCCACATGACCTATGGACAGTTAAGTGGTTCTATTTTTATCGCCACAAGTCAAACCTCATTGTATAGAAATATTGGTATCGTATCTGTACTCGTTGGTCTACCTGTCACCTTTTTATTGATAGCCCCAATGACACATTATGGCTTGGATCTTGGCTCGGTGGGGCTGGCGTATAAAATGGTTATTATGCAGTTTATCACTGTAAATGTGATGCTATATTATAATACCAAGCTTCTTAAGCTATCTTTTTTAAACTATTTTTTCCACCAGCTAGGTAGTGTAGCTGCACTTTTGATTTTGGCCTTTGTTACGGAACAGCTGGTTTCGATATATATTGTATACGAAGATATGCAAGGGATGATTATTAACTTTGTTATTTCCGGTCTTGTGTATAGTATTGGAGTGTTGCTCATGCTCTATTATGTGCCAAGATTTGCAGCTCTTCAGCAAGAGGATGTCAAGAAGGTATTACAACTGTTGCACTTAGTACCGAAAAGCTAAAACAGGGTTATGGTCATTGAAGCCTTCATAAAAAGAAACCAGACAATGAAAAAAACTAAACAGCTAAGAAATCTCCTCCACAGCAAAAATATTGAATTTATCATGGAGGCCCATAACGGGATTTCAGCAAAAATTGTTGAAGAGACCGGCTTTAAAGGTATCTGGGGCAGTGGTTTGGCAATTTCCGCCTCAATGGGTGTGCGAGATAACAACGAGATGAGCTGGACCCAGGTACTGGACATTTTGGAGTTTATGTCTGAGGCGTCTTCAATACCAATTCTTTTAGATGGTGATACTGGTTATGGGAATTTCAATAGTGTACGACGGCTGATAAAAAAGTTGGAAGCCATAGATGTAGCTGGTGTCTGTCTGGAGGATAAGATATTTCCCAAAACCAACTCTTTTATCGGTGGTGAGAGGCAGCCACTGGCAGATATTGATGAATTTTGTGGCAAGATCAAAGCTGGAAAAGATGCCCAAAAAGATGATGATTTTAGCATAGTGGCACGGGTTGAAGCATTTATTGCTGGCTGGGGTCTGACCGAAGCTTTAAAACGGGCCAATGCCTATGCTGATGCCGGAGCCGATGCCATATTGATTCACAGTAAACTGAGTGATCCCACCGACATTTTTCAGTTTTTGAAACATTGGGATAACCGTAAACCCATCGTTATCGTACCGACAAAATATTATAAAACTCCCACTGCCGAGTTAGCAGAGGCTGGCACTAGTATGGTTATTTGGGCCAACCATACAATGCGTAGTGCTATAACTGCCATGCAGGAGAGTACCAAGCAGATTTTTACAGAGCAGAGCTTGATTGGGATAGAGCCAAAAGTTGTTTCAGTTAACGAGATTTTTCGCTTACAAAATGCCGAAGAGTACAAAACCGCAGAACAGAGCTATCTACCCCAAGATCGCAACATATCCGCCTTTATATTGGCAGCCACCAAAGGTGATGATTTTGGTTCACTAACCAACAACAAACCAAAATGTATGTTGGAGGCATTTGGAAAAAGTATTCTGGAAAACCAGATTGAGACCATGAATGAGTGTAAAATACGCCAGATATCGGTGGTTGTTGGTTATAAAAAGGAAGCCGTTGCTATTCCCAACATCACCAAGATAGAAAATGAGCAGTATGACAAAAGCGGCATTCTCTACTCCTATTATCTAGCCAGTAAACAGTTTAATGGGCCATGTATATTATCCTTTGGTGATATACTTTTTAAACAGCATATTCTGCGTACTCTGTTAGAGGCCGAAGGTGATATAGTATTGGTTATCGATACATCATGGTGGCAAGGGGACAAAGACAGAAAAATTGATGCTGTTATCTGTTCTGCTCCATCATCAAGCAGTTATAGATCAAAAAGCCACACCCCGATTTTGCAGATTGATACATCCATTGCCAAAGCAGATGCCCATGGCGAATGGGTAGGGATGATGAAGTTTAGTTCGTTGGGGGCAGAGCTGTTTCGTAAAGAGCTTGAGATATGGCGCAATGAAGATGAAGAGGCGTTTGTCACCAGTGATATAAACTCTTTTATAAACCGTCTGATCAAAAAAGGGCTGCCCATAACGGCTCGTTATGTCCATGGACATTGGCTCAATATCAACAGTCTGGAAGATATCTATCAAATTAGCAATATGCCACAACAGTAAAGGCTTAAACCCATGAAACCGGAAACATTCATATCTGTGCTAGACCAAGCAGGGTTTGGTCCCTATACGGGGGTTCCATGTTCACTGTTTAAACATCTGATAAACTACCTTGAAGATAGTGATAGCCAACAATATTTTGCTGCCTCTTCAGAGGGCGAAGCTATGGGCCTTGCCGGGGGCTTTGCCTTGAGCACAAAAATTCCTGTGGTGATGATGCAAAATGATGGTTATGGCAATGCTGTAAACCCACTATCATCGTTGCAGCTGCTCTATAAATTGCCCTCTTTGTTGTTGGTCTCCTGGCGGGGAGAACCGGGTAAAAAAGATGCTCCACAACATGGTCTTATGGGAGAAACCCTGCAAGATTTTTTTAAAATTTTTAATATTCCGTATCACATAATCGACCCGGATATGGATGATTTTTCCAGCTTGATCAGCGAGGCAAAAAACCACTTTGAAAGCACCAAAACACCATTTGGCTTGGTAATAAAAAAAGGTTATTTTTCCGAATATCAACAAAAGCAACAACTATCAAACAATACTATATATGAAATTCGCGGTCCCTATCTGCAAATTTTGAACAGAATAAAAACCCCAAGAGATCTTTTTATCGGTACTACCGGTTTTTCTGGTCGGGAGATGCAGGTTTTATTGGACCACAACGGCAAATTTTATATGATGGGTTCCATGGGTTGCGCACCATCCATTGGCCTTGGGGTGGCGATGGAAAATCCTGACAAAAGGGTGTTTGTAATCGATGGTGATGGTGCACTGTTGATGAAGATGGGAAGCTTGGCAACCGTTGGTAATTATGGGCCTAAAAACCTCATACACATCTGTTTTGATAATGGTCAGTATGAGTCCACAGGGGGGCAAAAAACTTCGGCTCATGTTGTGGATTTTACTCAGGTTGCAACTGGATGCGGTTATCAATCAGCAAACAGAACAGACAATATTGCAGGTTTTACAAAACAGGTTGAAAATTGCTTAACCAGCAACGGACCACATTTTATCCATGTTAAAACCGGAGCAGGAACCATGGATAATCTACCCCGTCCAAAAGAGTCGGCAGAGGAGATGCGGGATAATTTTATCAATTTTTTAACCGGGAAAATTTCATGATTTCCCGAGAAGATTTTATAGCAAAACTTAAAACCACAACTCTCTATAGTTACAAACCCCAACATCTCTCTTTTGCCCAATGGCGCAAAAATGTAACTGTCGCTTATGTGGGTATGTGTGCTGATCTTATCCATGTTGGTCATCTCAATATATTGCGTATCGCAAAACTGAATGCCCAGATAGTTGTGGCAGGTGTTCTTAAAGATGAGGCGATAAGTTCATACAAAAGAAAATCTACCATCATCCCTTATGAACACAGGGTGGAGATGGTAGAGAGCATACGTTATGTGGATCTTGTAATAGAGCAGAACAGTTTGGACTATGTACCCAACTTGGAGATTGTCCAACCCAACTATCTGGTTCACGGTAGTGATTGGAAAGAGGGTGTGCAACAAAAAACCCGGCAAGATGCCATTGCAGCTTTAGCAAAATTTTCTGGTGAGTTGATTGAGCCGGAATATTTTAAAGGTGTTTCAACTACTGATATAATTAGGAAAATAAAAGCACTTTGAAAAATCTACCAGCTTTTCAACACCACATGCCGGTTAAAATCAACTTTGAGACTGAAACATTGCTGGACCTAACCCAGTTTCAGGTTGATAACGACCCCAAATTTTCCACACTTCTTGTTGTTTCCAAAAGTGTTGGCAATATTTTTTCAGAGCTATTTTTAGAGCTACCAGATAACTTTAAAATCTACAGTGAGGTTAAAAAAAATCCTGCATTAATCGATATTGCAGATATGCCGATTCTTGAAAACTGCAACCGCATAATCGGTATCGGTGGTGGCAGTGTTATGGATAGTGCAAAAGCCTGTTTTGCACGACTGATAACCAGAGACAGTTATCCTTTAAAGGATCTGATAACCAAGCCTGAACTAATTGCCTCAGCAAAAAACAGTCGGCAGGATTTTAACTTTACCCTTGTACCGACAACATTTGGTACATCTTCAGAATTGACATCGTGGGGTACAGTTTGGGATTGGCAAAACAGCCAAAAACTATCCATCAGCAGCCCCCTACTCTACCCAGATCAAGCTCTAATCCATCCTCGCTTGAGCGACACCCTACCGGGTTATATAACCGCTTATACTGGCTTAGACACCCTCTCACACGCCATGGAGTCCTACTGGAACCGCAACTCCACCCCTATTAGTAGAATCTATTGCCTGGAGGCGATAAAATATTGTGTGGCTACCCTGCCCCAGCTGGTTGATGATCTAGCGAACAAAAAACTACGAAACAGTATCGCCATAGCCAGCATACTGGCAGGGATGGCTTTCTCCCAGACCAAAACCTCAACCGCCCATGCTCTGTCCTACCCATTAACCCTGCAACACAACATAGCCCACGGGTTTGCATGTAGCATAACACTGGGAGAAATCTTCAACCTAAACAACAAAACAGCACCGGAGTTGATGGCCCCGATATTAAATATTTTTCAAGAGAACATGGAAACCAGCAACGATAATTTTGCCGAAATTTTCAAGAGTTTTTTAACTGCATGCAGGGCATCAACAAAGCTCGGTGATTATGGGGTAAAAAAAGAGAACATAACCAACCTGGCCAAAGCCGCCTACCTACCAAAACAGACCAACAGCATGTTGTATCAGGTAAACGAAGAAGAGATTGCGAAAGTTTATAGGGCTGTGTTGTAGAGTAGTAAACAAACAACAATTTAACAATTTAAAAGCTGGTTTTACCCCAGTGTTTCATCTGATATTCACGGGCTAGTTTGGCGAATTTTTTGTTGCCTTGTTCGCTTAGCTCTTCTGCCTCGCTTATCTCTTGCCATCTGTCTTTGGGTAGGGATACGTAGAGGTTGAATACTCTTTGGATACCTTTTAGTTCGTCGGCGGAGAGAATGCCGGTTCCTATGGCATCGAAGCGGTAGTCACCGCATATGTGGTTGGCATCTATGATTCCTAGTTTTACACACTCCTCTCTTAAAGGTGTGCCACGGTAGGGTTGGTAGAGGTGGATCATGGTTGAGGTGGGTTTGGCCTCTCTTACCAGCTCAATTGTCTCTATAATCTGGGATCTGGTTTCACCGGGAAAACCGATTATCACGTTGGCTCCAACACGGGTTCCTGCGGTTACTGCTGCTTGAATACCCTCAACTATCTTTTCGTTGGTTACTGGCCTGTTTAGGATGTTTTTTCTAAATTTTGGGTTGCCACTCTCAATGCCCACATTAATGGCCTTAAGCCCTACCTCCATCAACCCTTTTACCTTTTCATGTTTTATCACCTCTGGTACGGTCTGACACCAAAAGGGGATGCTCAACGGGGCGTATTTTTCTAGAAATTCCTTAAAACGACGGTTGGATGTGGTCATGATTGTCTCATCACCAACATAGATAAAACGGATATCGTAGAGCTTTTTTAGATGCTCCACCTCTTTGATAAATTTATCGATGGTTTTCTCACGATAATTACCAACAAAGGTGTCGTTTAAAAATTGGTTGGCACAATAAGAACATTTATAAGGGCAACCACGGGTTAACTCCACCAATGCGGTTTTGCTGACCTGACCTGCCATTATTTTTGCTGCTCTAGGCGGTATAGACCACGGGGTCCAGTTTTGCAAAGGTACATCATCGATATTAATCAGTGGACGAAGATCATTTTTAACTACAGTTTGACCATTTTTAAACCAAAAATTTGGTATGTTTAGGTTCCGCTCACCCCGGCTGATATCATCACACAGCATAACCAGTGACTCTTCACCCTCACCAATGCAGATGATATCCACCGCCGATTCAGATATAACCTCATCGGGACACAGTGTAGGATAGGTTCCCCCAACAATTACCACTGCATCTAAATTTATTTCTTTTAGAGCATTCAACAGTTTTAAACCATCAAGCCAGGTGGCCTCTGTTGTTGAAAGCCCCACAAGTTGGGGTTGGTATTCATCAATCAGGGACAAAAAGTCCTCAACCATATCGGTTGGTTTTGGTTTGTAAACCATATCGTCAGGATTACATGGCGGTACCTGCAGGGTCTGCTCTCTGATCATATCCCCGGTTACCGGGCTTACCTGATAATCGTTTGTAGAGAAGACCTTAACATCATGACCAGCAGTTATTATTGCAGAGACCAAAACAGCAACATTGGGAGGGATGCCAGCCTCTAGTTCCGACCCTGCCTCAATAAGAAGTACCCTACAAACGTTGCTGCTATTTTTTTTGGATTGGGCCATTAAAATCTCAACTCCAAATGTTGGTTTATTCTGCTACTCTTCACGCCCTGCTTCACCTTGTACCTTATTTTCAACCCATTGCCCTTGCACAACAATATAAAAACTGCCTGCACATATAATCCACTGTTTTATTACTAGCAGCAGAAAAACCATCCATGTGATGTTCATTGTTGAGTACAGCTCAATTAACATCAGCAAGCAGATTAGATCAACGGTACGGGCACGGTCATCCATATATGATGAAATAGAGTTGTATGTTTTTCTGGCAAAGCTTTGAGTACTTTTATTAGAGGCAGAGACATCTTGAACCATCAAAGGTCTCAAGCCCCCATCAAGCACATCCTTGAGAATAACAGCATCGGCAAAAAATGTTAGCCTAGCTGCATATAAAAACGGAATCATAGTTACTAAAACCAAAAGCTCAGTGGTGTATAATTCGTTGCGCCATGCAACAAAAAAACCCAATCCTATCTGCAACCCCAAAGCTCCAAGGTGCGCCCCATACATATCGAGAACATGACCTCTTAATGTGGTCATTTTGGTGATACGGGCATAGTGACCATCTGCCCAATCTAAAATACCTTTGGTAAAAAACAACAAAACTCCGATTTGTACTGCAAGAGGATGGGGAATAGCTAACAAAACGCCACCAACAACTCCTGCCAAGGCATAAGTTACAGTCAAACTATTTGGAGTTATACGGGTTTTTAACAGATAAAATATAAGGATGGCACTTGCTGCCATATAAAATTTTGTCTTCAGAAACGAATATGGATGGTGAATATAATCATCAATAAACGGGAAATACTTTATATGATAATCGTACTGGTGCTTTCTTAGCTCCTTTATCGTGTATTTCATATCCCCAGTCTCCAAACCATATTTTGGCAAGTTTTATAAGCACTGATCATCTATTCAGACTAACCCAAATGGTTTTAATTAGCAACGAAAGTGTAGCCGACAGCAAGGGGTGGTAAATGGTAAATATCGGCCATTTAGCAGACAAAAATTGGGGCAATTTACGCTGTTGAGTGTTATCGGTGTTGTAATGTAATGCAATTATGTAAACTCTTAGTTATTTATGATTTGTTACGCAGTATTTCATTGACCCAAGAAACAGCAAAATGTTATATGTTTTCTTTTACAATAGACTATCTTGATTTACCTTTGCTTTACTTTAGTGTGCAGCTCTCTCATGAAAACAATCACTCCTCTCAATGTTGAGTTCATTTTGAAAATATTGGGTATTGTGCATTTTTCACAAAAAACTGTGATCCTGCAAATAAGATCTAGTTTGTAACATCAAAATAACCATCACAAGCCTAACAGGAACTATGTAATGCGACCATTAAAGGTTCTTCTTTCCAAAACTGAGTTGCAAAATATTTATACCAACGAATATTGGAACAGTATCGAAGAAGAGAAAAAAAAAGAGTGGTGGATTGTTGATGGCAACTATGAAGAGTGTATAAAATCTCTGCATGATAATGGTTCGATAAAAGAGTTTGAAATGGCTAGAAAAGAGTCTGGTCTACTTGATGGTAAAGAGGGTTTGAAAGTTCTTGATGTAGCAGCAGGTGTTGCCTGGACCTCTGCGGTTCTTACCAATCAAAAAAATATAGCAGAGGTTCACGCTATTGAGATTTCAAAACACCGAATCGGTGAGTTGACAGAACACGCCTTTAAAATGTTTCCTAGTGATGATTCAAAATTTTTCCGTTATCTCGGATCATTTTATGACAACAAACAACCAGATGACTATTTTGATTATATTATCATCTCCAAAGCTTTTCATCATGCCAATCAGCCCCTGCACCTTTTATTGGAGTGTGACCGAGTGCTAAAAAATGGAGGAAAAATCATTATAGTGGGAGAACATCCTGCGAGTTATTGGATGATCTTTAAAAAGTTTTTATCACTAATCATAAAAAAAAGACGGTTTTCTACAAATTTTTACGAATTCATGACCCCAAACAGAATTCTTGGGGACCATTTTTTTAGGGTTTCTGACTATCATTTTATGTTCAACAGTATGGGATACAGCCTAACTAAAACAGATTTGCCAGAGTTTGGTAACGTCTATTTTATTGGCACAAAACATTCAGAGCTTGGTAAGCTATAATTATTTATCTTCTCTTGTTGAATTTTTCAAATAATCATTAAAAATTCTGCGGGTCATATGGATATCCAGAAAATAGTCAAAAACAGTTTAAAACTGCAAGATGGTATCTGGCAATCGGACTCCGGTGGTTATTGGTCCAATATTGAACAAGAACAGATGACTAAATTTCTTGAAGATCTCGACTCAATGGACTCCTTGGCAGTGGTTCGCAAACATTTCCCCCAGCATGAAGAGGTGATTTTTTCACCACAGAGGGTGGGTGGTGTGGGTATATTGGATTTTCAACCATCAGATGTGGTTCTTGATGCTGGATGTATGTGGGGGGCGTTAGCGGTCCCTATTGCACACATGGGTTGTCAGGTCATTGGGGTGGATCAAACACGGGAATCCATGCAGCTCATGAAATCTCGGCTTGATGAAGCGGGTCTTGATCAGGCCCAACTGGTACAGTGTAATTTAAACAAATTACAGTTAGCCGATGAGTCTATCGATAAAGTCATAGTAAATGGTGTGCTTGAATGGCTGGCAGAAGGTAACGTTGAGTTAGACAGTTTTCAGAAAGACAAACTGAGTAAGAACAGCCAAACAAAAAAAGCTGATACTGATCAAAATCCCTATGACATTCAGCTCAGTTTTTTAAAAAAGATCAACCGCTCAATCAAAAAAGATGGCTTACTCTATCTGGCAATAGAAAACAGGTTTGATATAATCAATTTTATTGGAGCCAAAGATCCCCACACCGGACAGCGATTTATCACCATATGGCCCCGATTTATCCAGGAGTTCATGGCAAAAAAATTCACCGGGCGTTCCTATTTAACCTGGACCTATTCTAAGGCTGAATTAAAGGATATGTTGATTGAAGCTGGCTTTAACAATATTGAATTTCGCTATGCATTTTCCAACTATCGTCAGCCTGAACTTGTCCTCACTGACAATGGCATGAAACAGTGTATACCCCTTAGGCATCGTACATTCAACTCAATCATAAAAAAGGTTTTACTCTATAGTTTAGAGACCGTTTTTTATAGCTGGCTTCGATTGAGTTCCCTTGCACCTGCATTTATTGTTATTGCCAAAAAACAATGAATTTAATCTGTAACGCAAGCCACTACAGCCATCAACACACCTATCTTGATGAAGATGAAAACGGTGAATATACCACCGTTCGCAAACTAACCTTCAACCCAAAGGGAATTGCATCTCTACACCATGAGGTAAAGGGGTTGCAGTGGTATGCTCAACAACTAAAAACTGATGTCGACAGCTGCATTTTAAAAGAGGATATCAGAGAAAAAGCAGGGGTAATTATTCTACGTTACGTCCATGGAGAGACTATAAATAATTTAGCCCCTCCACAAAAAACCCTGCCTCGATTTGAGAGTATTATTCAACACTACAAAACAGTTTTTGAGCAATGCCAGTTCACCATCTCCCATGGTGATTATTCAATAGCCAACCATATTTTTAGAGGAGCAGAAGTCGAATGGCTTGTTGACTGGGAACATTTTAACAGTGAACTACCACTGGGTTATGATTTGGTCACTTCATTTACCCAACCCTTTTTATTCTGGCTGATGCATAAACAACGACTTTCCAGAAAAAACATTGAAGAGGGTCAATATTTTCTTAAGCAGGCGCAAAAGTTGGTTGGTTTTGATCAAAGTATTATCAAACATCCTGCAAAGTGGATGCGCAAAGTCTGCATAGAGCATAAATCATTATGGGGCAGCCAGTATAAAAAAATGCCATTTGCTCACTGTCAACCTACATTAATCGAGCACCTGGACAGCGTCTTGGGGGTACGAAAATAGTAACAAAATATTATCTAACTTACATCTCTATCTGCTGGTGTTTTTTTTCTTAACTGTAGATATTTTTGTAATAAACTCCATGTAGCATGGGGAGTGACCGAACGTATCAACATAACCACACCCCTACGCCAAATCAGCAAAAAATATAGTTTGACAGTAAACAAAAATGAGACTTTTGCTCGCCATTTTTTAAGCAAAAAAAGATTTTTTTGCAGTGAGTTTAAAATACCTTTTGAGATATTGTTATCATGCTGTCTATATACAGAGAGGGGTAGCTCCATAAAAGCAAATTTTTTATTGGCATATGCTAATTGCAACCAAAAATCAAAATCTTCACAAGTTATAATTCTAGGATCTTCATCAAAAAGAAAATTGCTACTATTTTGGTTCCGAATCATAACTGTAAGAATTGGAACAATGTTTCCACTTTGTAATAACAGTTGAAATCTATTGTCACTATTTTCAAGATCAAACCTGCTATTTACTTTTTGAAAACTCACATTTTGTACTTTGGTTACCATCTTGGCATATAATAGAAATATCTCTGGATTATCTTCTAAATACCTGACCTGTTTTTCCAGTTTATCGGTATACCAGAGATCATCGGCATCTAAAAATGCAATATACTCACCTTTAGCTTGGCACAAACCAACATTTCTAGGGGCTGCAGGCCCCCCAGAGTTGCTATCTCTTTTGATTAAACGTATTCGGCTATCGCCATGGGCTATACTCTCTACTATCTTACAACCATTATCCTTTGAGCAGTCGTCGATAATCAACATTTCCCAATGAGGATATGTCTGCTCCTGAACAGACTTAATGGTCTCGGCGATAAACAGCTCTGTATTATATAAGGGGGTAATAACTGTTACTTTGGGTGGGTTTTTCTTAGCAGTGTTCATATTTTCTGCCTGTTGATATCGCTAAAACCATCATTCAACCCCGCTCATTAGCAGTTGGGAACACTCACTCCAAACGAGCTTTAATAGAACGAAATATGGTATAGATTGCGAAAATTCATATATACCGCTCATCAGGCAAAAAAACCACCCAATGGAACTACAAACATTCGCAATTGGGAAAAATTCCATTTATCAATTGTCAAACATAATAACCGCTGAATAGTGACAAACAGCTCCATCTGTTTTCGTGCCCACATAGGGGTTTCAAGCTTAGGACGGTTATAGAAGGTGTCCTCAAATGTGTGGGCTAGACAACCTTTTTTTAGTGCAACTTCGTATACTTCCGTACCTTTATGGGGAGAGAGGTAGGAGACATGGAGTTTGTTGATCTGCAGTTTTTTCATAAGATTAAAGGAGTCCTGGATCTGCTCAAAGGTCTCTACCTCATCTTCACTAACGTTGCCGACAACTAAAAAGGCATTAATTTCAAACCCCAGTTTATTGGCCTTTTCTACCAAGTCAGGTAGTAGATGTAACTTAACCGGTTTTTTAATTATATTTTTCAAAACCCACTCATTACCGGACTCTATTGCCAAAGATAACCGCCAAAAACCAGCCTGTTTCATCTTGGTCAAAACTTCATCATCTATCATCCAAGGTGATAGACCGTTGGGAGCATCTAGGTGCAGACCGTAGCCTCTCTCAATTATGCCATCTAATATTGTGATGGCCCTCTTACGGTCAGCCAAAAATTGATCATCAGCCAGATAGAGTTCGTTGATCTTATATTTTGTTACCAACAGATCAACTTCTGCAAGAATGTCATCGGCATTGCGATAGCGGAGTGCTTTACCAAAAATCTGGTATGACGAACAGAAGTTACAGTCAAAAGGACAGCCCCGTTCGGTTAATACTGAGGCACTGCGGAACCCTTCACCTTGATGGGCTATACCGTGTCGCTCCCCTGCTTTAAAATACATGTCCATAGGAAAAAGGTGTCTAGCAGGTAGGGGAATGGCGTTGACATCAACCATTTCAACTGCCGGACGGACAACAACCTCCCCTTGATGACGAAAAGAGATACCGTTTAATTTAGAAAAATCGCCACCACTGGTGATGGTATCGATCAAAGGGAGAATGACATTTTCACCCTCTCCTATGACAGCATAATCAATATTATCGTCTTGTAATACCCCTTTGGGATCGGCAGTGGCATGAGCACCTCCAATAACCACCACTATATTTGGGTCAACAGATTTAATTGTAGCAGCCAACCGTTGGGTGTTGGTAAACTGACCACTAAACATACTGGTAATACCAACCATATCCGGTTGGCTGGCTTTTATTCTTTCACGGATCTGTTCCGGGTAAAGTCCGATATTAATCAGATTGGGGTTGTCTGGCAGTGGAACCTCCTGGTTTACCCCCTCTACCAGCGCATCAATTATCTCAATATCATATTGGGCCTTTTCCAACACAGCAGCAATATATCCCAGACCCATGGGAAAGTTGATATTAAATCCATAACGACCCAAGGGAACAGTTGTTGGCTGAACCATTAAAACAATCTTCTTGATTATTTTACCCATACCATTCTCTTTACGTCATCTTTGAAATGATAATATCTTTACAGGCCAAAAAAATCATACCCATTGTGGTTTGCCAGATTTCCACATCACTTCCAGGTTGTTACGCTCCCGGACCGTATCCATACAGTGCCAGAATCCAGGATGTTTATAAGCCATCAACTCACCATCATTAACCAAATTTGTAAATGCTTCCCCCTCAAGTATATCGCTATCACTGTGAAGATAGTTAAAAATGCTCGGCTCAAAAACAAAAAAACCACCGTTTATCCAACCTTCGCCAGTCTGGGGTTTTTCCTTGAAATCAGCAATTTTATTTCCATCTAAAACCAAACCACCAAAACGAGCCATGGGTCTCACAGCTGTAACTGTAGCTGTCTTGCCATGGCTTTTATGAAATTGGATCAAACTATTTATATCGACAGAGGAGAGACCATCACCATAGGTCATCATAAATCTATTTTTACCAAGATATGGGGCAAGCCTACGGAGACGACCGCCTGTCATGGATTTAAGTCCGGTATCTACCATGGAGACATGCCAATCTTCAGCAGTAGAATTGGCATAATCCACCGCCCCTGAAGATAGATGTACTGTTACCTCACTGGTACGGGAGTGGTAGTTGATAAAAAAGTCTTTAATGACCTCACCCTTATAACCCAAAGCAAGGACAAATTCGTTAAAACCAAATTTTTCGTATATCTTCATGATGTGCCAGAGCATTGGTCGATCACCAATTTCCACCATGGGTTTTGGTTTTAAATGTGTCTCTTCACTCAACCTGGTACCAAGTCCACCACATAAGATTACTGTCTTCATAAATACTCACTTTCCTTACCAAATATATCAAGTTTTTTCGAGCTTAAATTAGATGGTAAATAACTAAATAATAAAGCTGTATGTTGGGAATTATAGCCATCAGGCCACTCACCAGCAAGCTGACTTAATTTGACTCCTCTTCTGCCTTTGAAATACTTTCTATTTCTAACCCATTAACCTGATAAATCAAATCGACCCAATTTACACTCCTAATATCCACAGCACCACTTTAAGAAGTCTAACACATTTTTCCAAGCTCCACCGCCCACTCATTCAGCCATTTATCATCTGCCTTGACAAAAGCAGAACAAAATCTGTTTTTTGCCTCTTGAACATGGGGTTGTCGCCACCATTTACCAGGATTATCATAAATTTGATTGATTAATTTAGCGGCAGTTTGTGGTGTATCGTGGAGAATCCCAACATTTTTTAGGGAATCAAAATATGGTTGGGCTTGGGGACGCAACTCCCAATGGTTGGGATTCCAAAAAATAATTGTGGGATAGTCTGCCACAAATGTTTCAAGATAGGTGGTAGAGTTATAAGTTGAAATACAGAGCTTATGCCTATTAAGAGCGGTCAAAAAAGGGTCCCGACCTTTTTCAATAATATTACCAAAACCACTATCAACCAGACGCTCTTTTACACCCCAGCCATAAACAGAGGGAAACAGACGTAGTTTTAGATCATTAAGAGGCTGTTCATCTAAATTTTGTAAAAATGCAATTTGATCTTCAATATAGTTTAAAAACTGCGAGGCAACGGGAATGCTATACATCCAATAGCTTGTTCTTGGTAGCTCTGCCAAAACCATATACATCTTTCCATTTTCACTTGGTACTAAATTTTTTTTTGCCCTTAACAGTTTACCTGCTGACATCTGCTGCAAATGATTCTCTGATCGGTTGGGCCTCCCCCAAATATAAAATTTATCGGCAATTGCTACCTGATGATCTTCTGACTGCCCCCAGAGGGCCATACCAAAATTTCCCCCATGTTGAGCAATAACCAGTTTGGCATCTTTGGCAGTTTTTTCTGCAGCCCATATTTTAAAAATATCATTACTGTTGTAGCCGTTGGCAGTTAAAATTATTTTTGGCTGTTTGGGAAAAACCTGCAAAATGTTGTTACGTATTTTTTGAAACCCCTCAAGATAGATCTTGGGGATTTGCAGATGTAACAAACTGTCCAACAACTGTTCAAAGTCACCTCTTCCCGTTGATATTTGCAACTGTTTGCGTAACTGTCTGTCAACCTCAGTATGGCCCATTATAATGTTGGGAACCCAGAAGGGAATCTGGCTTAATTTAAGAGATAGCAGGGCCATATTTAATTCACCAAAACCACTGGCAAAAAATACAACTCGTTTTAGTCTGTCTGGCAAAAGCTTGGAATAAAATTGCAAAACTTTTAATAACATACCAGGCATAGCAATGGATTTACTGGCTGGTGGTGATTTAAGAGATGGATTTTTTGCAGCAATAATTTCATAGGGAACAGCTTGTAAAAATTTAATGATCTCTGCGTAAAGAAAACCGTTGAAATGGTCCGAATCAGAGTTGGAGTAAAGCTCACGTACTGTATCAGGAACCATACTCCAAGGATCAACTTGTAGAAGATATGTCGAGGTAATTTTTTTACTATCTGGCAATTCAGCAATTGATAGATAACGGTCGTAGAGAACCTCAATAAAATATCTTAACCAAGGGCCTATTACAATACGCCAATAACGGTTGGACTGGCAACAGCCATGGATACTATTCAGTTTGTCAACAAGAAGCGCAAGGTAGCTTTCATATACCCCCTCCAGGTATTTAAAATCTCTGTGTAAACGCTCTCTATCATCCCAGTGGTATGGTGCTACACCATGATCTATTTGCGACCATATTGCTTTTCTGTTATAGAGTCTGCACCACTCCCCCAAGAACAGAGTTTTTTCATCTGTCTTCCATGTTCTTTCATCAGAGGTGGTTACAAGAAACATTTTATTTTCCTAACCAAAAACTATATACCAAATCCCTGTATCTGCTTACCAGACAGTTCGCCCACCATCGATAACAAGGTTGCTGCCATTCATATAGCTAGAAGCATCAGAAACCATAAAAACAACAGCTGCCTTATACTCATCCTTATGGGCCATACGGTTCATGGGAATTAGTTGACTTAAATGGTGCACAAAAGAGTCTTGTTGATCGATATAAACCCCACCAGGAGAAAGGGCATTGCAACGCACCCCTTCTTCTACCCAGTAGGTAGCCAGATAACGGGTAAGACCTATTAGACCGGATTTCACCACTGAATAGGTGACAGGCTTGACGGTTTGGGCTTTTTTAGCCAATCCCGGTTGTTGGTAGAGACGTTGATCTGGAGATATCAAAGCTAAATCAGAGGCGATATTCAATATCACTCCACCGCCATTTTTTGCCATGGTTGCCCCCAAGGTTCGAGAGCAGAGAAAACTACCAGTTAGACCCACAGCGATATCCTGATTCCAGTTCTCAAGAGAGAATGCCTCAAGGCGAGAGCCGTTTACCCCATCAAGTCCGGCAGACCCAACAGCTGGATTGTTGGCAGCATTGTTTATCAAAATATCTACCTGTCCAAACTCATCAAGAATTTTAGCTTGCAGAGCATCGACATTCTCCTGTTTTGTGATATCGGCATCAACTCCCAAGCTTCTGACCCCAAACTGTTGGGATATTTTTTCTGCCACCTCATCACAACGTTCCTGGTTGATATCCACAATAACCGGAATTCCTGAAAACTCCCCGATGGCCTCGGCATGTTTTTGCCCCAACATACCTGCCCCACCTGTTATAACTGCAACCTTGCCGGTTAAATCAAACATATCTTTTACTGATTTCATAGTGTAGCAATCACACCCCTTTTATCTGACCACCATCAACCACAAGATTGCTTCCCGTTATAAATGATGCGTTACCAGAGGAGAGAAAAACCACCGCTTTTGCCACCTCTTTAGCCTCACCCAAACGCTGCATGGCAACCTCATTATTGAGCATGGATTGCACACCATCGGCATCATTTGCCATTTTTGTCTCCCATGTTGACCCGGGAAAAATAATATTGCCTGGAGATATCTGATTGACACGGATACCGAGTTTAGCCAGGGGTTTTACCAGGTTTTTGGCATATGCCCACAATGCTGCCTTGGCTGAAGCGTAGGCCAGTGGACAACCCAACGCCTCCATACCACATATGGACCCGACAAATGTTAAACTTGTATCACCTCCTTGGCTGGCATTTGCTGCCAATAGGCTATGGAGATCATGGACAACCCCGACGCTGTTATAAAGATTTATGTCGAACATCCGTCGCCACTCCTCTTCACTCTCCTCCATAACCGGCATGGATTTACCAGAACCAATATTACAGATGATGTGGTTTATTCCAATATCAGAAAACTGTTTTTTCAGTGCCGCCCTTGTGGCAAAATCCCCCAAATCACCGACAAAAAAATCTACCAAATCAGAACCATATTTTTTTGCCAATGTAGAACTGGCATTTTTAAGTAACGCCTCATCACGCCCACTCAGTATCACCCCGGCATTTTCTTGTAAAAAAGCCTCGGCAATTGCAAATCCAATACCCAGGGAAGATCCTGTAATAAGAACTTTCGTACCAGCCAACCCCATATCCATCAAGCCTCTCCCATCCAGGTATGTACCATATCTCGATAATTGCAAAGTATAGCTAAATGATTGTTATCAACCGCTCTGGCTGTCTGTAAAATATAGTTACCCCGGTAGCCAATAGACTCAAATTTAGCAATGGTTTTTTGCAGCTGGGCGTTTCCCTCTCCCAGTGGAACAGTTGTGCCACCCAATAGACGGTCTTTTACATGGACATTTAAAACTCGCTGCCCATAGGCATTGATCTCATCTTCAAAGTTAAACCCAAGGGCTCCACTGTTACCAATATCGTAGTTGATACCAAACTGCTCATTTGGTAGACGTTTAATAAAACGTTTTAGCTCGTCAGGGGCAAAGTCAGACTCAAAAGTTATCACCACACCCAGCTTTTTAAACTCATGCATTTTATCTGTTAAAAATGTGATTAAATTATCTTCCTGCTTTAAATTATCAATACGACCATTATCAACCAGTGGAACAACAATATAGCGGATATTCACAAGGGAGCAGGCTTTGGCGATAGCCATGAAATCATCTTGCAAACTTTTACTCTGTGCACCTTGGCTTTTCCAAAAAGGGGCCTGCATGAAACAGTCTCCGGTTAGAGACGGAATGGATAGTTGATTCTCCTCGCAAAGATCGATGATTTCAGATTGACCATGGGGTGTTAAAAGAGGGTTTTCATAGAGCCGATCTTGATCCAGTGTCCACTCCATAAGCTTAAGGCCACAACTATTGGCAAGCTTGAACTCTTCGCGCCAATGAGACCAGGGAAATGCCTGGATTTTGCCATCTACCATTGTGGATAGACGACCTTGGATAAAGCCTATACGATTATTATTTTTCACTGCTTTTTTCCCAACTACCAATCAATGGTTTGTAAGCAGATGATAATAACATTATCTCTTTGGCAAACCTTATAAACTTACTGTGGGGTTTAAGTTTGGCAGGGGTGATATAACGTGTTATCTCTGCCAATATCAACATCAATGGATATCGCCACAAAATAGGTAGCTGGCGAAAAAATTCACACTCCACATTTTCAAAACCGTTGATCAGCTGAATATCTCTGAGTGATGTGATGGTAAATGGTGTTCTGTGGGTGTAATCCTCAAAATATATACGCATGTTGGCCTCCCAGTCTGGACACATGGTTATCACCAAACCACCAGGTTTCAACACCCGAAAAATCTCCTGCATAAAATTGTCAGGATAATAAAAATGCTCGATAACCGACTTGGAAAATACCACATCAAAAAAATTATCTTCATAGGGAAGTTTGGCGTTTTCAATGTCAGCAACAGCCAGCTGGGCATCTGGACACAACTGCTGGGCAGCTGTTGATCGATCCACTCCAAACCCCTGTAGACCACATAGCATAAATCCCCGCAAGAATTCACCCCGTCCACAGCCGATATCAAGAATATTTTGACCATCGGCAATGTCATAACGTTGGACTAGATATTTAGTCAACTGCTCAGGATAGTCTGTTAAAGGACGTTCCTGTTCGTTATAGACAACCTCTACATAATCTCTCTTGTGGTTTAAATTCATTTTTGCAACATCTCCACAAACTCCAATATCAAACCTTCAGGACCATTACAAAAAGCAACCTTTACACTACCATCAGGAGATAGTTGTGGAGGAGAGTTGAAAAAAAAACCGGCTTTATCCAACTTTGAAAAAAGAAGATCAATATCAGTGACTGTAAGAGCAATATGGGTCAACCCGGTACTATTTATTCTACCCGACCAGGACTGTTTATCTGGGTGAGAGTGATAATGAAGCAGTTCAATGAGGTTACCGTCTGCCGCTGCCAGTTTTACCGTGGTCAACTTTACATTTTTCAACCCCAGCATGGCATCAATATGGCTACCTGACTCCTCCATTTTGCGGTTCATTTTAAAACCCAGCAAATCACACCAAAACGTCAACGCTGCGTTAAGATCGGCAACAACAATTCCGCTGTGGCGAATGGCACTGATCATCTGCTTGCCACTTCTGCAGTTACACTACCCAACACCTCGACACCCTCTAATAATGCCTCATCGGTTATTGTGAGAGGTGGACCTATTTTTATCGATTCTCTACCCGTATGTACCACTAGCAGACCCTGCTGCATACAACGTTCGGCAACCCTGCTGCAAAACTCACCATCAGGCTCTCCTGTATCAGGGTTGTGGATGATAACAGCGGCGATCAACCCCTCCCCCAAAACATGGACGATGCGCTTGGCAAAACGTTGTTGCAGAGCCTGTAAAGCAGCAAACATCAACTTACCTTTGCGTTTAGTCTCGGCAACCAAATTACGGGATTCTATCTCTTCGATAACCGCTAATCCTGCAGCACATACCATGGGGTTGGCAGAGTGGGTGCTGCTCATACTACCCACTCCGGGCAAATCCATAATTTCAGCTCTTCCCAACACCCCTGATAGTGGCACACCACCACCCATGCCTTTACCGCAACATATCAGGTCAGGACTAACACCATAATGTTGAAAACCAAACCTCTCACCAGTACGGGCAAAACCGCTCTGCATCTCATCAAAGGTCAACAATACTCCATACCTTTTACAAACATCTGCAATAGCCTGGACAAAATCCTTCGGATAGAACACCGCCCCCCACCCCTGAAAGGTCTCCAACATAAAACCACAGATATCTTGGGCCAGATCAACTCCCGTTGCTGAAAGTTTTTTTAGCTCTTCATCTAAAAAATTTGCCCCTTGTCCCTCTGTAACCTGCCAAGGATAGGGAAAACCAATATGATGGATATCGGCATCCTGATAGCCGATCCAGTCCCGTTGCATAATGTTGCTGCTCATCATCTGGGCGGCCAAGGTTCTGCCGTGCCAGTTACCTTCAATGCAGATTATACCCCGTCGCCTTTTTCCAGCCTTTTGTCCATACATACGCATTAGTTTAAATGCCGCCTCGGTGGCTTCAGTACCAGCAGAAAGCAAAAAAGCTTTTTCAAAAGGGGCACCAGCAAACGCCACCAGCTTTTCTATATAGTTGGCCCGAACCTCATTGCTGTAGGCGTAGCAGCTACTTAAAGGTTGCTCCAGGGTTGCAGCAATGGCAGCATTGACTTTGGGGTTTGAGTGACCAACATTGGTGACGAATATTGTTGAGGTAAAATCTATATAACAGTTATCTGCCAGATCATATACACTATAATCTTCGGCCCGTTTCCAGACAATTGGAAGCTGCCCTTGCATGGAACGTGACTCGCACCTCTCCAACCTTTCCAACAGTGCTTTACTGCCAGGAGCCGGAATTGCTGTTTGAATAAGGCGGTTAGCCGTTTTTAACGGGATAACCTCCTTGGGATCGCGGGAAAAAGAGTACTCTGCCATGTTAAAGTTTACTCAAATAAGGCGTGAATAAATTCCGGATTATTTTTACTTAAAAACTCAAGATGGTTGAAATCATCCATGGTATCAACCTCCACTACTGTTGGGGTGATAAACGGTAACACCCTATCTCCATGTAACATTCGGTTTTTTTGAATAAACTCTGTAGATAAAACATCCACATAGCCATTTGCCTGATATGTAGAGGGAAACTGCTGGCGACCTATATTGGCAGAATCAATGTTTGTATCTTGTCTACCAAGCTGTTTTAAAACCTTAAATTCATCTTTTCTGGAATTTGACCCAAGAAAGTTGGACAGCTCAAAAGTTTTATAGGCAGACTCCGGCATCTCATGGACAGAACGTAGCGCGGTGGCTTGTGGTGTTGCGATAAAAGACTCTATGGCCATTGCCACCAAATCCGGTTTACGTAATGGGGTTGTGGGACGCATATGGACAATAAATTGGGGAAGCTTGGCATTTGCAGCCAGCCAATCAAGAGCGTGAGCTATAAACTCATAATCGGTTGATTGATCTGCTGATATCTCTTCTGGTCGTAAAAAAGGTGCTTCTGCACCACACTCTTTGGCAATTCTGGCATACTCTTGGGAATCAGTTGAGACTATCACCCGGTCAATATTGTCGGCTCGCAAAGATGCCGCGATGGTCCAGGCCAGCAAAGGTCGCCCCTCTAAAAGTTTTATATTTTTATCTAAAACTCCCTTGGAACCAGACCGGGCTGGAATAAGCGCGACAATATTTGCCATCAATCAACCTTGCACTAATTTATCTATTTTTTGCTAAACTAGGAAATATGCTCCCTGAGCTTCTTGGCAATGGGTATCTCTTTGGGGTTGACAGCTAAAGATCCATCCCCCATAGCATTTTCAATTTTATGTACAGCACCAACCAGCATGGTAAATCCAGCAGGTTCCACAGAGGCTGCTTGATCGGACCCATACATAGAGCGATTAAGAGTGATGTGCCGTTCCAAAGAGGTGATGCCAAGGGCAGCTGCTGCATATGAGACAGCAAGACCAACCTCATGTCCACTGTAGCCGATATTGCAACCATAGCGGTCCCGCAAAGTTTTAATCCGGTTTAAATTGGCCTCATGTTCATCCATGGGGTAGGTGGATACACAGTGCATTACCTCAAACGGACAGCCTGCCTCTTTAAATATCGCAACTGCCCGGTCAACATCCTCTATGTTGCTCATGCCTGTTGAGATAAAAGTGTGTTTTTTCTCCTGGGCAATCATGCGTAGCAGTGGCTCATACACCAGCATGGCTGAGGCCACTTTGTTATATTTACAATTAAATTTTTGTAAAAATTTCTGGCTTTCAAGATCCCAAGCTGAGGCAAACCACTCTATCTCTTTTAGTTTACAGTAGCTGTCTATCTCCTGGTACTCCTCTTCACCAAACTCCAGACCCTCTTTCTGCTGCCGTTGAGTTGTACCCCAAGGACTCTCCCGAGGGGAGTCCAACATCTCTTGGGTATAGACAATATCCAGGGTACGTTTTTGAAATTTTACAGCATCAGCACCAGCATTTTTGGCAACATCAATCAACTGTTTTGCTAAATTAATGTCACCGTTATGATTAATTCCGATCTCAGCGATAATAAAAATGCTCATCTTTTTTAAAATACCTTTTGGATAAATAATTATGATTAAAGGGTAAGAGTGGCAATAATGGTATCTGTTTTCCCTATTTTTGCTAGAGCATTTTCATAGGAACTGCGCAGTTGGGGACTATCTAGAAAATGCCAATCTTTATCTCCTCCCGGCTTCCCTTTGGCCAGCCAAAAAAGGTGGTTGGACAGTGGATATCTCTGTTTATGCTCCATTGATGAGATATGCATCCCTACCTGCTCTACCAACTGTCCCAGATTGGCTGCATTAAAAAGATATAGATGACACGACCAATAGGTAAACTTTGAGAATGGTTCATTTTCATACAAGGTTAACAGCGCATCATCTGCATTTGGGACTTCAATGATTATTTTTCCATCTTCAGCAAGATATTTTGCAAACTCTTTAAGCATGAACCTTGGATCTGGCAGATGCTCAAGCACATGAAATGCCGTAATTATATCAAATTTTCTTGTCCTGGCAAAGTCATTAATATCCCCTGTAACTTCAAGCCCATTTTGTAAAAAATGGCCAGATAACCGCTTTTCCAGCTCAATACCTGCCAGGGATTTGGCAACATCTTTTGCCTGCAACAAAAACCCCCCTGCCCCACAACCAAAATCCAAAATTGATTTATCGATTATCTGCTCTTTAAAACTGTTAAAACGCCTGGCGTCATCCTGTTTTGTCTCTTGTAACCACTGCTCAATGGAAAAAATATTATCATCGTGCATACCACTATTACGATAAAAATCATCCACAGACTCCCCAAGGGATATATCTGTCAGAAAAACCAGCCCACAATAGTCACATTGATTAATCACAGCATTGGGATTATCCCGTACCTGACCATCACGAATAGTAGATTTTTTACAGCCGCAAATATAACAGGCCACCTAAAACCTCCTGGTTATGAAGAGCGACGTTGTTATATAGAGAATATATGGAAAAACTTTCTCAATTGTTCTCTTACACAATGGCATTTTCAGAAATCTCTTTTATCACCCCGTAACCACCTTTAGCCTTGGTAACATGTCTGGCAATTGCAATTATCTCTGGATGGGAGTCGGCAGGAGCAACGGGAAAACCAACAATCTGCATTACCTCAAGATCGTTGAGATCATTTCCCACATAAAGTACAGCGTTCAAGTCAATACTGTTATTTTTACAATAGGTAGTAAGGGTGGCCCTTTTATCTGAAGATCCTTGAATTACCTCAATATTGAGCTTCCTACCTCTAGCACTAACCACAGGATTGGTCTCTGTGCTCAGGATCAACTGTTTAAACCCCAATTTCTTAAGCTGACCAACACCATAACCGTCACCTCGGTTAATAAAAACAGCCTCTGTTCCATCTTCCAATAGCAAAGCCCGGTTGTCGGTCATGACACCATCAAAATCGTAAACTAATAAGGCAATATCCTCTTTGGCAAATTGGGTGGAATGTTTTGACATGGGCTAAATAGGTTCCTGTAGTTTTAAAAAAGCCAATTTGTGTCTTGAAGGCTCACTTATATATAGATCAAGGTAACAATAACAGATTCCAACAACTTTTACAGCATTACTACCTATTTTTTAACCAATAACAGACCACTATCAGTCAACTGCACAAAGGCTTGTCGCCACTGAGCAACAGCTTTTGCCAGGCTGCTTTGGACAACAAATTCATCAAGGGCTTTTCTGGCATTGGCTCTCATCACAGAGGAGAGTTTGTCATTATCTATAATGGCAACACAGCTGGCCACCAAACCACCACAATCATCATTTGCATGTAAAAAACCATTTTTACCATGGGTTATAATATCGCTGATATCGCCCACATCTGTGGCAACAACAGGAGTAGCCCAAGACATCGCCTCCGGTATCACCATGGGAAAACCTTCCGAACGGCTGGGTAATAATAGTAGCTTTGCACGTTGATAATAGGCGGCTAAAGCATCTTGGGGTATATGGTCTATTATATTAACATCATTGTGCAATTGCTGTTTGATAAGTTCCAACCGTAAAAATTTGCCCCAAGGCCCCCGTCCGATAACCGCCCCTTGCAGGCTTCCTATTTTATCTTTTATCCCCTTTAAAATCTCCACCAACATAGGAATATTTTTTTCATTGGTGAAAGAGCCGACATAAAGCACATCAATATCCCGGTTTGTATGTAAATCTGGCAAAGGGGGTGTTTGGCAATCAAATAGATTTGGCGGAACAAAGGTTACAGTTTTGCTGTTTTTTAATGATTCGAGACATCTTGCTTTGGCCTTTTGCCCCCGCACCCCCACCAGCATGGCTTGCCTGATTGCCCAGTTATAAGCAGGATGCCCCCACATGACATCAAACTCAGTGATAACCAACTGTGCTGTGGGAATTTTAAATATCTTTCCGGTCAGAGCAGCCAATACCCCATGAAATCTCTGATGACACCCTACCAAAAGGTCACACTTGGAGCTGCGCAATAAAAGTTGCCCCATACGCCAAGAGTCACCAAGCCATTGGTTTTTAGAGGCAAATTCAGGCATGGGCTGCCAATAAACTTTTTCACCAACAAACCGCTGTCGCCGAAACAGTGTTATTTTCTCGACCTCTTCCATAGCTTGCAAGGGTGCTAGCTTTTGTGAAAGCTTATGATCAGATAGTCCCGAGACAAAACCGATATGCATATATTTTCAAGTTTGAATATAGTGAATGGGGGAAGTTAACCTGGATATTATATCAACAGCCGTGTTAACTATAATAAAAAAATGTCAATATACTAACACTCTTATGTTTTTTACAATGGAAAAGAGATATGTGCGGCATTGCCGGAATATACAGTTTAGTCGATGCCAGGTTAGGCTCTACCGTTGCTGCTATGACCGAAACCATGGTTCATCGCGGTCCTGATGGTCACGGTTATATAAGCCTTAAGGGAGGACAAAAAACAACCGGACCTGCCACACTTACAGCCGATCAAGGCATGGCAAGGCTGTTTTTTGGTCATCGTCGTTTATCCATCATCGACTTAGCAGGATCAAGGCAGCCGTTAGCCAACGAAGATGGTAGTGTATGGGTGGTCTTTAACGGTGAGATATACAACTATCCTGAACTTCGCCGGGAGTTAACCGCAAAAGGACATAATTTAAAAGAGGCAGGCGACAGCGAAGTGTTGGTCCACCTGTGGGAAGAGTACCAGGAGAAGCTGGTTGATAAACTGGTGGGCATGTTTGCCATTGCCATATATGATAGCAACCGGGATACACTATTTCTTGCCCGTGATCGTTTTGGACAAAAACCTCTCTACTATTTTCAATCTGGCCCCATTACCGCCTTCGCCTCAGAGCTACAGGCTCTACGGCAATCAGCCGATTTTCCCAGGGATGAAATTGATGCTGTGGCTGCTGCCCAATATTTTCGTTATGGCTATATCCCAAGCCCCAAAACCATCTATAAAAATGTCCTCTCCCTACCCCCTGGACACTATTTCATCCAGACAAAGGGTATGTGTTATCAAAAGCAATATTGGCAACCTAGAGTGTCTGGTCAAGGGGGAGTTTTTGATCTTGAAGAGTTGGAAGCAGTATTTGACGAAGCGGTTCGCTTACGTCTAAGGGCAGATGTTCCCTTGGGAGCATTTCTCTCTGGAGGCATCGACTCCACCCTTATTGTTGCGAGTATGGCTAAACAGCTAAGCAATAAAGTTGCAACTTTTACCATTAATTCCGGCGACTCTTGGTGTGATGAAAGCCAAGCAGCCAAATTGGCAAGCCAACACCTTGATTGCAACCATTATGAAGAGTTGGTCAAACCGGACATGGTTGAGGTTTCCAGCAAACTTGCCCGCCACTATGGACAACCATTTGCCGACTATTCAACTGTACCTACCCACTATGTCAGCTCTGCTGCCAGAAAAAAGGTGAAGGTAGCCTTGAGCGGAGATGGTGGTGATGAGCTATTTGCCGGTTATCAACGTTATGCCAACTATACCATAACCAATATTTTGGCCCATATGCCCACCGCTATACGACGTAGTGGTGCTGGTATTGCCAACCTTCTACCTGGGCTGCCAGCTCGATTAGGTGGCAGAGTCGCCGATTATTTAAACTCTGTTGGCAGTGTGAGTTACAAAGGAGAGAACCACTCCCTTAATTTTCATGAAAGGTGGCGGCACTCTGTTTTTACCCCGGAGCTTATCCGAGATACTGAAACCGACCCAGACACTGAAAAGTTTGCCAAGCTGTTCGCTGAAGCAAAATCGGCAAACAAAATTGAACGTTGGCTTGAGGTGGATCAACGTATGTATATGTGTGATGCAATTTTGGTAAAAGTGGATATCGCCTCCATGGCAGCTAGTTTGGAGTGTCGATCACCCATGCTCGACCACCGTTTTGCTGAACTTGCCAACCGTCTACCATTAAGCGCAAAATTAAAACCGCGTCGCACCAAAGCCGCCTTAAGGGAGCTAAATGCCAAATATCTGCCCAATTCCATTAGCAATGCAACCAAGATGGGGTTCAACATACCCTTAAATGACTGGATGCAAGATGGTTTAAAAGATTGGAGCCACGCCATGATATTTGACTCACCATCATGGGAGCCTTTTTTACAAAAAGAGGCTGTAGAGGGATTATGGCAGGAACATCAAAGTTCTAAATGGGACCACTCCCAACGTTTATGGTCTATTATTGCTTGGAATTTGTGGGATCAAGCTTGGCAATAGATCAAGATTAATCCTGTTCTATATTATACAATTTTATCTTGTTGTGTAGTGATTGCCGGGTAATCTCCAAAAGTTTTGAGGCTTGGATCTTATTTCCTTTGGTCTTGATCAATGCTTTGGTTATCAACCTCATCTCGGTCTGCTTTTTATGGAGTGGCAGTGAGAACGAATCTGGTGCTATGCCAATTTCATTTTCTCCACTCCTGATATCAGGAGCCAAAGAGCAGCAATCTACCGTTATGGTATCACCATCAGAAGTCAGTGCCACCAGACGCTCTACCTCATGCTGTAGTTGACGTACATTACCGGGCCATGGATGTTTTTCAAACAGCTCCAAAACCTCTCGGGAATAACCTGTTACCTTTTTTTTGAAACGGTGGTTTACCTCTTTTAAAAACATCAAGGCTAGTGGGGTGATATCATCACGTCTTTCCCTTAGTGGGGGAATTGTTATATCTATGGAGAAGAGGCGGAAAAAAAGATCCTCGCGAAAATTACCTTTTTTCACCTCATCCTTCAAGCTACGTGATGATGCGGAAATAATGCGAAATTTGTAGTGATGAACTTTGCTACCACCAAGGCGCACACCTTCATTTTCTTGAATAGCTCGCAAAAATTTTGGTTGAATTGCCATGGGCATATCGGCAATTTCATCTAGAAACAGGGTTCCACCCTCAGCCTCTTCAAAACGTCCCATGCGGGAGCTGACGGCTCCAGTAAACGCCCCTTTTTCATAACCAAAAAATTCACTCTCCATAAGAGTGTCTGGTATGGATGAGCAGTTAACCGCAACAAATGGTCTGCTACGGCGATCTTCCGACTGCTCATGAACCATTCGGGCGATAACCTCTTTACCCGTACCACTCTCACCGGTAATAAATACATTTACAGGTAACGGACCAACCTTGTTTGCCATATCAACTACCATACGCATGGCAGCACTGGCATAGATTAGCTGATGCTTACTATCTAGTTTTTTACTGTTTCTGGCTATCTCCTCATGGACCCCTCGGGAGATTTGAATCATCTCATCGGCTACCCTGTTGTTCTCAATTGACAGGGCGAGAAACTTAACCACCTTTTTAACCAAAATTTCATCTTCTTCGCTGAAACCAGCAGGTGAATTTTTATTTAAAATTTCTACAGCACCTATATAATAAGCACCAACCAGACTTTGGATAGGCACACACATAAGGTTTCTGGTTACAAAATCGGTTTGTTGGTCGGATTTGGAGTGAAAACCATCTTCTAAATCTAGATCACCACGAAAAATTGTCTCTCCACTGGTAATAGAGCGACCAACTATACTGCCATCCTTAGGGGCAACAATCTCTTTTTCTTTCACCCCAGTACCGAATTTCAGCCAAATATCGTCTGACTTCTCCTCAGCAAAAAAAATGCTGCAGCGCTCCGCATTCAATAGTTTTGGAAACATATCGACAAAAAATAGGATAAGCTGCTCCGCATCACTTTTGGTCCAGGCTCTATTGATCCGGTCCAATAGTGTTTTCAGACTCACCAGTCTTTGCTGTATCTCTGCTGATTTATACATTACCATTCACCCTGGAGTGTATAACTTTATTACACCCCTTTTCGATGCTTAACTTTCGTTAAAATAGTAAAAAAATCCACCACATACTTAACCTCATCGTATGTTGGGTGGAAATTGTTTAGACTTTTTTTGATTTTACAACAATTGGTGGGGACAATAACAGTTGATTATAGAAAGATTTTATCAACTATTCTGGAGTTTGCAAGCTGTTATCTACAGCCTTTACAACCATATAACAAACAGCATGTTAATATAGATATTTCTCTGTATTATCATACACATCAATGCAACAACCAGATACTTGACAAGCAAAGATTCATTCAGCTAAAAGTGACAATAGCTTTGACATAAGTTGCTGTGACTGATTTTTATCAACAACTATCGTAAAAAAACAAAAAAACTCCCCAATATTTGATCTAATCAGCAATTTTTTTTGACGTTAATCTTTTTGGTTGAAAATAAAAATCACTGGGATTTTCTTCAATCCAACGAGTTGCAGCTAAATCCTCTTGTAAGATATGGTTGCGAAACCACTCCCCCAACATTTTATTTAGCTCTTGCACATGTAAACTGTTTGACTCTTTAAAACATTTTCTTTTAATTATTCGCAAATTTTGCGTAAAAACTTCATGCTCCTTTTTGTGGTGGGCAAATTTGGGATAATTTTTACGGCGATAATACTGCTCTTCATAATAAAAATGTTCACTACTGTATTTCACCAAAAATTCTAATAGGCTTGGTAGCTTCTCATCACCGCTATTTTTTAGAGTTGCCATAATAAAGCTATCAAACATTTCAAACAGACTGCGATGCTGTTTATCGATATCCCTATGTCCGGTTTTTAAATTTTTACACCACTGTGCCAACCTAATACTCATAACCACCTCTTTTTCAACAGACAAAAAACGGTGCTATTATACAGATCTACTTATCGCCATATAAAGGAAATTTTTAACAAAAACCATTAAAATTATTGCTTTAAACCTGAAAATTTGCCAGAATATTTATGCTAGTTAACATGTGTACAAGCAGATAAAATAGATATCTTCATTCTTTTTCATAACAACCAACTGGCGGATAATAATGACAAAAACACATAAAGAAATCATAGATTTGCTGGATGTTATCGATTCAGAACATACGGTTATTTTAATGTGGGCCAAAGAGATTGTTGACGATATAGCCCAACAAAAAACCCCACAATATATATCTGACAAGGCTTTTAGCTTTAAAGATTTTCTGCTGGAACACATATTAAAAGAGGATGCAGAGCTATACCCCTTTTTGCCTCGCTCCGCAGAGGTTCAAGCAGAGATGAAAAAGCTCCACAATATCTATGCTGATTTGGAAGAATTTTTCATGTCTACACCGGATAAAATTGTAGCAAAATTTGAAGATGTAGCACCAAAAATTATTTCTAGAATAGAGTATGAACAGGTGATGTTAAAAGAGCTGGTAAAAGAGCAATAACAGATTTCCCCCATAACTCATGCTCGACAAAACGGCAGAAACAAATCAATAGAAAAAAAACCCACTGTTTTTATAGATTTATTTTCTCACATGGTAGTTGGTTGGAGTATTTCATATCGAATCAAAGCAGATCTGACTTGTGATGCATTTCTTATGGCGACCTGGAACAGAAAGTTTTCAAAAGGTCTGATGGTTCATTGCAAGTAAGCATAATCCTACCCAAAAAGATTCACTCTTCCTTGGCCCAAAACACTACTGAAGGAGGAGAGACTATGTCGCAATGTGGAGATTTCGCTGTTAAAAGGGTTCTGAGTCACTACCGAAAGAATAGCCTGCTTTGCATCAACTGCTGAAACTGCCTGGAATGAATCACTCAAATTGGCAGCCTGACTGTAGAGATTAAGGGCAAACAGCGTATTGATACTACGAGAAATGGTATTAGAATCCTGGTTGTTATTACTTCCTATAACCAAATCAGCCACACTGGACTGAGTGGAGAGAATATAATCTTCTGCCTCCTCGACAGAGACACTCAAATCACCATCTTGATCCATAGCAGTCAGACCCACTGCCGCAAACTGAATACCAGTTGCCGATGAAAAAGCCGGGGTCTCACCAGCACCTTGCGCCTGCAATAACTCTCGCAAAAAAAGGGTATTAAAATCCTCACCTACCCTGTTCTGCCGATCATCCTGCAAAAATAGTGAGGAGTTTGTTAACTTAATCAGCTGACCGATGCTACTCATGGCCTAACCTCAACATGTCAGTGTATAAATTTTTAAGCTCTTTTACCTTAGACCCTCTACCCCAATTCTAGTTGCATAAAATTAGATTCCCATAAGCTCTATAACACGCCAGAGGAGCCTGTAGTCTGAACCAATAAGAACCATTCTGGTCTTATTAGGTATAGAGAGCATCTGTTGGTTATCCTTATCACTGTACGGACTATTCTTCTTGGTGAAACGTGTAGCGGATGTTTTCCTCAAAACCAACAATCAGGCTTTTTGAAAGGTCGCAGTCATGTTGTGGTATACGTACCATGTTACTAGAGGGTTAATTGCGACCTACTCTAAGCCCTTGAGGAGTACGATCATGCGCAACATAAAAAGCGATCAAAATCCCCCAAACAGAACTTGTGCTTTCCCATTTGTGGAAGGAACGCCATGCCATCCTGCCCCCGGACGCTTCTCAGATAAGGAGATAGAAGCCATGGGCCATGTATGGGACTTGAGTCAGCAAATCAACAAAGCGAAACTCCAATTCAACAAATTAGATGGGCTGTTATCGGCCAAACTATTTCAAAACAAAGTAGGAACTCAAATAGCCCGGTTTAAAGAGGAAAGAGTCGTTTGGCAGAAACGCCGCCGCCATGCTACCCATGCCAAGCATTAGAACTATAGTAAATTATAGCCAAAACCGGACGAAAAAAAATGTTTTTTATTATTAGGGGTCAAGGGGGATTATCTCCCTTGTGGGTTTGGGCAAAGCCCATGGTTTTACCTTTGTTTTTAATCCTTTACATTTAAAAGCGTGAGGGTTTGGGGGCCTGCAAGGCCTCCCAAGGTTTTGCTTTTGTCTGTATATCTTTGATTTGAAATTACTATAGTTAATTAGGGATCTACCTTAATCCACTCTGTAAATTGAAAAGGAGTCATCATGAAACTCTGGAAATGTATTATTTGTAAATTCACTTACAACGAAGAACTTGGATTACCGGATAGCGGCGTTACCCCTGGAACTACGTGGTATAAACTTCCTTCTGGATGGCTTTGTCCCAAATGTGGATCTTACAAGGCCTATTTTAAAAAGATGTTTTGAGGCCACTTTTTGGGGGCCGACTTTGATCCTTCGGTCTGATTTATACCGATTTGAGAGCTGTGATCATCCTGTAGCATCTTATGGTCATTGCGATATTTATAGCCCGGCACCTGGCCATAGAGACCCTGGTGAATAATATCTGCCCCCCTCTGCAGCTTGGCTGTTATCCAGGTAGTAGTCTTTGTTGCCAAGAGCATCTATTGGTTTCTCATCTTTGTAGAGTATTTACTCTATTTTATTACATCTCATTTTTTGGCACACTCCATCCTACATTAGGTCTCAGGGGAGGGACCATCAAGGAAGGGCTGCATCATCTTCCACTCCCCACTAAATAGATTAGTTGCGTTATTAATGGGGTGTACATGATTAATTTTCCCATTGATAAAAAAAAATGCTACCAAGCTTTTCTGCTGAATGGGCGAGTAGTAGTATTTAGAAATACTGGCGAACCAGATCTTCAAGTATATAACTCGGAAACAAAAGAATGGAAATTAATAGATTAAGATGATTTTTTGCTATTAGTAACTTTGTGCCCTCATGGTCCTTAGCCCGTCTTAAGCGATTCGGCACATTTGAAACATCTATCTGATTGATATCGTTAAAACCAACCCCAAAAGGTCGG
>JADFZS010000259.1 GCA_015232405.1 Magnetococcales bacterium | reverse complement strand
TCAACCTCACCGCCTGGATTTGGTGCTTGAAAAACTGTCCAAAGTGGGAATTTCCGGCATAACTGTGACTGAAGCACGTGGTTTTGGTCGGCATAGAGGGCATTCTGGGCCTTCTTTTGGTACGGAACTAAAAGTGAATCTGCTGTTCAAGTTTAAATTGGAGATTATTGTTGAAGAAAGCCATGTAGATATTGTGCTTGAGGCCGTCTCGGGAGGTGGGTATACGGGTAAGTATGGCGATGGCAAAATCTTTGTTTGTGACATTGATCAGGTTATGCACATACAAACTGACGAAACCAATTTAGATACTATTTTAATCTGATTTTTATAAGCAGGAATCAGTAAAACAATCATTTGAATTTGAGTTCAATTTTTAATATTTATTTTTCTTTAATTATTACTAATTATTTATAGGTTTTAAAAAATAATACCACTCAAAAGTTGTGTGATTATAGTCAGAAGATTTTTGGCAGTATGATCAGCGACTGGGCGCAATCTGCGTAGACCCGCCAATTGCGATCATTGTTGCCATCAGTCACCTGTCGAAAACTGTGCTGAAAAATATCTCGAGCCAGGAAATCAGCTAAACCAACCTCAATATTGTCAAAGATTGATGCAAAACTACCGTAAGGTCAAGATTGCATAAGCCAGCGTGTTGGACACATTGCCAGATTGTGTTCACGCAATATCGGAACCCATGGTAAGCCAAGATGCTATAGGTTTTTACCTGCTTTCCAAGAAAGTATCTGAAATGTGGTTGCAGACTCACAATATTCGATAAGGCAGGGGGTTTCTACCATGTCCGAGAAAACTGACGTAAATGATTACATTGACGCGCACCATATGCTTGAACAAAAATCATCCAATATTGGCGAAATGAAGCAAAATGCAGTGCTGGATTGTGGATGGGGAAAACTTGCTTTTGGTAAGACCTTCTCCTGCTGTGAAACTTTGGCCCAAGCTGTCATTTGCGAAGATGATGCTCAACGTAACGTGGCTCTATACTTACGAGAGCCACATGTACTGCTTTCCATGTACCCGCAAAATCTTTTTCTCGATCCATCACACACTTTTCGACTTCAACTCAAAAACCATGTCATGGATGAAAAGCAACATGATGCTTTATACATTCGCACCCTGAAAAGTAAACAAGAGGCAAAACAGGCGAATATCATATATAAAGCACGGGGTATGGTGCCAGCCCGGGAAGGCTTTTACATGGAAAGTTGGAAAAGTGTCGCCCATAGTACATTTATTGCAATTCAAAAAGATTCCAAGAAGGTCGTTGGTGTGGTAATGGCGGTGGATCATGTGGAAGTCTTTGGCGACCCAGACAATGGTTCCAGCCTGTGGGCTCTGGCCGTTGACCCGCAAACTCCTGCACCAGGAGTTGGGGAAGCTTTGGTCAACCATGTCATCAAGCATTTCCGACGGCGTGGTCGTTCCTTCCTTGATATATCGGTAATGCATAACAATTTGCAAGCCATATATCTCTACAAAAAGCTTGGCTTTGAAAGGGTGCAGGTGTTCTGTCTAAAGAATAAGAATCCCATAAATGAGCCACTTTTTATTGCTCAACAACCTGCTGAGAATCTGAGCCCATACGCCAGTATAATCATTAATGAAGCCCGTCGCCGCGGAATTGCCGTTGAAGTTATGAGCTCTGACATTGGCCTGTTTAACCTTTCGTTTGGGGGGCGAAGCATAAAATGCTTGGAATCTCTAAGTGAATTGACAACGGCTCCTGCAATGTCCATCTGTGACCGTAAAGATGTTTCAATAGGGATTCTGAAGCGGGCTGGATTGTCAGTTCCTGAGCAAATGTTGGGGGCTACAGTTGAGGAAAATACCGCCTTCTTGGCAAAACACAAACGACTGGTTGTCAAGCCGGCTTCCGGTGAGCAGGGTTCCGGAATCAGCGTTGATATATCAACTGCAGACGAGCTGGGTCAAGCCATAAAAAAAGCCCGACAACAGTGCCCTACGGTTTTGCTGGAAAAGCTGGTTGCAGGAGATGACCTTCGTATCATTGTGATCGACTATGCAGTTGTGGCAGCTGCAGTGCGCAGACCAGCCGCTATTCAGGGGGATGGTGCGCAAACAGTGCGCCAGTTGATCAAAAGGTTGTCTCGCAGGCGTCAAGCAGCAACACAGGGAGAAAGTCGTATTCCAATGGATCAGGAGACCGCTCGTTGTGTTGAAAAAGTTGGCTACACTATGAACTCTATTCTTCCGGAAGGGGTTACCATTCCTGTGAGAAAGACTGCAAATCTGCACACCGGTGGTACGATACATGATGTGACTGATCTGTTGCATCCAGAATTGAATCAGGCGGCAGTGGAGGCTGCACAAGCTTTGGAAATACCGGTAACAGGTCTTGACTTTATCATAAAATCTGTAACTCAGCCTGATTATGTCATCATTGAAGCCAACGAAAGGCCAGGTTTGGCCAATCATGAACCACAACCAACCGCTGAACGGTTTATAGATCTGTTATTCCCCCAAACACGGGCCATAAAGGCTCATGGAAGAAGAGTGTAGTCCGAATATGATACTATAATCAGCCGAAATAAGTTAAATAGTTATTGAGTACAGAGAGGTTGGTTGGCTTTTCAAACGGGTTTTGCTTTTACGTTGCCCCCCTAAGGCCATGACCACGAAACTGTTTGAGTGCTGTCTGGAACAAGTGCCATGTGCTATACGTTCAACTACCGAATTTAGTATAATAGGGGGGAGGGGGGAGTGATCATGGAAATTAAGGCGGCAAGAGAGCGTATGCGCCGGAGAGGTGTTCCCGAGCGAGTATTGATTCTCGATATTGAGGCAACTGGGCTGCAGGCCGACTCCTGTCCGGTTGAAATAGCTTATGGTGATCCTCTTGAGAGCTGGGTCAGTGCTTACCTTATCAAGCCCCACCCAGGTTGGAAACATTTTCAGTTAACAGAACGGGCGCAAACATTGACCGGTATTACACCGAACATGCTAAGTTCTGCCACACCCGCAGATAAAGTGGCCAAAAGCGTTGCAGAGGATCTGCGACGTGCTGATTTAGTGCTATCAGACTCCCCGGCCTGGGATGGGCGTTGGCTTAAAAAGCTGTTGGATCTGGCACCATCACCGGTTGATGTTGAGGTTAAGGACTTTTTTACAACAATCAATGCTTTCAACCCTCTGAGAAAATATTTAAGTACCCACAAATGTCTCAATATTTTTGATAAGTCGGAACATCGGGCTGGAGGTGATGTAATTCGTCTGCTGCGGGTTTACCGGCGTGCTGTTCCTGTCCCGCTTTGGGAGGAGCAGTATTGCCCTGTGAAAAGTCGTGGGTTTGGTATGGCAACCCGCGTCCCATTCATCCCCGGCATTCCTGAATAAAGTCTCACCACCAATAATCTGGTTTCGATTTTGTCTATTACACCAGATAAACCAATATGCTGCACCATAAGCACACTTCCAAATTTTGGATTTTTGATAAAGGTAAGCGGTTGGGTTAGCAGTATGAGGTATGATTATTCTGCAAAAAAACCACGAACTGTCTTGAAAAGCCCCGTGCCCTTAAAATTTTTAAACCAGGTCATTCTGGATAATCTGGCGTAAAAAGCTGAATTGTCCAGGAGGGTCCATAAATCAAAGTCCAATATTGCCTTTGCGGTGTGTAAATCCAACAAAAGGCGATACCACCCATATTTAAGACGAAGTCTGGCTAAAACCCGCAACGGCGTTAACAGTTTTTGCTTGTATCTATCAATGTATCGAAGTTCTCCGGGTTTGGCCAAACTAAGAAGCAAAGCGGCATTCTGGGCCAAAAAGTGAGCTGATTTTGGAACCCAATCATAGTGAATTCCAGAATCTATAAAACCGTGCGCATTGTCGGGGACATTATATCGTTCAACCCACTCTTCCAGTGTAGAGGGCATAAAAAATCCATAATCCTGAATTACCATGTCATACAGCTCTCCTCCCGGATAGACACGATAATAGGATGGGCCTATAATCTCGGCATTGGGGCAGCGACGCTGGACCAAGCCTGCAAGATTGAGGGTTTCGCAAATATTGTCGTATGATTCGCCTGGAATTCCGACCAGGAAGGATGCGTTGACCTTGATCTGTTTTGATTTGGCCAACTGGTCTATTACCCGATATGAGTGCTCAACCCTGGCACCCTTACGAATAATTTTTAATGTTCTATCGCTGCCTGACTCAAAGCCAAACTTTAAACATTCACAGTTGATCTCTTCCAACTCCTTGATCAAATCGTCGTTTACATAATTGTCGCGAAAGTCGGTAGTTCGGCATGTTGCACGCCACTGGAATCGGAAACCACGTTCCTTATAAAAATCTATAAAAGCGCGAATGCGGTTTTTATCAAAAAAGAACAGCTCGTCGCGGAAGTAGATTTGATCAGGATCATACTCACCAACCACCGCATCCAACTCATCTTTTAATAATTCAAAAGGGGGGCTGCGCCATTTTTTCCCAACTATGGATACATAACAAAATGTGCATTTATAGGAACATCCACGCCCTGACAATACTTGAATATATTTTCCGAATGTTGCGCGAACCCGCTTATCAAGCAGAGTATAATCAATTCTGTAAAAGGGAACTTTTGTCGGAATGGGGGTTTGTATCAATTTACCATTTTTTAAAAATATAAGCCCAGGAACCCGCTCTAGATCAGGGTGGGGGGTTTCCATCTCTTTCAATAAAACCGTTAATGTCTCCTCTCCGTCGGCATATGCTACATAGTCAATATTTTTATAGTTGATCAACTGTTTAGAGCATAATGTCGCATGAGAGCCACCAACGATGATTTTGCATGTTGGGCTTGCTGTTTTAATAAAATCCGATGCCAGTTTGATAAAAGGGGTGTCTGATGACATCCCCCCTATTCCAACCAGTGATACCTGCGGCAATAGTTCCTTCAGCTTCTCCAGTGTCGCATCGACACCATCCAAACTGGCATCCAAAATACGGACATCACGCCCCTGTTGGTTGACCAGATAGCTGCCTACGCTGAGAACCCCCCATGGAAAGTTGTTTCTTTTGTTGCCGTGATCAGGGTTTATAAGGATTACATCCATAGGTTATAGTTTTTCCTGCTATGAAATATCGCTGATTGATGGTCGCGCTCCATTGTAAGCGATTATGCCATGATTTCCCAGTTTGAATAGTGCTTTCCGCCTTGCAAGCGGAATCACTTCGTTACCCCTGGGAAGTGCGGTTTAACTATTTTGGATGTTTATGGCTTGCCGTTTATAGTTATCGCGTTGGCCACTGATGATCAATCATAAATGTAGTGACCTTTTTATCCATCGTATTGATGTGCCCGGCAATCTCGCGTGAGAGTGCATTTAGATCCATGGGATTGTCTCTTGAAAAGACTTTTTTCCTGTTCAGGATAAAGTTTGTCAAAAATTGCCGGTGATACTGAACATGCTCCGCCCGATCAGGAAAGTTGCTCATGGTCATATATTTTTCTTCGCTGCCAAAATGATCAATCAGCAATACACTAAACTCATTTAAGAGCTTTTGGGCTTTGTCGTTATCAGGCTGTTT
>JADFZS010000258.1 GCA_015232405.1 Magnetococcales bacterium | reverse complement strand
TGGAAGTGGTTATTTTCACCAGACAGCTAGCGACAATGGTTGCTGCGGGATTGCCACTTGTTACCTGTTTTGATCTCTCTTCCAAGGGGGCTGAAAACCCTCTTATGCAAGAGATAACCTTGCGAGTTAAAAAAAATATTGAGGCAGGAACCTCCTTAACAGAGGCTTTGACAAAAGAGCCAAAAATGTTTGATGAGCTTTTTATCAATCTGGTCGAGGCAGGAGAGCAGTCCGGTATTTTGGATACGGTTTTAAATAGATTGGCGATATACAAAGAGAAATCTGCCAACCTCAAGGCCAAAATGAAATCTGCAATGACCTATCCCATTGCTGTTGTGGTTATTGCGTTTGTTATTACCGGAATTCTAATGATCTTTGTGGTTCCGGCATTTGCCGATCTTTTCAGCGGATTTGGTGCTGAGTTACCTCTACCCACGCGAGTTGTTATTTCAATATCTGAATGGACCCAGGCAAATTGGTATCTGGTGATAATATTTATTGTAGCGACACATCGTGGATTTAAGATGGCCTATAGTAAAAGCGAAAAATTTCACTTTAATATGGATAAACTCTCCCTAAACCTACCTGTGTTCGGCATGATTCAACGCAAAGGTGCTATCGCCCGTTTTGCTCGAACATTCAGCACCATGGTGGCTGCTGGTACACCAATTTTGGATAGTCTTAACAATGTTGCCAAAACTTCCGGCAACCGGGTGGTACAGCAAGCCATTATGGAGTCTCGTGCTTCGATTTCTGAAGGCCGCACCCTGACAGAACCCTTGGCAGAGTCCGGTATTTTTCCTCCAATGGTTACTCAGATGATAAGTATCGGTGAATCAACGGGTAATTTAGAGGTTATGCTTGAAAAAATTGCCGATTTTTATGAGTCTGAGGTGGATCGGGCTGTGGATAATCTTACCGCTTTGTTGGAGCCGATAATTCTGGTTTTTCTCGGTGTTATCATTGGTGGCTTGGTGGTGGCAATGTATCTGCCGATATTCCAAATGGGGCAGGTAGTTGGTTGATGAAACTCCGTTATCTTATTCAGTTAAAGCAGTTAACATATTTACGCTTACTGATTTTGATATTTTTTGGGCTACTTATTCAAAATGGCCTTCTTGGGGTTGGCTGGTCTAAATTTGTACCATGGTATGATAATTTTATCTATCTATACTCTGCTGTTTTAATTGTTCTGTCTCTTATCTATCTGCAATGGCTTGAAACTGGCAAACATATTGAGATGTTTACCAAGGTACAGTGTGCCTTGGACCCATTGTTGATAACGGCTTTGATAATCACTTCCGGGGGGCTTGACAGCCCATTTTATTTTTTATTTGGCGTTGCCATTTTAAATACCGCTTTTTTACTGGGCCAGCGGCAGGCGTTTATCATGGCAGGGATGATTCTCATCTGCTCGGTAGGCTTGGTCACCTTGATTCCGGTTTTAAAGATTTTTGACTTTAAATTAGATATCGGTACGTTACATAGACTGGTTTTCCAGGGAATTGGCTTTATATTAACCGCTCTGTTAGCTGGAGCATTGGCAAAAAGAATCGGTGGCATTCAACAGGTATTAAAAGAGCAGACCGATAGTTTAACCAGCTTGACCACTCTTCATCATCAAATAACCCATGCCATACCACACGCTTTGATCTCCACCTATCCCAACGGCATGATTCGTGATGCCAACCCCAGTGCAAAGCAGTTGTTGAACATCTCTCATTCACAAATTAGCTACAAGCCACTGGAACACTATTTTCCAGAACTGCAGTGGGCTGTAAACCATATGGATAGAGATGGTATCTACATAGAGTTTAAGCAGAAACAGAAAATATTTGGTGTTAATCTATCGACCCTGATCGACCAGCAAAATTTAACAAGTGGTGCTCTGTTGGTTATCAAAGATTTAACCATCATAAAAGAGCTGGAAGCCAAGGTAAAAAGCCGGGAGAAAATCTCATTGACCGGACAGATGGCGGCAGGAGTAGCCCATGAGATTCGCAATCCGTTGGCCTCAATTTTATCTGCGGCCCAGATGTTTGGTGAGGAGACACCACGTAACAAAAAACTAAAGGGAATTATTATTGAAGAGGTGGAGCGATTAAAAAAATTAACCACCGATTTTCTGCTCTTTTCCCGCCCCACCACTCCAACCCGGCAACAGGTTGATTTATTGGATTTGTTAAATAAAATTGGCAGCCAGGTTATGATCGACCCATGTTGGGGAACAAAAAGGGAGCTAAAAATCGATGTTCCACCTCAAACGGTAGTTTTATTTGATAGAGACCAACTTCGGCAGATATTTTTAAATCTTATTATCAACGCAGCTCAAGCTGCCCCCCGAGGGGGTATTATAACCATCGAGCTTGATTCCTCATCTAGCAGCAATAAAAAACTATCTTTAATTGTACAAGATGACGGTCCAGGCTTGGATAACAAGATAATTGGCAAAGTGTTGGAACCATTTTTCACCACACGCCCAGATGGAACGGGCTTGGGGCTGGCGGTAGTAACCCAGCTAGCCCGTATGAATGGTGGTAGCATCACCCTGCAGCCGGGTATAAAAAAGGGTCTGCGAGTTGTTTTAACCGTAGAGAGAGCAAATGGCTAGAATACTTCTTTGTGATGATGAAAAAAACCTCCGTGATCTGCTATCCTTGGCTTTGGAAGAGAGTGGCCACCAAACCCAGGAGGCTGCCAACGGTAGTGAGGCATTAAAGCTGCTGGAAGAGGATAGCTGGGATCTATTCATCACCGATTTAAAACTGCCTGATATATCTGGTTTAGAGCTGCTGCGCCGGGCAAAACAGTTGGCAAACACTCGGCCTGTTATCTTGATTACCGCCCACGCCTCGGCTGCTACGGCAGTTACAGCTATGAAAGAGGGGGCTTTTGATTATCTGGAAAAACCGTTCTCAATTGAAGATTTAAACCTAATTGTCACCCGTTCCCTGGAACAAGGTGCACTGGTAAAAGAGAATGTAGAGTTAAAAAAAGAGCTAAAAGCAAAACATGAGCACCGGGATATTATTGCCAACAGTGCTGCCATGAGACAGGTGTTGGAGCTGGCAAACCGGGTTGCCCGTACCGACGCTTCAGTTTTGGTAACTGGAGAGTCCGGCACAGGTAAGGAGCTGATTGCCCGTTTTATACATAACAGTAGCAAACGTTCAAACGGTCCTTTTATCGCCATAAATTGTGCTGCCATTCCTGAAAATTTAATAGAGAGTGAACTGTTTGGTCATGCCAAAGGGGCCTTCTCAGGGGCGGTAAACAGTCGTAAAGGGGTGTTTATCGAGGCACAAGGAGGAACATTGCTTCTTGATGAAATTGGCGAGATGCCAATGAATATCCAGGCAACACTGTTACGGGTGCTGCAGGAACGTGTTATCCGTCCGGTGGGAGGTACAGGGGATACCCCGGTTGATGTCAGGGTTATCACCACCACCAACCGGGATTTAACCGTGGAGGTAGCCGAAAAACATTTTCGAGAAGATCTCTACTACCGCATAAATGTGGTTAATTTCAAATTGCCTTCCTTACGTAACCGCCGGGAGGATATTCCCCTGTTGGTTGCCAGATTTGTGGAGACCTTTGCCAAACGTTATGATCTACCCATTAAAGGGGTATCACCTGAAGTTATGGACTGCTTGGCAAAAAACCCCCTTTCGGGCAATATCAGGGAGCTACAAAATATAATTGAGGGGGCGGTATCCCTCACCCCAGGAAATATAGTTGAGATAACCGCCCTACCAGAACATATCCGCAATGCAAAAACCCTCACCCAAAACAGTTCCCAAGCCCAGTTTCAGCTGCCTGATGAGGGCATGAATCTAGAAAAATATCTGCTAGATATCGAACTAAAAGCCATAAACCAAGCTTTGGAGCAGACAAAAGGCAACAAAACCAAAGCAGCCGAAATTTTAGGAATGAGCTTCCGCTCCTTTCGCTATCGCTTGAAAAAATTGAACATGGAGGATGAGGAGGGCTAACTCAAATATTTAAACCATGCTGAGGTAGCTTCGGCTATGGAATCTTGGTTCCATACCGGGGCGTTTTTCCATGCGTCTATGCGTTTTAGCATCTCCCCTACTCCATCTTCAAAGGATACTTTTGCCTTCCAGCCCAGTTTTTCTTCAATCAGGGTGGTGTCGGCAAAGGTTATCATGGGTTCTCCAGGGCGTTTAGGTAGGGGGGTTCTTTCGCCACCTAGTAGCTCTAATAGACGGTTGATGGATTGATGTTCGCCACTGCCGATATTTAGGGCATCGCCAACCAGGTTGGATTTAGCAGCGGTTATAAAGGCATCGGCAACGTCGGTAACGTAGGTAAAATCCCTTGATTGAGTACCATCACCAACAACGGTAAAAGGTTCACCATTGATTTTTTGCGCTAGAAACACCCCAAACACCGCACCATAAGCACCGGAAGTTCTAGAACGAGGGCCATATATGTTAAACAGGCGCAAAGACATTGCTGGTAGTTTATAGGTGTTGGCCCAGTGTAGTACCAATTCCTCCCCTAAATATTTGGTCAGGGCGTAGGGATATTGTGGTTGAATTTTTGATGTCTCAGGGGTGGGATAGACATCGGGAATTCCGTAACAGGAAGATGAGGCTGCATAGACCAAACGTTTGATATCATGTTTTCGGCAAGACTCCAAAACGTTTAGAGTTCCCTGTACATTGACATCAAAATAGTAGACAGGCTCCTCGATAGAGGGAACAATATCCGCCAGACCTGCTAGATGAAAAACCCAATCTACATCTTTAAAACATGGGGATAGTTCATCAATATTGCGGATATCAACTTGATGAACTTCCAGGTTTTTGTTATCGATAAAATCTTGTAAATTCTCCATGCGCCCGGTTGCTAGATTATCAACCACCCGGACTGTGTGACCTGCTTTTAGGAGAGCTTCACATAAATGACTGCCAATAAATCCTGCACCACCAGTTACTAAAGAGATCATGGTATTATCTTCTTTCTTTAAGGTATTATTAATGAAAAACTCCCTTAGATTAACCTGGAAGAGACCAATGAACAAAAAAAAATTGTCCCTTTGGCTATTTTCGTTGTTAGTTTTTACTTTTGCAGACGTAAGCTACAGCGATCAACACCTGTCGAACTCTCTGTATAACAACTCTAAACTGGTGTTTTATACCTTGGGAGATCAAGGAACAGGAGGAAAAAAACAGCGGAGAGTAGCTGCTGCCATGGAGAGAGAGGCAAAAAAAAGTGGCAAGCCGGATTTTGTGCTTTTGTTGGGGGATAATTTTTATAACAACGGCGTGGTCTCCATTGATGATCCTCAATGGCAGGAAAAATTTGAAAAAATTTACAAGGGTAGTCAACTACAAAACATCCCCTTTTTTGCTGTTTTGGGCAATCACGACTATCGGCAAAGCAGTGATGCACAGGTGCTATACACCACCCAGGGCAAAGGAAGCAGACGTTGGCAAATGCCTGATAAATTTTTTAGTGTTGATCTTGGTAGGGTTAAAAATAGACCGTTAATGCGAATAGTTGGGCTGGATACTACCAATGTAGGGAGTTTTGAAAAACAGGCCAGCTTTATCCGGC
>JADFZS010000257.1 GCA_015232405.1 Magnetococcales bacterium | reverse complement strand
GTATGAAAAGGCCAAGGAAAAGTCTCACACAGATCCACACATAGCGTAAAAAAGCACCTAGCAATTTCTCGCTAAGTGCTTGATTTATATGGTACGCCCGGAACGATTCGAACGTCCGACCTTTTGGTTCGTAGCCGGTTGCTCTCAAGACATTTCTAACACAACTATCTGAAATATATCGAAAACTCCTGAAACAACTAGAAACACCGTATCATAAGGCATTATAACGGTCAATATAGTTTTATTACATTGCCATCATCAGTAATTTGTTGTTTCATTTAGTTTCAAATTGTGGCACTCTTATCCACATCAAATAGAACCACAATGATACCACAGGATTTGCCATGCGATTCACAGATCGAAGTATCCGCAACATCAAGCCAAAGGACCGTCGCTATGAGGTTTGGGAGGGATCTGGGTTTGGTTTTGGAATCCTTATCAATACCACAGGGACCAAGACTTGGATTTACCGTTATAGAGCTAATGGTAAGTATAAAAAACTAACTCTTGGTCGTTTTCCAGAGATTGGATTGGCTGCTGCTCGTGAGAAGCATAGGGAAGCACGACAAATGGTAGAGGAGGGGGCTGATCCAAGTGTTGCCCGTCAACAGGGGAGGTACGAGGCATCAGTTGCTCCCACTATTCAGATGTTGGCTGAACGGTACATAAAGGAGTATGCTAAGCCCCGGAAAAGGTCGTGGAAGGAGGATCATCGTGTATTGGATAAAGACGTGCTCCCCTTCTGGAAAAAGCGACGAGCAGCGGATATAAAAAAAGCTGAGGTGCGTGGTCTTCTCAAGATGATTGTTGACCGGGGTAGCCCGATAGGTGCCAACCGTACTCTGGAGATTGTTCGTCGTATGTTCAACTGGGCGGTTGAGGAGGATATTCTTGAGAATAGCCCATGTATAGGTATCAAGCGTCCAGCGCCTGAGAATCAAAAGGATCGTGTCCTCTCAGAAGAGGAGATACGTCAAGTGTGGCTTAAATTACCTGAGACCAGGATGACAGAGCCTATACAGCTTCTGCTTAAGTTGATGTTGTTAACTGATCAGAGGAAGGGAGAGGTTGTAGGAGCTGATTGGTCTGAATTTGATTTGGCAGCTGGTTGGTGGACCATACCAGCAGCAAGGTCAAAGAATAAGTTAGCTCATAGAGTCCCCTTATCTCCACAGACTGTTTCCATACTTGATAGGGTGAGAGAATTATCAGGAGATTCTCAATGGTTATTTCCTGGAAGAGGAACAGGGCGGTGTATTTTGGGTACTAGTCCTGACCATGCTGTGAAGAGAGCCTTGCTTGTGTTTGATCTAAGGGAGTCATTTACACCTCATGATCTGAGACGTACAGCAGCCTCTCACATGACAGGTATGGGTATTTCTCGTCTTGTGGTATCTAAGATCCTTAATCATGCTGAAGCTGGTGTTACAGCAGTATATGATCGTCACAGCTACGACGAGGAGAAACGACAGGCTCTGTATGCTTGGGGAATGAGGGTAGAGGAGATTGTATCTGGTCAGACTGATGAAAAAGTAGTGGATTTTATAAAAAAGGAGCATGCCCAATGAAACCAGGCTGGTTACCAGACTGGACTGATCCTGAAGCATACCCAGACCCAAAAAAAACGAGTTTGCAACAATGGGCATGGGAGTTTCTTAGGCGAAATCCTGAATATCAGAGAGATTATAAAAAAAGTTGCACCATGCCTTGTTATGCTGAAATCGAAGCTAACCAATCTGTTCCTGGAGGTTTAGAGGGTTTTTTTTGTAATCCTCCAGCTCTACCTGGAGAACTGAAAATAGATTATTTGGATCGTGTTGGGACTGGGAAAATTAATGATTATGAGGCGAGTGTCGCAGAGAAATATGGAATAACTTCTCTTATGATCGACCCTGCTGATCCAGATGGTATTTTCATGACTGGACTCAAAACACAATACCTTCCATGTCTTTTTGTTTCTGAAACTGAAGATTTACAAGCAACAATCGGATTGAAGCCAGACTCTGTCGAAGAGGTTGTGTTCAAAATAAATCTTTCGTGGAAGGTCGAGCCTCAGCTTCAATATATCAAAGAGAGACTGAATAAAATTGAACAGTATCTAAAAAAACAAGGGAAGATTAGCTCTGGAAAACGTAATAGCACAAAACTTTACCAAGAATATTTGAGAGTACTTGATGCTGAAGCAAGTGGTGCATCTGTGAGGGAGATGTCAACAACGCTCGTTCCAGATAAGCCTTATTCAGATCCAGGAGATGATGATCAAACCATAAAAAACTACTTAAAAGCCGCAAAGAAACTGCGTGACTATAACTATCTGTATATTGCTATTGGAGTCAAATAATAAGCTTATAACAATTAGTTAAATAACGAAGGCTCCTTATATAAGGGTGTCTTCTTGTTTTCTTGATAAGTATTTTGTTTTCGTGCAGTTAATAGAATACCGTTATTTCAAACTTTCTCAACTTGTAACAGGAGACTTGAAATGGCAACTGCAGCAACACAAAACCTTGAGGCAACTCCACATCAACCCAAAAGTACATCAGGTATCTGGCGTTACCCTCAGGTTCACCAAGAGACAGGACTTTCCCGCACAACAATCTGGAGAAAGGTTCGTGAAGGATCTTTCCCTGCCCCTATCAAGCTAACTGGCTACAACATTGGATGGATTGCTTCTGAAGTTCTTGACTGGAGGAACACTCGACCTCGAGTGATTCCAGTTTAAGGAAATGATTATGAAAAAACCCACATCAAAGGGAGATGCAGGTTCTATCAAAACAGTTCAGCTTGGCGGCTGGTACTGCTTTGATAATAGACCAAAATCTTTGCAAAATCAATATAAATGGTGGCAGCTATGATAAGCCATGACTGTGTCACCGTTTTAACAACAAAGGATCGGGCAAATAAGTTAGTAACCAGATCCGCAGATGGTGAGGTACACAAATCTGCTGGGCCACCTATTGTAAGTGCCAGAGCAGAGACTCATCGGGTCCCAAATGCTAAGGCCATGGAAGCACTACTGAGAGAGGTTGGAGACAATCCTTGCCTAGTTATTATCCTCGGTTTTTTCCCAGGAACAGAACCATCAAATGGTGATTCTGTTGGGCAGACATTTAACGTTGTATCTAAAGGTTGGTTGCTAGAGCACAGCGAAACAGCGAAACAAAATATACTTGGTTGGCATGAGGTAGAAGGTGGTCAATACATAGCCCGACTGAAAAAGAACATGCTACCAAGCTCTTGGGCTTATTTCGATAGAGATACTACACCAGATATGCCAGATCACTTAGTTAAGCTAGACTCATTGGGTTGGTTATCAGCTATGGGAGAGATGATCCCTGCTTTAAACCAAACCTCTATAATTGAAGTACCATCAACGACTGGTAGGGTTCTTGTTGATGGTGAACCAATAGCATCTAGCGGATCACACTACTACCTACAAATTAGTGATCCATACGACCTTGAGCGGTTCGGTGCCGTATTGCTGCAACACAGCTTCCTGCATGGTTACGGGTTCATGAAAAAATGGGGAGATGCAACCCGTCAGTGGTCAATATTCGACCCAACAACGTTTTCACATGAACGCCTTGTTTATGAGGGTAAGCCATCTGTTGAAGGCACTGGCCTATCTGTTGGTCCTCCAGTCGTCACGATCATAAATGGAGATCGCTGATGCTTGATACTACAGCATTACATAATCTATCCAAACCTGAAGAGGAGAAGGTCTACGCTGAGACTGGATGCCTTGTAAAGCTTGAGACTCGGACTAGACAACAGTTGACTCCTAGCGGCCTTCAACAGGTTAAAGTCACTGTAGCTAGCACTACGAATGATCAAGCTCTCAAACCAGACACTGTAATCACAGCAAAAATAGATGGGAGAGAGGCTGAAATCACAGTTGCTGAATATCAGAAAAGTGATCTAGGGCAGTTGCGTTGTCAAACACCATTCAGAGATTCAACTTCATGGAACGGTATACTACATCGGCATGATGATGGGACGGTTTTTGTATTCGATAATGGGACAAGAATTAAGTACACGATGAAGATGACGGCTGAGGAGATGTTTGGCACTACAAGTCAAGCTGGCTCAGATACAAATAGTCTACCATCGCAACTTACATTAGATGACTTTCTGGAGCGATTTACCTTTATAACTCAGGACAACCTTGTTGCTGATCTGTTCGCTCCACCACATGCAGCCGTTATGAAGTTGCAGGAGTTTAAAAATCAATATGCGGGGGCAGTAAAGCTAGGTAAGAGTGGAAAGCCAATACCTTTAACCACTATATGGTTGAAAGAACCTAAACGTAAAACGAGTCGCTGGGAAGGCTACCTCCCGGGTGGAGATCTGATCTTTAAAGATGAATATGGAGTTTCGGCTTTCAATACTTATATGGGTGCTGATTTTGAAGAGACCAAAAATGAATCGCTCCTTGGCCCAGTATGGACCCACCTTTGTTATCTCTTCCCGCAGGAGGATCGGCTTACACTCTTCATGCATTGGATGGCATATGGTCTTCAATATCCAGACAAGAGAATCAAATTCACTCCATTATTAGTAGCCCGTTATCATGGTACAGGTAGAGGCTGGCTGGCAGAACTAATGTCTAAAATGCTTGGTGATGATAATGTCACGTCAACTAAAATTCAAATAATGGCAGGTAAAACAAGTGAAGGGCAATATCAAAACTATCTTAACAAATCAGTTCTGTGCGTGATTCATGAAGTCAGAGAAAAGGGTCAAGAACAGTTTACTGTTAATGACCGGATAAGAGACCTTCTAACAGAAGATAGACTACCGCTCAATCTCAAATATGGTCGAAATGGTACTTACCAAGTCCATGCTAATTTTTTAATGTTCTCTAACCATTCAGATGCTCTGATACTACCTGCTGAGGATCGTCGAATATGGGTTCATGAGACCACAGCGAAACCTCAAAATGAGGAATATTACGTTGATCTTTACGAATGGTTAAAAGGTGACGGGCCAAGACAGTTGTATTGGTTTCTAATGAGATGGGATCTCTCTGGTTTTAACAGAGGAATGAGAGCACCTAAGACGCCAGAGAGAGCTAGGATGATAGTAGCAGGGCAGTCTCCTCTAGCGGAGGCTGTAACGGTATTAATGAATGAACTCAAGACTGATGTCAACTTGTCAAAAATAACAGTTGCCATCCCAAGCCAGATTGTGAGCCTGCTAACAAAAGTAGCTGATTATACAATAGTCGAAAATGAGAAAGCTCAGCTTGGTAAAATCTTATCTGATGTAGCAGTGAGGTGGATTAGCCCAACGGGGACATCAGTATTGAAATGGGAAGGTCAAACTGTTCGGCCTTGGATGATGAAAGGTTCAGAACAATTAGGGGAGATGTCGCCAGAAGGTGTTCGGGCCGCATTGGTTGATACGAACAAAATTTTGATGTTTTTTTAAAGGTTGCAGGTTGCAGCAAGCATGTTTTTACCTGTAACCTTAAAAAAACATATAAATACAGCAAGTTGAATGTCAAAGGTTGCAGGTTGCAGGACGATCAGTGTTTTACAAGAACATAATAAACAAAAGATCATATTGGGCAGAATATATAGAAGAAAGATATCTCCAAT
>JADFZS010000256.1 GCA_015232405.1 Magnetococcales bacterium | reverse complement strand
ATATAAATTTATAGCTATAAATATTTATTTTTTTTGTATATTTTAAAATACTGGATTATAGTGTGAAATATGTTGAAAAATACAAAGCAGAAAAGCTCTAAAACTCATCTATTTTATGTTGTATATTTGTGGCGGAGTTAGGTTTAGAATTATTTGGAAATACCTTTTTTGGTGAGAACCACTGTAAAAATGTATAATTTTATTAGATAGGGCTAATTGTAGGTTTGCTTCACTTCATCTCATAGCTACCATTTGTTATTATGGCTCTATATATTTGAGGTTTTTTTGCTTAGTATGGGTTGTTTCAATTTTATATCTGCTTTTTACACTCGTTAGAGTTTGGTTGTTCAAATGTTAAGAGATGCTAAATATGAAGGGAAAATGGTAGAGCTGTTTCTGCCAGAAGATACTGCTGTTCGCCTTGAGCAGTTGGCGGAAGAGTCTGGTAGAAGTAAAGCAGATATTATCTCTTTGGCATTAAAAGAATTTAAACTGGATGAAGAGTACGACTCTGATGAAGTTTTCGCAGATAAGGTTCGTAAAGCTCGTAAAGCTCTGGGATGGTCTCAAGCTCGCCTTGTCCAAGAGGTTGGGGAGAGTAGAGCTTCCGCAATTATTGCAATAGAAACTGGTCGCTACTCTTTTTCTCCTGAAAAAAGGGCTAAATTATTAGGAGTATTATTTAAAGCAAGCAGTGAGGCAGAGAACAACCCCGACAGAGTTTTTGCCGAAAAAATAAAAAAAGCGGTAGAGGATCTAGGGTGGTCTCATAGTAGGTTGGTAAAAGAGGTTGGTAACGAATTGGCCAATGCGATTTCCAATATCGATAGCGGCAGATACTCTTTTACTGCTGAAATGCGAGCTAAACTGTTGAGGGTATTTTTCAAGCCTAAAAAAATTGTGGAGCAAGACTCCGATGAAGTATTTGCTGCCAAGGTGCAAAAAGCCCGAATGGCGATGGGATGGTCACAGGAGCGAATGGTAAAAGAGGTAGGGGAAAATCGTGCTGCTGCAATTGCCGATATCGAAAATGGAAAATACTCACTATCTCCTGAAATGCGTGTAAAATGGCTCGATACGCTATTTAAAACAAAAGAGGATGATTATTAGAAGCCACCCATTTAATATTTTAAATTATGTGCACAGAGATCTGGCTATTGTTTAACATGTGGTGGTTTAACTGGTAAAATTGTCTCCATATAGTCTTACCGTATTTTCATAAATCTGCTCTACTACCTTGTTAGATGATACCCCCTTTAAATTGGCAATAATCGGGATTGACTTTGCAATATTGCATGGCTCATTACGGGTTGCTACCTCTGGTCCCAATACCGGGCTGTCGCTCTCAAGTAATAGATGGCTTAGGGGCAGTTTTTTAAAAAGATCTTGCATCTGTTGAGACCGCACTATGGAGGTTGGAACAGAGAAATAATAGTCAGCCTCCACAGCCTGTAAAGCAATTTTATGTTTACCGTGATATGCGTGGAGCTGCACATTTTTTGCCCCATTATCAATAAGGGTATCCACGGTCTCTTTGGATGCAGCACGGGAGTGAATATTAAGTGGTAGGTTTAGCTCACAAGATAGATCAATAAATTTTTTTAGTACCTCCAGCTGGATATCTCGCTCTTCTTGCAACCGGGCTATTTGAAAGTCTAACCCCACCTCACCAATTGCCAGCAGTTTGTCCCTGTTGTTACGAATAAAGCCAACCATCTCATCTGCTTTATCAAGGTCTGCATAACCTGGATATAACCCGGCTGCCTGATGGAGTCGGCTATCTTTTTGTGCCAGGGCCAAATTTAAACGGGCATCTGCAATTGTTTCAGCCACCAGTACAATACCAACAACCCCTTTTTGGGAGGCTCTATCAATTACCTCGTTGAGGTCAGTGTTGAACCTTTCATCACAGAGGTGGGCATGGGTATCAATTAAACCATGATTTGTCATGACATCACTGTTATGTGTATTAAAAAATTACGCTTCATATATTATGTTTGATTATCAATTGTGGTGACCATCTAATACTGGGGCAGGCAAATTATAATTTTATTAAAGAGGTATTTTTATAGTAAAAGAAACACCTTCACCCGGTTCACTTTCACATTGGACACTGCCACCTAACTCCTGGGTGATAAGGTTGTAAACGATATGCATACCCAAACCACTTCCATCTTGATCTCTTGCTGTAGTAAAAAATGGTTCAAAAATCCGCTTTTTTGTCTCTTGATCCAAACCCAGTCCATCATCTTGATAGACCATTTTAATCCAGTCAGGTGATGAAATAACTTTGATAGAGATAGCACCAGATGTTCCCTTGGCAAATCCGTGGGTTAATGAGTTGACAACAAAGTTGGTAATAATCTGGGAAATAATCCCAGGATAACTATCTATTATCAGATTTTCAGGACATTCGATATTTACCTCATGTTGGGTGTTTTTGAATTTGGGGCGAAGGCTTGAAAAAATCTCATCAAGGTATGTACGAAGGTTGAATTTACGTTTTTGCTGACTGGTTTGATCCACCGATACCGCTTTAAAGCTTTGGATCAATTGGGTTGCCCGTTCCAAGTTGCCGTACACAAGATCAGAGGAACTTACAATGTCATTCAAAAGGCGTTCCATCGCACTGCGGCTTAATTTGCCAATTTTTAAAAGTTCTGTTAATTGTCGGGCCTGATTTTGAAGATGTGAAATAGCGGTAAAGCTTATACCCAAGGGGGTATTGATCTCATGAGAAATTCCGGCGACCAACTCCCCAAGAGCTGTCAATCTTTCGGTTTGAATCATGTGGTCTTGTGTCTTTTGCAGAATTTCCAGTGAAGATTCTAACTCGGCTGTTCTATTTTTTAATGCCTGTTCAATGGACCATTTTTCACTAAAAGAAGCTGTAATTTGCAGAATTTCCTCTGGTGAGAAGGGTTTTTTTAGATAGAGTAATTTGTCCCGAGGCATGACCCGTTGGCTGATCTCATCCAGCCCATGATCAGAAAAGCCCGTGACGATTACGATACCCACATTAGGATCAAGGTGACGAATTTTTTCAGCTGCCCAGATACCATCTTGACCTGGTGGCATGCGAACATCAAGAAATACCACTGAATATGGTTTTTCTTTTTGTAATGATTCTGTAACTTTATCCACCACATCCTGAGCCTGTTGGCATGTGGTTATCTCATATTCGACCTCTTTTTGTTGTGGGTCTTCATTACCAAACAGCTGGCTGCGTAAATCAGACAACTCTAAAGATTCCTTAACCCCGTTGTTAGGAGCAAGAATATCGGTATAGACTTTCAAAACCGACTGTTCATCATCAGCTACCAACAGACGGGGAGGCAACTCTTTTTGAACTTTATTCAACTCTAGCACCATTTAGAACTCCATGGTTGGATTCACAAGTTATGGGGATCAATAAATGTATGCAGGCTCCCATCTGTTGGCTTTCCGCCCAGATACGTCCTCCCATAGAGTTCATCATATTGGCACACCAATGCAGCCCAGTTCCAGACAAACCACCAGCTTTCGTGGTCGTATCACGGTTAAATATATCTTCTAAACATCCTGAATCTAATCCTACGCCATTATCACAGACTGTCAAATGCACCTCTTTTTGTGCGTCTCCTTCTTTGGAGGATACTTTAAAGTGTATCTCGCCTACGGCTGAATTACTGTTTTTGATAGACTCCTGGCCATTTTGAATTAAGTTGGCCAAAATCTGCATTAACACAATGCGTTGCCCATTTATAGGATCAACTTCTGAAATGCCTTTATCAACTATATAGTTAACTTCAAAATCTCCGTTTTTAATGGCTAATGAGCAGGCATCGTTGATCAGTTCAACCAGGGTGAATTTTTCCAACAGCACAGTGGTAGAAAAATGTTTATCAACTGTTAATACTGTCTCTACATGGCTCATGGATTTGGATACCAGTTCCAGTCTTTGCAAGGATGATTCAACCAAAGGTGGAAACTGATCCAGAACCATGCCCCTGAATCGTTCAAGATCCTGACGACGTTTTGGCTCAACCAATTCGATAGCTAGAGCCTCTTCAACCTTTTTATAATCGTTCAGAGGTCCCTTGCGCAGTTCAGTAATTAGCATCTGTGTTTCAGAGACAACCGGAACCAAAGCGTTACGTACATTATGTAGAGTTCCCGAAGCCAGTTCGGCTATGCCTGACTGATATGATTGCTCTAGCAGTCGTTTTCTAGATTCAGAAATTTGTTCCAACAAGGCATCAAAAGCCTGGGCAAGAGTACCAATTTCATCAGATCGTTCCATCAATATACGTTTGGAGAGGTCCGCATCATTACCGATGTCAGTAACATGATCGGCCAGCTTGGTTATCGGGTCAGCAATTATCAATTTAAGCAAAAATAGCAGTACAAGAAGCACTATCAGACCCGATATAAGAATGGATAGAGTTGCCATCTCCATGGCTTTTAGGCCATGGGCGCTAATATCACGTTTGGTTTCAGCCCTTAACATCAGGGCTGGTTTACCATGAATATCCATTATCAGAGCATATCCATAGAGCAGGTCATCCCCGCTTTGTTGCAGAAAGCTGGATTTCATAGAGATCAATTTTTGCAATTGTCTCTGCTCGTTTTTGGGAACCTCGCTCTTTTTTGCAGGCCAGACTTTAAAGGGAACACTGGTTTGCTCGGCAAGTGTATTCAACGCTTTTTCATCCAAATGCCTACCCATTATCAGGGAACCATGTATTGGACCTTTGGCATCACTGGTCAAGATGGGTCTTGATGCGATAATGTAGGGGCCTCTTTTAGTCATCATAATTCCTGATATAGATTGTTTAGGATCTTTGTGATTTAAAAGAGGTATATCCTGATCAATTCTACCTGTCCATTTTATCAACTCTTCTTTTTTACTATCAAACCTATGCCCCCAGACCAGCTCCTTGTTCTGGTTGAAAAATAGAATTAGATCCAAATTAGAACCTGTGAAGGTGGACGTAACCAGGTTGGATTCAACATATTCACTATTACGGTCAATAATAAAAGTGTATGTATCATCCCAAGCAGACCAATCGAATGTTAGCAGATCTAAATGGTGAACCTCGCGCTTAATGGCATCCAGGCTTCGTTTGATATTCCGTTGTCCCTCCTGCTCCTCTAATTGAAGGAAAGATGGGTAGATAATGGTTTTTTGGAATAGGAAGTCCAAGCCGGTAAAACTGCTAATCACCAAAAAGATTATCAGTACAATTTTAAAGCGAATATTCATATATGAAACCCCATTACCCCTCCTGTTCGTTCTCATAATAGCCTGCTTTTTATCTCAGCAATGAGTCCCCCCAAATTGTTATCTTAATGCCATTAAACCCAGTCAATATATCAGGTTTCAGGCTTTATATCCCAAAAATTTTGGCTTCTTTCTGGAAAATTTGGGCTAATAGCAAAAAAAGATTAATCCTAATTGGAATTGAAATTCTTTTTTTATGTAAGCTATAAGGGGTATTTTTGAATGGTACAGTTGTGGGGAAGAGAACTAAATACGGTAGTTGGAAATTTAAAAAAATTTCAACTACCGTATTTAGGTTGATAATAGACCAATCTTGGTGGCAGGTTTATTCAAAGTCTGAATTAGTGATAAAAC
>JADFZS010000255.1 GCA_015232405.1 Magnetococcales bacterium | reverse complement strand
AATGGGTGGTGAAGGTGGAGATGATATGATGCCGCCAATGGGTGGTGAAGGTGGAGATGATATGATGCCACCAATGGACGGCGAAGGTGGTGATGGTATGATGCCGCCAATGGACGGCGAAGGTGGCGATGGTGTGATGCCACCCATGGACGGCCAAGGTGGTGATTCCGGAGGCTGGGATAGTGGTGCAGGGGGTGGGGGAGATGATTCCGGTGACATTCCTTCATTTGATTCTGGAAATCCACCAGAAGGTGGAATGCCACCTCCTGGTGATGAATCCATGATGCCGGATGACGACTATGACCATGATCACGGCGAAGGTGACCATCCCGATGATGGGATGGGAGCTGCTGATGATGCCATGGCAGACGCCATGGATGACCATGGCGATCATGGTGGCGAGCATCCCGATGATCCTGATGGCGGAGTTGATGATGGGGGTATGGCTGGAATGCCACCGCCGCCAGACTCTGGAGATGAGGTTGTTTGATGGGATAGGGTTTTGTTGTCAGCTGTAGAGTTTGCATGCAAAAAAGAGCCTCTTGACGGAGGCTCTTTTTTTTTCATTGCCAATTGATTATGAGTCGCCGGATATTTTGGCCCTGTTTCTGCGTATTTATTTGACTGGAAGTGGAGTGTCCTGACTTGGTTATATCGGTCGGATGGTATTTTTGCCTGCTAATACAGTGCGTTATGAAGATAAATATAAAAAAATATATTTTACTGCTATTGTTGATTACCGCACCTGGATTCGGCTGGGCAGGCAATAATGTCCATCAGCCGTTCTTTTTAGCCCTGCAAAATGCTCTGACATTCAACCCGGCGATCCTCGTTGCCAAAGAGCGGCTTCGGGTGCAGCAAGAGAAACTGGGTTTGGCGAGAGTGGAGTTGTTGCCGGATTTCTCCATTGATCTCTCTGCATCCCATAATATAACCTCCTGGTCTGGTGGCAGCAGTAACACCACACCAGCCTCTTTTTCGCTCTCCGTGTCACAACCGATTATTGATTTCAATAAATGGAAAACATGGGAAAATGCTCCGCTACCGGTAAAAAGGGCGGAGATGTCCCTGTTGATTGCAGCCGAAGAGGTCTTTTTTCAAGTGGTTCAGGAGACCATCAATATTTTGCAATCTTCAGCCGTTTTGGAACGTTCCCAGAAGAATCTTGAATTAACCAAGGAGCATTTGCGGGCAACCAGGTTGCGGTATGAGGCTGGTGAGTTGACCCAGACCGATATTAATCAAGCTGAGTCACGGGTGGCATCAATCCAGGCTGAACTGATTTCCACCCAAAACCAGATTAGAATGAGTATGGCCAGGTTTGAGGAGATAACCTCCGCTCCGGTTCCTGGTAACTTGACAATCCTTCCAATTTTACCCTCCGTGTTGCAGATGTTGGAACGGGCACCGGTTGATGCCGTGCAGCTACGACCGGATATGGTCTCGGCTCTGATTCAACTGGAAGAGGCCCAGAAGAATATTGAGTTGCAGCAGGCGGGGCTGTTGCCGGTGGTAACTTTCAACACGGATGCCTCCCGCACCTGGAACTCCAACAGCAGCTCCCAACCTGGAACCAATGATTCGCTAAATGTTTCCATCGGTTTGAGTGTTCCAATTGATGCCCGTGGCAAATATACACGCAAAGAGCGGCAGGCTATTTGGGAAAGGGATGAAAAAAGGGCAAATTTGGATCTGGTACGGCAGCAGGCGGTGCGGGAGGTAAAACATGCTTTGTTGGGGATCGAATCGGCCCGGGCCAAAGACCGTGCCCTGAGAAAGGTTGAGATGGCTGCCCAGCTTGCCCTCTATGGGGTTGAAAAGGAGTTTTCGGTTGGAACTCGCAGCTCCCCGGATTTATTGGATGCTCAAAATGAGCTTTTTGCCGCCCAGAGAGATCTGGTAAAAAGCCATTATGCCCTGGTGCTGGAGCAGTATAAACTACTCAAGGCCAGGGGGCAGTTGACTATCTCAAAACCGGTGTTTGATTTTAACTCGCTGCCCATGCCGATAAACCAGCCGCCAATAAATCACGCTGTTGCCCTTGCCAGCCAGGGTGGGACCCTTGATGGCAGGCAAAAGCCACTCATGGAGCTGGATCTTGGATCTCTGGAGCAGAATAAGGTAGCTCGGGATGAGGAGATACAGAACCAACAGGCCCTGGAGCAGTCATTTATTAAAAAACCGGATGTTGATACAGCATTCAAGCAGGTTCCTGTTCCCCAACCAGGAACCCAGGTTCCAGCAGTAGTTGCAAATGCTGTCGTCAAACCGGCATCTTTTCTGGCAACACAGCAGAATAACAATATTGCCAGACCCTCCAGGTATCAAACGGCAGGTATTCAGGCTATTGCTGCCACCAACCCTGGTTTTGTCGTCCGGGTAGCCACGTTTGCCAAACAGGATTTATCAGCTGCCGAGAAGTTGGCAAAGCAGTTGGTCAGGGACTCATTTGCTGTGATCAAGACCGCCGAAAAGATCGCTGGTCAAGACTATATAAGTATTCTAAGCGGCCCATTTGCAAGAGAGAAAGATGCGTTGCTCACCAAGAATATTCTTGAGGATACCTACAAAGCACGCCCTTTGCTAGCTATTTGGAATCCACCCCAGCTTCAGCAAACTGCCAAACCAACAGCAGGCTCCTACACCTCAGCAACGCCAAAATCCCCATCCGGTAAAAAGCCCGCTGGCAAACCCAGCTCCAACCCGGTAGCAAAATTCATGGCCCGCAACGCAGTGGGTTCTCCCGAGGCTAAAAAGGTGGCAACTCCCGCAATAGTTGCAGCAAAACTCAACGACTCTCTCGGCAAGCAGGTTTTGCAGCCAACAGTAGCTAAAAAACGTATGATCGTTACCGCTTCTGGAATCAAAATCGGTACTGTAAGGGTATCCAAATAGATTTGCCTGAAAATAGCACTTGTTATCCTGAAACATCTATTCTTTTAGTCTATAACATGCTACTCTAGGTACAAGATCGGGTTCAAGATCACACTTTCTCCCCTTTGACCATCAAAACAGAACCGCTCACCTGTCCCTCTTTTTTCCAAATGGACATCTCTCTCTTGGCACTGGGCTCGAACATACTCCAGCCATAAGATTATCTATTATATAATATAAAAGATATATCATTATTTCAACGACGATTTATAAAGGCTTCGAATGAATAAATCAACAATTGGTATCATTGGGACTTCAAAAAAAACTGATGAACGACGTGTCCCGATCCACCCTGAACATTTGCCACGTTTGCCAGAAAACATTCGTCGCCAGTTAATATTTGAAGAGGGTTACGGAGCCCCCTTTGATATCCCAGATACAAAACTTTCTTCCCTAACGGGAGGATTAGCTACACGCACAGAATTATTGAAAAATTCTGAAACAGTAATTATTGCAAAACCCGTTCTCTCAGATTTCCAGGAGCTGCGTAAAGAGGGTATCCTATGGGGATATCCCCACTGCGCGCAGAGCCGTTCAATAACTCAAACCGCAATTGATCGTAAACAGACACTGATTGCTTTTGAAAATATGTTCGTCTGGGGGCCAAATGGGCAACTGGGTCGGCATACATTTTATAAAAACAACGAAATGGCAGGATATTGTGGGGTCATACATGCTCTACAATTAAAGGGTATTGATGGACACTATGGCAACCAACGAAAAATAATAATTTTTAGTTTTGGTGCTGTCAGCCGTGGAGCTATCTACGCTTTGAAGTCACATGGTTTCAGGGATATCACAATCTGCATTCAACGCCCAGACCATGAGGTGCGTGAGGAGATTCTTGACTGCCATTATGTCCGCATTATCAAAGGTGGCGAAGGAAAAGAGCGTATGCTGGTGGTGGAGCATGATGGCACAAAAAGACCGCTATGTGATCTTATCAGTGAATCGGATATCATCATCAACGGCACTTTTCAAGAGGTGAATCACCCGGTTCAATTTGTCACCGAATCGGAAAAATCCTGCCTTAAACCCGGCTGCTTGATTATCGATGTGAGTTGTGACGAGGGAATGGGATTTTATTTTGCCAAACCAACGTCATTTAGAAATCCCATAATTAAAATTGGGACGGTAGACTATTACGCAGTTGATCATACCCCAAGCTATCTGTGGGAAAGTGCTTCACGCTCTATCTCTGCTGCTCTTATCGTCCATTTACCTGCTGTATTGGCTGGCCGTGATCATTGGCAGGGTAATGAAACCATCCGTCGAGCTGTAAGCATTGACAACGGTGTAATTAAAGATTTAGAGATTCTGTCCTTTCAAAAACGCCAACCAGACTATCCCCATGCCCCATCAATCTAAATTGTGGAAAAACCCAAGACAAAAAAATATGCTGTAGCCTTGATTGGCACAGCTGGCCTGCCAAGTTGAGGATTACCGGCTCCAACCGGGCCACATCATAGCGGCTCGGTTGGAGGGAGAATTATAAGTCTTGAGGAGTACTACTTTGTCTGCACATGCACTGCAAACACCTCCAAGTTTTACACTCCATCTGTGAAGAACAGTTATACCTCAAAGTGTGTTAGAGACTGATCAAGCTGTTTTGCAACTTCGGTTATCCTCACAGCCTGCTGATTCACGCTCCCGCTTATATTCTGCATATTTGATGCGGTGTTACTTACTTCACCCATGCTTTGCGCCACCTCTTCCATGGCTCGACTTGACTCGGATACGCGCCTGGTAATCTCATCCGAAGCTTGAGAGGATTCGTCGACCATGCGACTCATCTCCTCGACAGACAAGGAGGCGGAAACCACGTTGCGGGTAACTTCCTGGATACCGAAAGAAATCTCCTGGACCGAGCGGGCAACCTCCTGAATTCCTTCGGTCGCCTCTCCCACCCGTTTCGTCACCTCCTCAGTTTCCTGGCTGATTTCTTTCATGGATTTCGATATTTCACCTACCGTATGGGTCTGCTCCTCCACGGAACTCAAAACCGCTTCATTGGAAATTTTCAACTGCTCCATAACTTTTGCACCTTGCTCGGTAGCCTCACCGGACAACTGCGCGTTATCTTGGATTTCCCGGATTTTTTGAGCAATTTCAGTGGTTGCGCCACTGGTCTGCTTAGCCAAATCCTTGACCTCATTCGCAACAACCGCAAACCCTTTACCGGCCTCTCCAGCTCCAGCAGCTTCGATGGAGGCGTTCAAAGCCAGCATGTTTGTTTGGTTGGCAATATCGTCAATAATGATGACAACGTTTCCAATCTCCCGTGCGCTCTCTACCAGCTTCCCGATGACGGTATTGGCCTCAAGCACGCTGGCTGCGGCTTTATCTGATTCATTGGCGGCGGTTTGGCACTGATCCCTCACCGTATTTAGGGCAGAAGACATCTCTAGGGTTGAGTTGGCCACGGTACCTACACTCTGGCTGGTACGTTTGCTCGCCTCGTTGATTGGGTCCATATTTGCCGTAACCTCCTCGGTAGCCGAAGCTACAGTGGAAAGGTTCACGTTGGCCTCTTCAGCGGCAGCCGAGATTGTAGACATATTGGCATTCATCTCTTTTGAGCTGGATGAAACATGACTCAATCCGGCATTCAGCTGCTCCGTCGCCGCAGCGACGCTCTCCATGTTGGCATTGACCTCTTCTGTACTGGTGGCTATCTGATGAGCCTGACTACCCAGGCTTTGAGAACCTTGTGACATTTTTTCTGAGA
>JADFZS010000254.1 GCA_015232405.1 Magnetococcales bacterium | reverse complement strand
ATAGTTATCTTTGCTTACTTACCCTAAAACTCTCAACTAACTATGATAACTGGAAATTCTCACTAATTTATTAGCACTTCATTTTTCGCATCAACCGGCACTGATAACCAGAATTCGAGAAAAACGAATATGAATATTGCACTTTTGGTCTTCTCCATATTTGTATTGTACATATCCTTTTTAAGTTTCGTTAACCTTGTTGGGGTATGTAAGTACAAAGATCGGTACATCACATTTTTCGAGAAGGTAATCGGTAGCAGCACAGGAGACATAGTTAAACTGTTAATATCATTTCCTTACAGGTTTCTTGTTGTGTTTATAGGAAAAGATGTTGGGTTTGCTGAAGAGTTAGACAAAGAAAAAGGAAAGTTTGCCGGGTTCTATATTGAGCACATATTGCTGTTTTACTGGATATTATGCCCCATTCTAGTCATGGCTTTCAAACCAGCGGAGAGCATCAAGGCAGAGCCTAGCTCATTCTATATCGCAATTTCATTCTTTATTCTTATGACAGTCAATGTTATGGCTGATTGTTTTTCCTTTCTCTGGACAAAGAGGTGCTTCTGGAAAATTTTGAATAATAGTAATAGAGACCTTGAAATATCCGGTTTTTTATTGAGTGACTTTTTTGTTGCTACTTCATGTTTCATAGTCACGCAACTTATATCAAATGCTTTGTATTCTGTACAAATAGGTGATCATGCCAACTGGCATCAGTACATTTTCAACATGTCAATTCCATTTAAATCATATGCCCCAGCCTCCTCGGAACTTGCTGGTTTTGAGTTTCCAGGGCAACTATTAATTTCCCTTACGTCCTATATACCGACACTACTGCTTGTATTGTTTTCACTGATAATTTTAATGCTATATCCAGCCTATACTGCGTTGAAGTCATTCTACAAAATGATCAACCTGGATATCCATGAGGATTGTAAGCCAGTCACTACTATTGCTGCATTCGGAACTCTGCTCGGAGTTTTTTTGCAGGCTTTGAGGCAAGTGGCGGATGCTCTTAATAATCTAAACGCATCTAACCTTTAAGCGTATTTGGACAATACGCATTTGGTGAATATCGCAGGTAAAATTGCTCTGAACACCAGCAAGGTAGAAGTCAAACATACGGATAAACTTTTCATCATATTTTTCTTCGACAGCGTCCATGTTGTCGTAAAAATTATTTCTCCAATAGTCTATTGTCCTGTAATAGTCCGAAGGAGTATGAAAAAAAATTTCATCCATATATAACCCTGATTTTTCAATATAGACAAGAAGCTCTGACAATGAAGGAAGGTAACAACCTGGAAAAATGTATTTACGAATCCATGAATTTGTTTTTCCTGGTTTTTTCTTGACTATTAAGTGAATAAGAGCCAGTCCATCCTCTTTCAGTGACTGTCTAATTCCTGTGAAATAATCGTCATACTGCCATGGCCCTATGTGCTCCAACATTCCAATGCTGACTATCCGGTCATAGCTCTCAATTTGTGAAGGAAGAAACCGCTTATAGTCTTCCAGAAGAAATACTGGGTTTTGTTCGGCGTTGCTACTTGATGTGTTTTGATTTTGCAAACAGAAGTTATACTGCCCAACTGATAACGTTATACCAGTCACTTTTGCCTTGGTTTTTAATGCAATATTGTTTGCCAGTCTCCCCCAGCCACAACCAATATCAAGCACAGAGCAGTTAGAGTCAATAGATAGTCTTTCAATAATAGTGCTGATTTTGTTTTGTTGAGCAACTTCCAAACTGTCTGATGGTGAGTTGAAAAAAGCGCATGAATACTGTAACTCTGAGTCTAATATTAACTTGTAAAAAGAGTGATCAATATTGTAGTGTTTCGCTCTTTTTTTGCTTTGAATGTAAAAATTGAATTTCTGGATGTTTTTGGTTATTACGTTACTATGGTCAACAATATTATGAATAAATGAAGAATATGGGGCTGGCATTTGGACGTAGCAAATCAGCTTAACAAGATCGCCAGATGTAAGAGCCAGTCTGCCCTGCATATATTTTTCCCCAAACATCATATTAGGGTGTAAAATTATCATCATCAAATCAATAAGTTTTGGTGCAGTAATTGAAACCAACTCCCCTTCGCCATTACCTACATATACTGAATCATAATTCAAAAAGTCTAGCCTTATGTTGCCAGTTTTAAATAAATATTGAAAAATCTTTGAGACAATATTTTTCTCAATTTTACCTAGAACTATAGAGTTGACACTGTTTTTCTTGTAAAAGCGATTGTTGCTCATAATTTCCAGTTATCGTTTATACGATAAGCTGATTATGGGCCACCCTCAATATTATATTAATATTTTCACATCGATTTTTATATTATTTATCAATGCATTTGAAGACTTTATAAAATTCCTGCTTATATCCTTATATTTAAAGACTCGTAGATTTTAAACGTTGTTGCGGGTTTGGGCATGATGCGAAACTCTTCAAATATTGCTTGGCAATGCTACAATCAAAATTGTCATTCTAAAAAAGGTTATTTAGCTACCAAGGTGTGCCAGAACTGCAGAACTGTTGACAGACAAAAATTGAATTGTACGCCATATCTAACTTTCGTTAAAATATGCATAATTGTTGGATACTTATTTGGAATTTGACCTTATAATTTACATTTCACTCATAACATGGTTATTATGGTGTGCAATATTAAAAGAACAATAACGAAGGGAGTGTGTCGTGCCGATAATTGTTGCAATTTTCCTTATTTTGTCTGGTCTTAGCATATATTTTAGTGATGAACCGGCTCTGCTTGATGTGCGGCAGGTGGCACTGCAAAAAGCTGGCGGCAATCCTGATAAATTGGTTACCGGATATATGACCACAGCAACTCTGGTGCGAGTTTCAGAGATCCTTCTTGATAAAAATGGCGGGTATATAAGCAACGACAAGCTGCCTCCCGGTCTATTCATGGACAATATGCCAAGTTGGGAGTTTGGCGTTGTCGTGCAAATGCGTGATCTGGCCCGATCTCTGCGGAATGATATGAGTCGCTCGCAATCACAATCTTTTGAGGATAAGGATCTGGCCAAGGCGGAGCCGCAGTTTAACTTTAACAGCAACTCTTGGATTTTTCCCTCCACGGAAAAGGAGTATGCAAAGGGGATCGTGCATCTTGAAAAATATATGCAGAGATTAGCCGACCCTTCCCAACAAAATGCCCAATTTTTTTCGCGGGCTGACAACCTACGAGAATGGTTGAATATTGTTGGTAAAAGATTGGGAAGCTATTCACACCGCCTCCGTTCCAGCATTGGCCAAGAAAGGGTAAACACCGATCTTGCCGGCGATTCCGCAGCGACAAAATCAACCCCTACAAAATCGCAACTCATGGTTAAAACCCCCTGGCTCAAAATTGACAATGAATTTTATGAGGCGCGGGGAGCATGTTGGGCATTGATAAATTTTTTGAAAGCCATTGAGGTTGACTTTAGTGAGACCTTACAAAAGAAAAATGCCTTGGTAAGTTTGCGGCAGATCATCCGTGAGCTGGAACCAACCCAAAACACTGTTTGGAGTCCGGTCATTTTAAATGGTAGCGGCTTTGCACTGTTCGCCAACCACTCTTTGGTAATGGCTTCATACATATCTCGAGCAAATTCGGCAATAATTGATCTAAACAATCTGTTGGCGGAAGGGTAATGCAAACTGGAGTTTTCATAAATCAACAACCATAGACAAACACCAATAAATAAATGATTTATGAAAACTTCAGAATGTCAAACCTCTGCTATGCTGATGGTGGATTTTGCGGTAGATAGATATCATAGGGGGCGGCAATTCCACTAACCTGACAGACCTGTATGGGTGATTCGCCCCCACCCTTTATGGACAAAGATAATTTTTTTGCAATACGAAATAGCCCGGCAGATTCCTGAACACTGCTTTCAGAGACAAGCACCTGACCACCGAGAGATTGGGATTTGATGCCGGCAGCAAGATTTACAACATCCCCAACTACTCCATACCTGCTGTAAAATTTAGATCCAATATTGCCAGCCACCACAGTGCCGGTATTGATACCACAGCCCATTTCCAACCCGACAAATCCATGTTCAATATTTTTGGCATTTATCTCTGGCATGCTCAACTGCATCTCCAAAGCACAAGCAATGGCACGCTGTGTATCATCTTTGCCGCCATGGGGAGCACCGAACAGAGCCACAATGCCATCACCTACAAACTCGACGATGGTCCCATTATATTTATGAACGATCCTGGTCATGCTCTCCAAATATATGTTTAACATGGAGATAACATCTTCCGGGTTCAACCTGTCGCAAATGGCAGCAACCCCACGCAACTCACTCATCATCACAGTAACCAACTTTTTTTCGCCGCCCAAAGACAGCTCTTGCGGGGAGTCCAGGAGGCTTTTCACCACATCACCGGAGAAGTGTCTACCAAATGTTTTATGAATAAACCGGCTGGAGTCATCCAAACTGCGAGTGAGCGTAAGCAATCTGGCTTGGGTCTTGATTCTGGCTTTTATGACCGCAGGCGTGATCGGCTTGGTAATATAATCTGCCGCTCCCAGCTCAAACCCCTTTGACTCGTCAATATCTTCAGTTTTTGAGGTAATAAATATTATTGGAATATCTTTGCAGGCGGCATTGGCTTTCAATCTCCTACAAACCTCATAGCCATCAATGTCCGGCATCATGATATCGAGCAGAATGAGGTCTGGTTTTTTTTCCTCGGCAATTTTAAGTGCCGTAAAACCGTCAGTTGCAGCAAGGACGTTATAATCAGGCAACAAAAAAGAGATTAGGATCTTAATATTGCCGGGCACGTCATCAACAACCAAAATCCGCATTTTATCATCCATATCCGTGTCAGGCATCATCACAAACAACCTCTACTCCAAGGGTATTGCAAATTTTCAAGAACGGCTCCATGGCCCCACCAAAATCAAAGCTGTCCAAACTATCCTCCAACTGCCGCAGCCATTCGGCAAACTCCCCCCCCACCAACAACGGTTTCAAATTGTCCACGCTACCTTGTGCCAACACATTATTATCGCCCAACAAAACCGATAGTTTATGAAGATGGGGGGTGACCAAATCTAGATCGACATTCTGTACATTTGTCGTCTCGGCTTTCTGCCTATTATCGGTGGTTTGACCAAGTTTTAAAGCGGCAATTCCAGTAACTATCTCTTCCAATTTTTCCTCAAATTTGGTCAGCAGATCCAGCCATTTCTCCCTATCTCTCTCTCGAATCCCCTGCTCTAAAACCCTTGCGGCATCAAAAAGCCCGTCAGCCGCCATATTCCCTGCCATCCCCTTGACCGAATGAGCCAGGATCTCTGCAGATTTCAGATCATCATCGGAGCTATCTTTTGAGAGAGCTCTGCCTATTTTGTCGGGTATGTCTACAACACTCCGCTCAAACTCGATCAACAATGTATGGAACAGTTTATGATTGCCATCCAAATTATCCAAAGCCGTCTTCACATCAATCCCGGGAATATGATCAAAAGTTGCCGAATCATCAATATTTGCATCCGTCTTGTTAACATTGACGAGAGGGATTGGAACCTTGTTGCGATCAACCGGTGCAACCCAACGCATCAATGATTCAAACAACTCCTTTTTGTTGATAGGCTTGGACAGATGATCATTCATCCCGGCAGCCAGACTTTTCTCTCTATCTCCAATCA
>JADFZS010000253.1 GCA_015232405.1 Magnetococcales bacterium | reverse complement strand
TTTTTTGGCTTTTTTTTGGCTTTTTTTTTGGCTTTTTTTTGGGGCTTCGCCCCATACCCCACTGGGAAGGGACACGGCCCCTTCCCAGACCCATCCCTTTTACTCTTTTTTTTTGGGGCTTCGCCCCTTGCCCCCACTGGGAAGGGACACGTCCCCTTCCCAGACCCATCCCTTTTACTTTTTACCCTTCCTCCTCTTCAACTCCTCCACCGCCTCCGGCCTCACCACAATATTCTTCTCACCAAATAAAACCGTACGCAACCAAGCAAACGCAAACTCAGTTAAATATTGATCATCCCCACGTAACCTCTCCTGCGTATCATCATCCACGTAATAACGCTTTAAAAATGTAGACTCAAATATAAACCTCCTAAATGCCCCAGGATCCGTCGATGCCATATAAAAAAATTCCGATAACTGCAACGACGTGTTTACACCATCTCCCGCAGATCGCCTCTTCAAAATCAACTCCATCCAACCCCGATTCTCCCTATCATAACCATCCGAACCCTGATCAGATCGCCACTCAAATACCGTCCACTCCCTCTCCTCTTCATGGCCTCGACAAAAATCCTCCCTGATCAAAAAATAAAATTCCTCCTCTCCCTTAACATCCTGCCGATGCATCAATGCCATGCCAATAGGATAATACCTACACGTCACAGGACGATCTTCATATACCGAACAACCAGCATCAGTGTTAAATGGACACCTACCCGTCTCCTCATCCATCCGCATTATAGGAACCGGAAGTTGACCCTTAGCCAACGTAGTAGGAGTCGCATAATTATATAAAAAAAGCTCACTCGATATATCCAAACGCCGCCGCAAACGCAATATATCGTACGGAGTAAGTATTATCTCAATATTACTGCAACAAACATTAAAACATGAAACACCAGGATGACACCTGAATCTCAACCTATCACCACCCGATAAACGCACAGGATCAAGAACATTACGTATCTCACTCGGCATATCACGTAACTCCTCATCCAACTGCAACACCCCAAGCCTCTCCCTATCCATAATTATTCCCACAACACCATATGTTTAAAATTACAATAATAAAAAAGGGGACCAATATGGCCCCCCCCTTTATCTATTATATGACTCTAAATCTATCACGATTTGGAAACCAAATCCTTATGAGCACGCTTAAATACCGACCACTCCCCAGTTACAGGATCTATCTTGGAGTTCACAAAACATTTCCAGTTAACCTCATCAACATAGTTATAGTCCATGTTATAATAAAAACCAGGATAACGAGTCTCCTTACGGAATAACATATGACGAAGATGGGCCTCTCCTGCATAAATTCTGTGATAATTCTCCCAAGCTCGCATCAACTCATGAAGATCCCTAGCCATCATCTTCTTGGAATCCTTCTTCAACTCCCCTATCTTCCTAACCGCTATCTCCATCAAAGTAACATTGGTCGTGTACATCGTGCCAACACCAGCTACATACTCATCCATGATCTTCTGCAAACGAGCCTGTAAATTTCTCGGCGTTATATAATAAGGGTTTACATCAATATTTGTGCTGTAATCTTTATGAGCCTCATATATCCTCACCGGAGCGTATATCTCCTCCGCCAACTCAGTAGTATTGGCAGACAATGTCGGCGTAAAATCTCTATGATCCAACACCCAACTCAACATACTTTTAGCCGCTATCCGACCCTCCGCATGGGAACCTGACGAAAACTTGTGCCCCGACGCCCCAACACCATCACCCGCCGTAAACAAACCCTGCACCGTTGTCATACGGTTATAGTTCTTCTGCCCAGGCTCTGGGTCCTCACCTGCTTTTGGCGGTTTATCGCCCCACTGCCACTCAGGTGGTGCAATATCGCTTGGACCTGTAGTCCAAATACCACAACAACCAGAATGAGACCCCAAGAAATACGGCTCAGTCGGCATCAGCTCCGATGGAACCTTCTCCGGCTCAATGTTCTCACCCGCCCAAACACCAGCCTGACCTATGCTCATGTCGAGGAAATCCTCCCATGCCTCAGCCTCTAGATGCTTGATCTTCTTCTTGGCCTCATCCGGGCCAAACTCCTCCTCATACGAAGCAGCCAATGCCTGTAGAGCTTTATCGGTTCGCATGAAAATCGGACCACGACCCTCACGAAGCTCCTTCAATATAAGATGATTACGCAAACAAGTGGCAGGAACCTTGGCTAAACCATAAGGAGGATAGTCTTTCAACATATCCCTGTTTCTCTCTAAATACATCTCACCCTTGTTGTTGGTAGCCCTCGCTTTAAAAAGTAAAAACCACGCACCAACCGGACCATAACCATCCTTAAAACGTGCCGGAACAAAACGGTTCTCCATCATGGTCAACTCACCACCTACCTGAGCAACCATCGCATAGGTAGAACCAGAGTTCCAAACCGGATACCAGGTACGCCCCATGCCCTCACCCACAGATCGTGGACGAAATACATTAACTGCTCCCCCTGCAACACACAAAATCGCATTGGTCTTGTAAACAAAAATCTTATCTTCACGGGTCGAAAAACCAACTGCTCCAGCTATCCGAGTATCATCGTTGGCATCCAAAAGAAGCTTGACTATAAAAATCCGCTCTTGGATATTATTCATACCCAACGCTTTCTTGGCAGCCTCAGCTACTATACATTTGTAGCTCTCACCGTTAATCATGATCTGCCATTTACCAGAATTAACCGGCTTGCCCCCTTCACTTAATGGCTTTTCCTCATCACCCGGCTGCTTCCAAATGGGTAGACCCCACTCCTCAAACAGCTGTACAGAGTTATCTACATGACGACCAACATCAAAAATAAGATCATCACGAACAACACCCATCAAATCGTTGCTCACCATCCGCACATAATCTTCCGGCTTGTTCTCACCTAAATATGTGTTGATTGCAGATAGACCCTGAGCTACCGCTCCACTCCGCTCCATCGCCGCTTTATCAACCAAACGTACCGTGACATCTTCCGGCTTCCAACGCATCAATTCATACGCACAACCACAAGCAGCCATACCACCGCCAATGATTAAAATATCGGTCTCAATCTCGACAATATCCGGCTTTCCAAAACTTCCCATTATCAATCTCTCCTAAGCTTAACCCCAACCCAATCCAGGAACTACTACCAAACCCTAGTCGGAAATCCGCGGCATGTACGCACTATCCATGTTGAAAAATCCAGGACTATCCAATTTGCTAATATCAGCCTCCGGCTTACCAGCATACGGATTAATCGATCCTTCAACAGTTGTACGAATGGGGAATTTAAACTTTTTGACATTGCCGTTACGAAACTTGATGGTCCACACGATGGAATCAGAACCACGCAAAGGCACAACAGAACCATCCATGGGTACAATATCAGCATACGCCCGAACCTCAACCGCATGTTGTGGGCATATCTTGACACAGGAATAACACTCCCAACATTGATCCACCTCCTGATTGACAGCCTTTTTGCTATCTTTATCAAGTGCCATTAAATTGTTGGGGCAGATATATACACAGGATACTCTATCCTGCTCCTTACATCCGTCACATTTCTCCTGAATTACAAAACTAGGCATGCAGGACACCTTTTACAAAAACGGTTATCTGATAGATTGATTCTACTAAACAGAGGGTTTGGAACAAGACATTACTCCCTGTTGCCTTGCCCCAAACCGCTACAAACTAAAAACTGCCTCAACCAGTTGCAGCTTTATTCAACTTAACTTCAACTTTTTCTGAATCTTTCAATCCTGCATAATACCGCTGCAGAATCGTTACCACCTCTGGACGACTAAACTCTGGTGGTGGCTGGGTTCCCTCCGACAACATCTTTCTTAAAGCTGTACCAGAAAGCAACAAACGATCATCTTTACCATGTGGGCAGGTCTTCATAGAGGCCATGCCACCACACTTATAACAGAAGAAGGTCCAGTCGATCTTCAACGGACGACACTGTAACTCCTCTTCAGATACCTGATCAAAAATCATCTGCGCATCAAATGCACCATAATAATCACCAACACCAGCATGATCACGACCAACAATCAGATGAGAACAGCCAAAGTTCTGCCTGAATACCGCATGCAACAAAGCCTCTTTCGGCCCTGCATAACGCATCTCCATAGGATAACCAGCCTGAACAACCGTGCCATCAACAAAATAGTTATCCATCAATGTGCTAATGGCCTCAGAACGAACCTCAGCAGGAATATCACCCGGCTTCAACTTGCCAAGCACTGAGTGAATCAACACACCATCGAGAATCTCCACAGCGATCTTTGCCAAAAATTCATGGGAACGGTGCATCGGGTTGCGAGTTTGGAATGCCGCAATGTTGCTCCACTTCTTCTCCTTGAACAGCGCTCTTGTCTCAGCAGGACGCATATAGATATCTTTATATTTCTCAGGAAAACCACCCTCAGAAAATACCTTTACATCCCCACCAAGATTAACCGCCTCCTGTGCCATAACCTTCTGCACACCAGGATGGTCCATCTCATCGGTCTGGAAAGCACTCAAACACTCTTTTTTCTTGTCGATGGTGTACTTATCCCGAATGGTCATGCTACCACGAATCTCTCCAGACTCCGCATCAACCAAAGCAACCTCTTGACCAACGCTCAATGAGTCTGCTTGAGCCTGAGAGGCCGAAAGAGTCACGGGTAAAGGCCAAAAAACACCATTTGCCAACTTTGAGTTTTCTACAACTCCTGCCCAATCGGCCTGCTGCATAAAACCATCAAGGGGAGTAAAAGCACCCATGCCTAACATTATCAAGTCGCCAGCTTCCCGAGAGGTCATGTTGACCTTCTCAAGCGTTGCTGCCTTGTTCATAGCATCTGTTAGCTCTTGACCTTCAAGCAGTAATACTTTTAATTCACCACCACCGTGGGGAGGGACTAGTTTTGACATAGATTATTCTCCTCAACTTGATATTTGTAACAATTACGAAAAAGAAGGCTTAACTAGCCCGGAAATAATTAAGGTTTCCATCCCTGGGAAAATGCTAAAAGAGCACGTCCTCTGTGACTCATATTATCTTTCTGTCCAGCACCCATCTGAGCAAAGGTTGTATCAAAGCCCTCAGGTATAAATATCGGGTCATAACCAAAGCCGTTATCACCCTTGGGCGTATCGCTGATAATCCCTTCAACCGCACCACTAAAACTGTTGACCTCACCGTCAGGTGTGGCAAAAGATATTACACAGATAAACCTTGCAGAACGCTTTTGATCTGGTCGCTCCGCCAACTGCGCAAGAACCTTATCCATGTTGGCCTTGTCAGTGGCATCAACCCCAGCAAAACGGGCCGAATAAACCCCCGGTGCACCATCCAATGCATCCACTACCAAACCAGAATCGTCCGCTAAAGCATGACATGAAGTAGCCCTGGCAACCTCAACAGCCTTTTTTTCTGCATTGGCTACAAATGTATCACCATCTTCAACCACCTCAGGACAGTCGGGAAAATCAGCAAGGTTCAAAAGTTCTATAGTGTCATCACGGAGCACCCGTTGGATCTCTTCAACCTTCTTTTTATTTCTAGTAGCAAGGACTATTTTCAACTTGATATATCTTTAAAATGATTAATTAGAAGCTGGTAATATTAGAACATACTGAATGGGATTCGATGCCATGTCAAGACATGGTAATATCATAAATTTTTATTGTCTGAAAAAATTATTTCTAGGCTATTGAAAAACTCGATTTTGCGAACTTGAAACTCAATATTTTCAGCGTTGCAAAATATCCA
>JADFZS010000252.1 GCA_015232405.1 Magnetococcales bacterium | reverse complement strand
TTTCCTGAGAGCAACAATTCAAAAGATTCTGATCCGATCATGGTGGTGGTATTAAAGGGTGGTTTTATTTTTGCGGCCGACCTTTTGACCTATATGAACCGCCCCATACCGGTAATTTTTGTCACTCCTCGCCTGGAAAATTGGCAGGTGTTGATGAGTCCGGAGGATCAGGAGTTGATAACCGGTCGTGATCTTATCGTGGTCGATATTCTTTTGGATTCGGGCAGCAGTCAAAAGCGGCTCTGCGAATCATTGCAGGCCTACAACCCCGCTTCGATCCGCCTGGCCATACTTCTCCATAAAACCGTCGCCGAAGCTGAGGATTTAACCATAGACTATTTGGGCTTTGAAGTTCCCGATGTTCGCCTGGTGGGCTACGGTCTCGACGAAAACCAACGCTACCGAGGCATGGCCGGGGTCTACACCTGGTGGACTCCCGGCAAGAGGTTTTGACCTAGCCCAATTATCGAGGTTGGAGCCCATACTTGAAACCAGCTCACTCAAAGATGGTATGGGCCTTGAAAAGATCCAAATTTTCCATAAGGTAGCCGAGTTTTCTTCCAATTAACCGTGCAGGCCATTATCTTACGCCAGACGCACAGGTTCAACTGCATGATCTAGGCCGTGCTGGTTTCCGTCCGTGAGATGTAACCTGATGATATTAAAAAGATAAATTAACATTTTGTTGATGAAAGATAGTTTTGACGCAATTTTATTTACAAATCATCAAATATGTGTCAGGAAAAGTTGCTATTTGAGGGTGAACATTGTCGGGGGTATGCTTGCCAGCGGGGTCGTATAGTACTATTGACCACAAATCCCCGCTATGGACTGTAACTGTATAGGTTTATTAAGGCCCATAAGCTCCGCGCCGGTATAAGTACGATATTTTATAAGTATGCGTGTTTAAGCTTGTGATATGCAACCATAAACAGTGGAGTAATTATAGTCGTGACAATTAAAAAACAGCTTAACAAGTTCAGGTTTAACAAGGTTATTTCATCTGTTCTTGTGTTTTTTTTAACACCTATATATAGTATTTGCAGGATTCTCCACACACAAATCGCTATGAAGATTTGGGCCAACGGGCATACGGTGGTATATGATGGCATTCAGCTTAAGTTTCCAACAAATGTTGGCGTACATTACTGTTCTAACATTTATTGGAATGGCGTAGCAGGATTTGAGCCCCATGAGTGGAGTGTAATGAAGCCACTTCTTTTGCAAGCACGCTCTTTCATTGATGTAGGCTCAAATATCGGTTTTTATTCTGTAATGGCATCAAAAATAAATCCTGCTTTGCAAATAGTTGGGTTTGAGCCAATTCCATCTATTCATTCTGAAAATCAAGAGTTTCATCATTGCAATGGTTTGTCTGGTGATTGTATCAAGATGATGGGACTCGGTGATTTTGATGGCACTACTACTGCCCACCTTCCTGATGCCCCCGACGAAGTTGAACAGGGTACTTGTGGAACTTTACGCCAAGACTCTTGGCAAGCACGACGACAAAATAAACAAGTTTTTGATGTAACTGTGAGGCGGCTCGATACATTTCTTGCTGAACATGAGATGTCAACTCCTATGTTTATTAAAATAGATGTAGAAGATTTTGAACACTCTGTTCTTTTAGGTGCAGAGCAAACGTTGCTTGTTAAACGGCCCATAATCTTGATCGAATTATTGTCAAGAGAGCATGGCAACGCTGAAACCTACAAATATTTTATGAGTATGAAGTATCGGCTGTTTGCGATTACCGGGCAGGGGTGTTTCCAAATATTGCGTAAAGATTTGAGTAAAAAAAGGAAGTGGATGAATTGTTTAGCTGTTCCTTCAGAAAACCTTGGTGCAGACACTGCATTCTTAACTCTGACGGATCTGTTTGTTAGTAAGAGTTCAGAATCCTGATAGTGACCATTTTTATTTTTGACTAAATAATAATATACAAGATTTTATAAAATTATTTTGGCTCATGGTAAGGTTTTTGTTTGTTCTGCACGGGGTTTTATGCGGAAGCCGTGGGTTATGGCATCGCCCTCGACGTTGATGCTGAACTGTTCGTTTTTGGTATCACGTCTCCAGTCTGTTTGGACTTTTAGTTCAAAGGAGCGGTTGCCGATAAAATCCCAGAGGCCGCTGCCGGTGATCTTGGTTTCGCCGCTTTCTATATTGATATCTTCCAGAGTCAGTTGTTCGTTTAGCAGGTTGATATCTGCCTCAAGACGGTTCCAATAGAGAGATTTTTTGGGGTTGGAAATCACATTTTCCGTGGTTGGTTTTTTATAAAATGCAGACTGATCAATGCCGATGACACCGCCCGGTTCGATACGGATGTGGGTGTGACCGGCAAGGTGGTTGGTGGTAGGAAGTAGACTCTCTTCATCTAGTTGCCCCTGCAGGCTGGCCTGGGCAAATAGATAGCCATCCAGCTTGACATCATCATCAGTATCGCTTTCTGAGCCCGGCAATATTGCCAGATCGGTACCGGCCAGGGTCAACCTGGAGTCAAATATTATGGGGGATTGTGAAAGGTCGGCCATGACCAAGCCCTCTATACGACCACCGGCAGCCATCATCTCCAAATGGGGAAGGTAGAGCCTGTTTTCCCGTATTTCAAATGGAATGCGTAAATCTTGGAAAACAAAAGTATCAAAGCTACCTTTGGCCACCGTAAACTTACCCTTTGCCCGCCAGGGAAAGGTTCCGGCAGCATCGCTAAACTCCATCTGCAATTTTGTCAATGCTTTGCTATCCCACTGTTTTGCAATCGGAAAATAATTGGATAAATTGCCAATATCCCAACTGACCGTGGTTTTTAATTTAGCGGCTGGAGTCAGAGCCCCGCTGATCCTGGCCGTATGGTCGGGGATGGTTGGATGGCTGATCAACGCATTGGTAATGTTGATTTTGTCGCCAGCCTGGGTTATGGCAAATTTAATTGCAAGAGGAATGTTGGCACTCTTTTCCAGGGGCGGCATATTGATGGTGGTGTTGGTCAGGTCAAGATCAGCTGAATATAATATTTCTGAAGGAAAATCACCCTTTAGCTTAAATGATCCGGATGGGCTGTTGCCTTTGAAGGGAAAACCTATCGGCCAGGGAAAACGTTCAAGATCGACGCTGTTAAGCAGTTTTACATCCAGTTGCATGGGGCCGTGCCAGCTACCTCTGATCGAGCCTTTGGTCTCAAAAATTGGCGAGCCATCCAGATAGATGAAAAACTCCTCAAACTCTACATTCGGTATACCTTTCCAGTCGATGTCAATGATGGATTTTTGCCGCAATGCAATGTCCAGGGTATTTTTTTCGTTGCGATTGCTGAAGCGCTCCAGCAGGTTGCGAGTGACCTTTTTTTGGGGTTGCTTGGCGGCAAGCTTACCCTTGCGGGTAAGTGTGACTCCGTCAAGTTGCAGCCAGGTGCTGGTTTGCAGTCCCGTATTCAGTGAACCATGAAGGAGGGAGGTAAGGTAGCCGCGTGAGGTGGTTATTTTTATGGTTTCGGTTGATAGTATCTCCTGCATATCGTTCAGGACCACCGATTTAGCCTCCAGGCTTAGCAAAATCGGCATGGAAAACGGGTTGAGGGTATCCGGTAGCGGACCAATCTGCCCGTTGACTGTAAAGGGTATGGAGCGATAGCGTGCCGATGCGGTTGTCGGCGAAGGTTGGGTGGGGCTCAAGGCGTGGATGCCGAGTTGCAGATGGTCCATAACCCAGGTACGCCCCTCGGGGTGGTCCCAATCGAGGATGGCCAAAATACCGTTTTGAACGGTAATATGGCCTATGGAGAGGTCTGTCAAACCAAAGCCCAACTCTTGCAGCAATTTTTCATCACTGGCAAGCGCGGTATCCTGGGCCCGTTCCATGAGGGGGGTGTGGTCCCGCAGGACAATGTTGATCTGTGGTCGGATAAGCTTGATTGCCGATAGTCGCGGTTTGCCGAAAAGCAGGGATACCGCACTAAAACTTAGCAGGGTATCAGGCACCTGCAGCATAGGCGGTTCCGCCGGATCATCCGCCAACACCTCCAACTCCTGCAACTCCATGGTAAAAAGCCCGCTGAGAGGGGCATAGCGAATTTTTTTTATGGAGACGGGATGACCGGTGATATGTTTCAATACCTGGATCATCCGGGGTCGAAAACGGTCAATATTTTTGGTTTTATAATGGACAAAGGATGCCAGGCCGAACATCACTGTTAGCAAAAGGCTTACGATCAGATATAGACGGCGGTTGGACATTGATTTTGGACCCTAATCCTGGGGACGTTTGCTGTGTAACTCTCCCTCAGAGTATAAAAATTATCAGCCTAGCTTCTCTTTGAGTAACTTGTTGACCATTGCCGGGTTGGCTTTGCCGCGAGTCGCCTGCATTACCTGACCGACCAAAAATCCCAAGACCTTGGTTTTTCCTCCCCGAAACTGCTCAACCTGCTCGGGGTTGGCGGCCAAAACCTTCTCCACCTCAGCCTCGATAGCCGAACTGTCGGTCACCTGTTTCAACCCTTTGTCGGCAACAATCTTTTCAGGGTCGCCGCCCTCGTCAAACATATGGCTGAACACCTGTTTGGCTATTTTGCCTGATATCTCTCCGGTTTGGATCAACGCAACCAGCTTGCCAAGGTTTTCTGCCGGGACCGGAGAGTTTTCAATCTCCATGCCTTCCTTGTTTAAACGTCCCAGCAACTCACCGGTCACCCAGTTGGCCACCGCTTTGGTATTGGCTTGTTTTGCCGCAGCCACAACACCGTTTGCCGTCTCAAAATAGTTTGCCATCTCCTTGCTGGCGGTAAGAACTCCCGCATCATATTCCGAAAGCTCAAACTCTTTTTGAAAACGGGCGGCCATAGCGTCCGGCAGCTCCGGCAGCGAGGCTTGCAGCGTGTCAATCTGCTCTTGGTCTATGGTCAGCGGCGGAAGGTCGGGCTCGGGAAAATAGCGATAGTCGTGGGCATCCTCCTTGCTGCGCATGGAGCGGCTTAAATTTTTGTTGGCATCCCAAAGCCTGGTCTCCTGGACCACCTCGCCACCATTTTCGATAATATCAATCTGCCTGTCCACCTCAAAATCGATGGCGCGCATGACGTTGCGAATGGAGTTTAAATTTTTAAGCTCGGTGCGGGTGCCAAACTTTTCCGCTCCATAGCGACGTACCGAAACGTTGGCATCACAGCGAAAAGAGCCTTGCTCCATGTTGCCGTCGCAGACATCAAGAAAGCGGACGATAGCCCGTAATTTTTTTAGATAGGCTCCGGCCTCTTCCGAAGAGCGCATATCAGGCTCAGAGACAATCTCCAGTAGAGGAGTGCCGACCCGGTTGAGGTCAACCCATGAGGCTCCGGCTATCCCTTCATGGAGGCTTTTTCCGGCATCAACCTCCATATGGATACGGGTGACGCCGATCCGTTTCCGGGGAGCCTCCGGCAGATCGATAAAAAGCTCGCCATGTTCGATAATCGGTAGATCATATTGAGATATTTGATAACCGGTAGGCGAGTCGGGATAAAAATAATTTTTGCGGGAGAATACCGAGAACTTTTTAATCTGGCCGTTAATGGCCAGACCGGTTTTTATGGCCATGTTGACCATCTCGCGGTTCATCACCGGCAGCACGCCGGGAAAGCCGGCGCAGACCGGGCAGATCTGGGTGTTGGCTTCTGCTCCATAGGTGGTGGAACAGCCACAAAAAATTTTTGATTTGGTCCGTAGCTGAGAGTGAACTTCCAGCCCGATTACGGTTTCATAATGGGGGTCGATAGGCATGATTATAGAACCGGTTTATGTGTGTGCCAGTCAGTGGCTTGTTGATAG
>JADFZS010000251.1 GCA_015232405.1 Magnetococcales bacterium | reverse complement strand
CGACCTTTTGGGGTTGGTTTTAACGATATCAATCAGATAGATGTTTCAAATGTGCCGAATCGCTTAAGACGGGCTAACTCCGAACGCATCTCATGAATAAAAGCTCTTGCCCCAGAGGTTCTTTCATCTTCTAACTTGGCAGCATATAGGAACCAGCGTGCTCTACGTGTCAACATCTGCAATGCCTTATGGTGCTGGCTATTAAAGGCAAATGGTTTTGTAAAATGAAGACTGATGGAACCAACAATTTGATCTCCTGATCCAATAGGGACAACAACCAAGCCTTTCACACAGTTTATACGCCATTTTCTAAACCCAACATGATCATGAGCATTTATGTGAGAAAGGTCCTTTTTGCAAAAATCTTCATAAGCATAGCTGCTGGCGTAATCTGGCAAATAACTAGGTTTACCAGTTTTCCAACATTTAACAACTAGGCTGTTCTGCAACTGAAAAGGAAAAACAGATTTTTTATAATATTCTTTCTCTTTTTTTCCTCTTATGGCACGTGGGACAAGATAATCTGCTGCCCCTTCCCTTGATACCAATAGACCACCAGATGCCCCCGTAAGATCAATTGCTTTTTTAAGTATGGTATCCTCCAGTGCTGTCCGATCTCTGGAGGTATACATAACAGTATCCAGGTCTGCCATGGTATCTAACAAGTGATCGTGATATTTTTTCTCTTCTCGAATAAGGGAATGATTCACCATCCCAAGAAGATGGATAAGAATCTCTTTGACATTATTTAACTGGTTATTAAAAAATTTTAAATCCTTTGGCCCAGACTGCTCTTCCGATTGGTAGAAATCAAATATAAAAAAAGCTATAGTCTCAAATTTATTCTTGTTTTTATCCATTTTAAGAATTGGCAATTCCAAAAAATGATTACGATGAGCTATTTTTAAATAGTTGCACCAGAAAGTAATTGATGGGTCATTTTTGAATTCAGCATGCCTACGCAGCCCATATAACAAATCGTGTTTGGTTTTAGTTGTTATTTGACTATATTCGTGAAGACGTTTTATTAGTTGAGTTGGTAATATGCATCGTACCGGAAGTTTACTCTCCTTACGCATAATATTTTTATTTGCTTGACTTAGTTCCAACACCTGAACTCTACCAGGAAATTTAACGACTCTATAAAATCGACCACCCTTAAACCCTAAGCTATCTAAAAATTGGAAAACCAGCTCAACAACACTGCCGATAGCCATGTCTGATGAAGCCACAACATCTTTTAAATTGTGCTCACGTTCAGAAACACGTTCCATTGCGCGAATCCAAGATTCTTTCCAGGCATTTTGTAGTTCTTCTAAAAGGGGTAATTGGGAATCTAACTGCCTTAACTCTTTTTTTTGCCTTTCAACCCAGTTCTTCGCCTCTTCCTGGGAGAAAATCTGCCGCTCTATCATCAAAATGCCAGTACGTAATTCCCGGCTTTTCTCCCACAGAGTTGACCATCCTTCTGATCCATCAATTTTCTCAAGATTGCCAACATGCTGGGGAAAGAATGTTAAAAAATTTTGCAGCGTTGTTAGATCTTTGGGTTTTGTAGTCTCATTACAATTTGATGGGGTTAGGGAGTCCTCAAGTTTATAAACAGCTTTTATTAAAGCAGTGCGTAATTCGAATGGTTTTACAGCTAATACTGGTAGAGTGGCCTTCCATATACTATAGCTACACTCTGAACATAGAGCACCTGAATATAGGGATAAACGTTTACGAACAGCCTTTGCAAACTCCGGTTTATAACTAAGTTTTTTGCTGAATTCTGGGTAGAGCATGTTTAGGCGAGGTAGCTGGGTTAATAGAGACCCTCTATCCTGGGTATCTAGACGATTAAACAAATTGGCTAAAAGACCCTCGACAAATCCAAAGTGAATTTGGTTTTGGTGAATGCTGCCCTCCTTAAATACATATAATAGTAGAAGGTCAATATAGTAATCATAGGCTTTAGGCAAGTTACGTAATAGGTTAAGAACTGCTGAACTGGTGAAAGGAAGACCCAGGCTTATCTTTTTTGTCACCACCAAAAACATGCCTTTCAAAAATGGTGACATATATTCCGGGTTTTCAGGAATATCAACTGCATCCAACATAGCAGCAACTGCTCCATCTTTACTTTTATGAGCTAGTTCGATTAATGGTTTTATAAATTGTTTTGGGACTTTATGGTTTATTTTACCTAAGGCAGCAAAAATGTGGGAACGCATAAAACGGATGGGAAAATCTTTACGGTCCGATGTTTTTATTAACAGATCAACCACAGTTTCAAAATCCGGTGATGATTGCTCTAACAGCATACGTGAAGCCCAAGCAGCACGTAGGGGTTCATGTAGGGCATTTTCAAGCTGACACCATTGGCTAAGTTGATATTTATCCTTTTGTAGTTCACCGATAATTGTTTCCAAATTATCCTTTATTCTTTCAACATCAACAGAATCGGGATTTTCAAAAAATCTGCGAAAACCATCTTCATTCAGATAGTCAATGGCCTTCCAATCAAGTGGCATCTCCTCCACCAGCCTTATTTCACCACGCATCATGCCTATAAGGTGGTGAACTGCACCATCAGTTTTTAACTGGCGACTAAATAGAGCAGTGGGAAAACGACCAGCTAACTCTAGTATACCCTCTTGATGACCATTATCATCCAATAAAAAAATGTGGTGACTATCAGTAATGACAGCTAACCGGGAAAATTGTTTATAACAATCACCTTTTAAATCCGACAAAGCGGTAATAGCGTGGATATTTCCCGGAACTAAAAAGGTCCATTTTAACTGCCCATCATAATCAAAAGCCCGTAAAACACCATCTTGACCACCGGAGACAATCCGCCACGAGAGTTCGTCTTGCTTGTTGTCTGGTTCCAAAATTGCCAGAGCGTGTTGTGGAGAACCAATACATCCCTTCCAACTGGGATCTCCAAAAACTGGAAAGCTACTTTTACTCTGTTTTTTAACTGCCCAGTATACCAATTCTCCACTACCTGCGGTGACTGCCCACAATCCCCCATAAGAATCCCATACAATTTTATTAATACGTACTTGATTTTTCCACCAATGGGGCATGTATATATCTATCTTTTCCTCAGTTATTCCACCTTTTCTAGAGTCTAAAAAAAACTGAAATGGAGAATTATTTTGGAAGGGTAGATATTCACCAGCCACAACTAAAAGAGCATTATCTGGTGAATATTGAAGCCGTGCTGCTGACCATAATGGAGATGTTGAATCACCTAACCAGGAAATTTCACTTACTTTTTTTGCGGCAATACCATATTTATGATTGGTAACAACGAACAAACAGTCTTCAAAAATTGGTATCAAGGCACGAACTATTGGCTGATGTGTCGCTTTATTTTTATTTTTGGGGAGATTTTGCAACCAATCCCTAGTCTCATCAACTTTAACCCTAGCTGGTTTAGCATCAAGACAAAAGGTGCATAGTCTTTCTTCACCACGACGGTTAAAAATTTGCGCAGCATCTTTTGATGCCCCCCATCCCTTCATGGTTAGAGCATCTGCACGGCCTGCCTCCCCTGGTGGTAGAATAATCAACTCATTATACATCCGCTCCTGGCTGAGACGTTGGTCAAGTGCCATCAATGATCCAGTATTTTTTATTGCCTGTCGTTTTTCACCATGTTCCAAGTCAGTAACAATTTTTGCAGCTAATTGCCAAATATTACGCTTAGCATCCGGTAAAGCATCAAGCAGATCATCTATTTGTTTTGAATGAATGGTGTCTAGTGTGGGTTGAAGCTGGGAAAGAATACCTTCAAGACTCCTAACAGCTACTCTAGCATGATATGGCCCAACAACCATAAAATTTAATAACCCAAGGTAGTTGTCCAACGCAATAGTACTATGTTTGACTCTTACTGGGTCACGAATAAGGGTTCGAATTTTTCTGTGTAATATATGTGTAATATAGCTGATAATGTTACCATCAAGCCTGGATAATAGGGTGTGATCCGGAGAAAACCAACGATGTCCAGCAACAGCTGGGGAGTGTATAATTGAAGAAACAGCAAGTAGCTGTTCATCACTTTCTTTTGATTCGGCCCAACGTACTAGTAGAGATGGATCTTTTTGCAACTTTTTATAAATTTTATCGAGTATATCGTGCTCAGCTCTGTCAGGTTGCCCTCGACGTCTAAACTTATCTAAAAAAATACGACCACAATATAGTCCTCTTCGACGTACTATTATCAGTAAATCGAACCATTTATTTTTTTTACCATGTAAAAACAGGATATCTTCAATGGAAGATCCCATATTCACCTTTTGAATCTGGTGGCAATCTTTATCGAGAATGTATAGATAGTGATCGTCACAGCCAACCAGAATAAGAGGCCTATGTTTAGGAGCTATCTCTTCGGGAACCACCTCTAAAGCACGAACAAAACCACGAATAGCTGCTTCTAATGGTGTTGGTTTTAGCTTGTCTTTTTCACTTTTCCTAACTAATAGCCGTTCAGCATCACCACCCAAGGCTAGAAAACCGTTTTTACTGGCAGCAGCGCGCAAACGTACAGTAGAGAACGACTCTGGCAGCTGTATCCCACCTCTATCGACAAAGCCTCCATAAAAAAGTTGGTTATTCTGTTTAAAATCAGTTTTTCCTCTGTTTTCTACCTCATTTACTCGCCAATAAAAAGGGACATCTCCTTTCCAACCACCAATTTGTCGTAAACTATCAAAATCTTCACCTTCCACAACATCTAACTCTTCCATTATGTGACGATATTGTATGTTATCAGTATGTTTTTTTATGTTGAAATCAAGCTCTATGCGGTGGATTGTTCGAGGAGTCACTAAACGAATAAAAACAATTCCATCTGGATCTGCACTTTGCACATAGCGAATTAAGTTAAAATTATATGGTAGCCTATCAACAAACTCCATTCTCTTGAAGCCTGATACATTGCGTTGCACTAGAGGGTTTTCTACGTTAAGAGAAAAGCAGTTGGATGGTTTGCTTTTATATATTTTACTTTTATCACCACTTTTATCAATCAAACCAACTGGAAAAAGCCCACTATCACTTGCTCCGGATGACTCATAATGGTAGTTCCATAAACAAAAACTACCATCACGGCTAATCATTACAACATAATGGACTTTTTTTAGATGTGAGGGCATTTTTAACAAAATGAGGCGACGCCCCTTAGGATCACGTGATGGATGACCTGATATGATACCATCCTCTAATTTTTGTGAATGTAATGCCAGTGCTCTGTTGGGTTTAAAGAGAAATGGAAAAGCTCTTGCAAAGGAAAAGCTAAAAGATTTATCCCCTATGGGAATTTTATTGTTAATTTCATAGCGAGGCAAATAATTGAACTCATCCCACTCAAAAATGGCTGGAGATGTGGAATTATTATTGTTGCGTTTTGACATAGCCTGACCCTAAACAATAAAGTTCAACAGCTAACAACAAGACACTAACAAACTTAATACTATATTATGGCAAATTATTGTCAAACAGTTTTTTCCATAAACTATAAATATAATATTTATCCTTAAAATATACGGCTGGTTGCATGCAAATTGATTAAAACTATGTTTTACCTGTAAAAATCACAATGTAACTTGTTGATTTTAATATCATTCAATTTATTTTTAGATTCTTAAAATAAAGCTATATTAAAACTGGAGGATGGCTTGGCTTCAACTTGTTTAGGTATTGAAAATAATCTGGCTTTTATCGTTTTTATTAATTGTATATTAAAATAGATAATTTTCCTTGATGGTATCACTAGTGTCCGGGACATAAGTTTTATTGGCTTGTAACATCATGTTAAGAAACATAAAAATACGGTTATTCCTC
>JADFZS010000250.1 GCA_015232405.1 Magnetococcales bacterium | reverse complement strand
GAAGGGCCATGAATGACCACCCCGTAGCAGTGATCTTGAATGTTGAACAACGTGGTGCCCTGCAGGCACTGGCGGCTCGATACCGTACCGAAATTGACTGGGATAGCATATTGGTCGGAGGGGTAAGTGGGTTGCCATCAGATTGGATATTGTGTCAGGTCGGACCAATTACTGTAGGCGTTGATCCTGAAGGGCATATTCACTCCTGATCACCAGCAGAAATATGTAGCCAATTAGCAACTTGCTCTCAATAAATCGGTAATTTGTTGCAGTTATAACGAGTTACTGGGAGCACCCAATGAAGATCACCATCAGTACAAACATAATCGAACCCCCAAAGAAACCAATCCCAACTAAGAACAGTACGGTTGTAGATGGTTCCCGTCTTTCATCGGGATTATCAGGCTTATTTCATTCATGGCTGCAGATCACAACATTGTCCGGTGACGTAAGCGATTTAGACACATATCCAGGCTGTGTTAGCACATTCAGTGACCCACTGGCAATGAACACGGTGTTGCGAGATCTTTTGGCCGTGGTGTTCAACCCACATCCTGGAGCGACCTTATTTCTTTCAGGAAATCACGATCTTATCTTGGATGCTGTTCAACCCGGTCCTCTCCGGCTTGGCTACGTATCCTCTACAGGAGGTCCCAACGAAACAGTAAAAGATGTTCATGAAAAAGGGATAATACCCGTCTATGAAGAAGCAGGTTTATCTTTTGCGGACGCCAATGCGGTATTTGTGGCAATCACCACTTCAAAAAAACGTGAGGACACCGTTATGGGTGAAGCTGCTGAGTGCTACGAAGTTGGGGTGGACATAGATGAATTTGTTGGAGACCTGTGCGGTCAACTGACAAGAAAACAAAAGCATTTTTCCACCGGGTTCGCTGAAGATCCTGACATGGGTCTGAAGGTTCGTGTTTCCACTTTGACATTTTTTTAATTGTTGAGAAGGAGAAGTCCGATGAATAAACGTGTCCTACTGATAGGTATTGGTACCCTCGGTACCCAGGCCATAGACCATATGATCGAACTGGGAACTGTTGCTGACACCTGCGTGTTCCAAGATGGAACGTTGGATCAACCTACTGGGGCTGCAACTGTATTACCAGTTCCCAATAGTTTCTTGGAATTTGAGACCGACATAAAGAACCTTTTTGGTCCCGAGTCTCACCCTGACCTGCAGTTAGTTGTCTTAGTGGGAGACCTGGGCATTTACGGGCCACAAATGCTGCAGATCTCCATGATCTTTCAGGTTGAAAGCATCGTCGGCATCGAGGTCGGTATCATGGGTGTCCTGCCGTTTCCTAAAAGCCCTAATCATCTGTATGCCCATCTTGCCAAGTCATACCTTAGTACCGTGAGTAAAACTGTGTATCAGTTCCCCCTTAGCACTATCGCTGCAGAGACCGCTAGTGAAAAACATATGTGGACCCGGCTCTTTGAGCACATCGCTGGAACAACTGATCTGGCGATAAACATGGAGCTCAGTGGGTTGCAACAAATTGATGGTGCAGATACAGTTCAGAGGGATATTTCTGATATTTGGGGTGAGTGTGTTGCAGACACCAGTTTGCTGGTCGGTACCGGTGATACCGTGGGATCCGCCTTTGAACAAGCTGTTGAACCCGGCTGGAACACCTGTAGCCGCGCTCCGCTGCTCAGCATCACAGGCGGTACCTCTGATGAAGTTAATGCTGTTTTGGGGCAAGCTACAGAACTATTTGGGCGCAAACCTTGGAGTACGGTTGGTAATGGGGGTAGTGGTGGACCGGTGCGGGTGACAGTTTTTGTTGCTTGATGGGTATCTGACCGTTACTGGCAATCAGCCACCTGGGTTGATGTTTAGCCTGAGCCAGCTTGGCTCGCCATCGGTAAAAAAATAGAGGACCGAATAGGAATACAGTTTATGTTTACCTGCTCCCAGCGATGGTGTTTTTCGGTATTCGGCTTCCAGCTCTGCTTTGGTCAATGGGTCTTCGGAAAAGTCTAGAAGTACGAGTGCTGAAGGTCCATCGTATTTTACCAACTTATTGATCTCACTTGTGTTAATGCTCTGATTTAGCCTGTGCTGTCCTTTGTCATAGGGGCGGACAGCCATTTCTACAGCCACATCACCTACCATAAAATCAATACGTTTGTTAGGCCAGTAGTCGGACAAATGCTCGGCCCGTACGTCAGAAAATCTACCTAACAGGAAGAACCGGACAAGCAACAGCATTTCCTGTTCGTTGAGCGATGCAAAATTATTGCTTTTTCTGAACTCTGGTGTTGTCAGGTGACTGAAGAGATGATGGAACGCTTCTCCAACTTGTTTTATGGTTACCATGATTATCACCCCTACTTTGAAGAATAATGAAATACAATTATATACTCCTGTAGTTGTATTGTCTGTTAAGGTAGGCGGTCAAGGGATGAATATGGTGCTATGGACTCAGCGGTAGCTATTCCTCATCAGAAATATTTTTTGTTACATCACCGGTCTTCCAGCGGATGATCCCCAATAGGGCTTCCAGGTCGGGTTGGTCCATGTTGCCCATCATCAGGATGGCCTGCGCCAAGGCCTCGTTTTCAGTAAAAAGGTAAGGAACCGGCACCTTCAGGACCTCCGCCATTTTCTTAATGATCTCAAAGTCAGGTGGAGTGTGGACCCCGCGTTCATAGCGGTTACAGCCCTTATCGGCAAGGTAAGAAGCCTATCTCACCTGGTTCGGCACACAGATCAGCCATCTCCAAAATACTGCGTTTATAAGCAGCTGAAAAATTACGACGCTTGGTTTGCTCTGCAACTTCTGGATTAGGTCTATCTTCAGGTGTTTTGACCAATTGGACAGTTTTGTTTTTCACGGTTTTTTCTTCCCCGCCCTACATTAAATTTTTAGGGGGTCCGTGTCTCGCTGTCATTTGGAACAGAGGGATCAGACACGCTTCCATGAAGTCTCCGGGGCTCCCACCTTTTCTTTCTTCAGCGGCGGTCTTCTGATTGTTTTCCCCTCTACATTTTCATTCTGCCATGGACTGCCGTGGCTATCAATCCCCACGTGCCACAAGTCAGGTTTTCTGGTGTTTTCAGTGTAAACTTAATTTACTGGAGGGACAGATTTAATAATGCCAGGTAACATTGATAACTCCAAAAGAGCTGGATCTTGGCTGACTTTGGAACTCTCTGTTTCTAAATATTTTCATAAAGGATGCACGCCACTTTTCTCCAGTAAAGGCAAAGCCGACCATAGCCTCTCCAACCAAAGGTTCCTTTTTGACGCTGTGGCTTGAGACGAAGGTATTTCCATCCAGAAAAATGTTGCGTCCAACGGCACGTCCTTCCACACCACCAAAAACATAACAATCAAACGCACCACCTAGCCCTAAACAGCTAAGCCGCTCTTTTTGAGGACGAAAAAAACCGGAGCCTGGAGGGCCAGGTGGAATGCTTGGTGGACCATAGTCGCGACCTAAACCTGAGCCGACTCTCAGAATAAGGCCAGCCGTTAAATGATCATAGACATTGCCGACAGAAAATCCCATGGAGGGCAAAACATCAAAATGTCTAGAGCTATCAATGTTCTGCCACTGACGACGGTAAGAAAGAACGACTCCAAGTTCATTTTGGAGTTGGTGTTGCCAGCCTTTTGGTTCTGGAGAAGAGGTAACATTTTTGTGTATCCAGGTTTGAATATGGTCAACTTGGGAGGCCTCACCAACCATACCTATCTGAAGCTCCAAAGTATCCAGAAAGCTGTCTTTGTTAAATGTTCTTTTTAAACGACGATGGTCGGCCACAAAGCCAAAGCCGAGATAGGCCCAGCCTGCCCATGGGCGGTCATTTTCTTGAAGCAGGCTATTGCCAATGTTGGCAGGAGTGAACATCTTCTGACCAAAGGAGAGTGTCCCCCGCATATTTGTATTATGCTCTTTAAACCATGGGGTATGCTGTCCCAACCATCTCAATCCTCTAAAAGGCTCCCAATCGTCGTATTTTGCTCCAGTCAGGCATGAAAGTTGGTGACCATGACTGTAATAGCTATCAAAACCATCTCCGATCACATCGTTTTCATAGGTGATACCACAACTCCACCTTTCCTTTTCGGTCCCGTTCTTTGTGCTACCATACGCTTGAAATGGAGTGCTTAAGATGAAAAACAGGATGGTAGATAATGTATAAGAGAAAATGCGATAAATGGGCATATTGTAGATTTTCGTCCAGGTCTCTCAAATCTTTTGGGAGCCGCTCTTTTGGAACGACTCCCACTCATACTACTTGCCTCATGCTTATGATACGGTTTTTTTGGCTGCATCCTTCACCTTATCGACCAATTTTGAACCTTTCTCTTTTAAATCATCAATATGTGCAGCCTTTTTAGCAGAGTCAACTAAATCACCGGCTTGTGCTTCAAGTTTATCAACATCAATTTCTGAAGCTTTCTGCTTGGCTTTGTTTACCAAATCTGTTGCACCATCTTTTAATCTGGTTGCTGTATCTGAAGATTTCTTCGAAAAACTATTAAAACTCATGACAAAACCTCATTATATTTTAAGTAATTAATATTAACCTAATGTAACACCGTGAACGTTTCTGAAAACTCTTACTGCTCACGGAACGTGAATCATTGCATAGCGAGTTAATCAACCTGGTAGTCCATCAAAACCCGTGACCCGGCAGGGGTATTCCCATAGCGGTATTCCAGGCGGATGAAATTTTTAATCTTCGGGACATACCACCAACGCTCCTTGCCTTCCCATTCGGATATGAGGCTTTTGGTATGCCAGTCAAGGACCCAGCACTCAAACCGGCCCGCAGGCACTTCGATGGTCTCTTTGCCCGCCACCCGCCACAATGTTTTATGTTTTCGCAGTTGCAGATTTCTGGTAAATTCCCGGACAAATTCAACCACTTTACCTGATTCCAAAGGAAAGAGAACATCCGGGGGAGTGGAGCGAAAGATAACCTTACGGTGAGCCTTGCCAGATAGGGATTCGACTTTGAAGATTCCGCGCCGTTTGATCCAATAGTCGGGGATATCAGTCCGGGTCAAGGTGGCGACCCCCTCATCGTCAATATCGGTCACTTTGAGTCCATAGCCATCGCTATAGGACCAGGTGTCTCCCAATCGCCATTGGGGAGGGCTGGAGTCGATAATGGGAGGACCCGATGGTTCTGTGGCAACGGGTTCCGTGGCAACAAGTTTTGGAGGTAAAACAAAGGCAGGAGAGCAACTCACCAGAAGCAGTGTTGCCAGAGTCAAAACCAAGCCCCGCACAAGGGAGCGGGTAGCAGACATTTGACTGATTTTAATGGCTGGCATCACTCTATTCCTCGCCTTGCTTGAGATTCCAGAATACCCAATCTTGATCCAGCAGGATGGTACCAAAGGTCCAGTTCAACGGTGTGATGGTTCGGAACATAACGGTCTCTATTCATCTGCATCCACCTCCTGGTTGAGGTCAAGCAAGTGGCTTTCGCTTTGGATACGGAGGCTGCTGCGCTTCAGCAGAAAATGTTCCCGCTGTACATATTCCCGGGTGGGTCGCCCCTGGTTGGGATCGATGTCGTTGGTACTGAACACCCGAGGAGTGATTAGGAAAACGGTTTCATTTTTGGTGTTCCCCGATGAGCGCGTCTGGAAAAGAGCCCCGAGCAGTGGAATATCCTTGAGAAAAGGCACCCCGCTGTCAGTCTCCGAGCGACTGGTATTGAATAACCCTCCCATGATGAAAGTGGCCGAACTAGGAATAATGACGCTGGTCTGGACTTGCTGGTCGTTCAGGTTGACCACACCGGACCCGGTATTGGAAGGACTGGAGTTTTGTGCGGTAATTTCCAGGCGTACCAGTGAAATATCTCCAGGGTTTTTACCGGCAATGACCGATGGAGTGATCTGGAGGGAGACACCGCTGGAGACCGTCTCCAGGCCGATCTGGGTCTGATCACCATTGGAAACTGCAAATGACTGATGCAGAGAGTTGGTGATTTGTGCGGCCTG
>JADFZS010000024.1 GCA_015232405.1 Magnetococcales bacterium | reverse complement strand
CTTGCAATTCGGGGAGGGTCCATATACGTGGGGGTTTGGGGGCCTGCAAGGCCGCCCAAGGTTTTGCTTTTGACTGTTTTTAATGATTTGAAATTACAATACACTTTTAAACCACCCAAGATATGAACGAGCAAGCTTGCGAACTTTTAATAGCCCAGAAATTCGCGCGCAAGCTGGCTCCTACGATTCATAGGTTAAAATGGACAATTGGTAGTTTATAAATAGAATTATTATCGCAGATTATTGAGAAATATCATCGCTTAAGGAGAACAGGTTTGGCTATTGAGATTGAACGTAAATTTCTTTTAAAAAATGATGGCTGGCGCGGTTTGGGAGTCGGTACTGTATACAGGCAGGGTTTTTTATCTACGGTAAAGGAACGGGTGGTCAGGGTGAGGATAGCTGGAGACAAGGCCACATTGACAATCAAAGGGGCCAATAAAGGTATAACCCGTGCCGAATATGAGTATGAAATACCCATGAAAGATGCCGAGGCTCTGTTGGATAATCTGTGTGAAAAACCCATTATAGAGAAGACCCGTTATGTCATTGAACATGATGAAAATATTTGGGAAGTAGATGAGTTTGAAGGTGAAAACAAAGGTCTATTGGTGGCAGAGGTGGAGCTAAAAGAGGCAGGACAAAGTTTTAACAAACCTGACTGGGTTGGAGAAGATGTATCTGACGATGACCGCTATTTCAACTCTAACTTAATAAAACACCCCTACAGCCAATGGACTGAATAGTTAAAAAACCATGGCGACATATGCAATTGGCGATATCCATGGCTGCTTTGACGAGTTACAAAGTCTGCTGACAAAAATAAACTTTGATCCCCAACATGACAGGCTCTGGTTTGTCGGTGATCTCATTAGCCGGGGACCAAACTCCCTTGGCTGTTTGCGGTTTGTTCGCAACCTTGGTGATAGGGCTGTAGTGGTTTTGGGCAACCATGAGCTACGGGCCATCACTGGTTTGAGCGGTAACGGCACTAAAGAGTTTCTTGAATACATGGGTTTTTTCAACAATATCCCAGACTTAGAAGAAATATACAGTTGGCTGCGCTCTCTACCCCTTCTCCATCATGATGAGGAGTTGGGGTTTACCATGGTTCATGCTGGTCTATCACCAAACTGTAGTGTAGCCGATGCTCTTCACCTCTCTGAAAAATTTGGCAAAATATTGGCTGACAAAATGCTCACCAAAAAATTTTTCGCACCAACCAAGCGAAAACTGCCCTATGAAGAGCCACCCAGAGAAGACATAGAAGCCTGGCTTCATTTTAATGTTGGCTTGATGACCAAAATTCGTTATTGCACCAAACAAGGAGGGCTGATTTCACCTAAAGAGGTGCGTGAAAGTGGCCTTCTGGGTGCAGATGGCGAACCCGACAAAAACTCCCCTTATCAGGCATGGCACAAACAACGTAATTGGCAGAAAGGGGAAAGGATTATTTATGGACACTGGGCCGTTGCTGGGTTGAACATAGGCAAACAACATTTTGGCTTGGATTCCGGTGCTGTTTATGGTGGTAAATTAACAGCAATGCAGCTGGACCACCCCCAACACCCAATAACCCAAGTTGACTCCCCTCCATATATAGTGGTTGGTTGATAACAGTATCCCGGCAGATACGCATTGAGTAAATTGAATGCTTTATCTATACTGAAACCTGGAGATTTTGATTAAAATTACGGGAATATACTTAGAACATGGCTAGTCAAACACAAAAACCACTGCCCAACGGTGTGTTGTTGAATGAGTGTGAAATTCTTGAAGTCCTTGGTATTGGGGCATTTGGTATTACATATTTAGCCTATGACAAACCGTTGGACCGCAAGGTTGCAATTAAAGAGTTCTTCCCCCGTGATTTTGCCCAACGAGATGAGAACAATAACGTTGTTGCCAAAAAAGATTCTGACCCAGAGCTATTCAACTGGGGGTTGGAGCGGTTTTTTCTTGAGGGTCGCACATTAGCAAAATTCAAACATGTCAGCATTGTCGGTGTAGTTCGTATTTTTCGTGATATGGGAACCGCCTACCTGATAATGGATTATGAGCCGGGTATTAGCCTTGGCAAACATATAAAGCAGAGGAAAAAGAGTCTATTTCAGTCTAGAAATGATTATAGCAAGGAGGAGCTGTTTAAGATAATTCGTTATCTTAGTGGCGGTCTTAAAGCTATACATGAAACAGGAATAATCCACAGAGATATTAAACCAGAAAACATCATCATCCGTGATAATGGAGTTCCGGTTCTTCTGGATTTTGGTGCTGCTCGTCAGGCCATGTTGGAGAAAAATCCCAAACTAACAGTGATGGCGACCCCAGCCTACGCCCCACCCGAACAGTTTCTCCAAGAGGGGCAACAAGGCCCATGGACAGATATATTTGCCATGGGAGCGGTTTTATACCAGATGATAAGTGGTGAAAAACCCATTGATGCCGGAGCAAGGTTACTTGCTACCTCGGCTGGAAAACCCGACCCCTTTGTTCCAACAAAAGAGGTAGGCAGAGGGAAATATCCTGAAGAGTTTTTACAAGCAGTAGATCAAGCTCTCCTCATTGACCAATCAAAAAGACCAAGATCCATTGAGGCTTGGTTGAAAATGATGAGAGAAAAACCAAAAAATGTAGTAAATCACGATGCTGAAACGGTATTGATACAGAACAACTCTACTGATAAATTTTCTGCTTCTGATGATACAACCGTCTTTAACAGTGTAAAAGATAACTACGGATGCAAAAAATGTGTGTTGATAACAGCAGCACTGTTTCTACTGCTACAGCCCTTTATTATTATGGCATACAACCATTTTCAGCCAGCTGTAACGGCGAATTTTTCATCAGAGAATATAGAGGCTAAAAAGGTTGCTCCAGGCTCCTCCAACAACCTTATTGAAAAGACCAAACAATTTGCTTCAGAAGTCATCCACAAATTTGACAATGTTGTAAGGTTTAAATTAACGGTTAAAACCACCCCCAAAAACGCCCGCATCAGAATTTTAAACATAGCACCACAGTTCAAACAGGGTATGGCCCTTGAACCTGATAATTACCGTCTTGAGATCTCCCACCCTGGCTATGAGACAAAAAAATTGTGGATTAAGATGAAAAATAGAGATAGGGTTCTCAACATTAAATTAACAAGGCAAACAAAATAAGAGATTGTGCCAAGGTAGTTAGCAATAAACAGGTTAGATCACCAAAATGGGAGTATTATTTTGTGAAAATGTTAGATGAAAATGGCAAATTTGATTTTAATATGCTGAAATCTTTCGCCCAAGAGAACAGCCTTGAGACATTTCTTACTGAAATTCCCCATGCGGTTTTAGTTGGTTCGGGGCTTTATCGCGGCTGGTTTGACAACGAAAACTATAAAAAATCCAAAGGTCGTCACGCAGAAACTGTTCTCTTTTTACAAACTCCTGAAGAGAAAAATGATGTAGCCAAGTTAAAACTACTGGAAAAACATGTCTATCCAATTTTTGGCAAAGTTGTTGTTTCAGAAAAGAAAAAAAACGTCGTGAAAATAGGTAGATCTGTAAAAAATGACATTATCCTCCTTGATAAATCCATATCAGGAAAACATGCAGAGCTATATGTGCAAGCCAGCAAGAAAAAACGTTTTGATATTTTTAGCATAAAAGATCTTGGCTCAAGTAACTCTACGATCATAAATGGCAAACGAATTGGACCATTTGACGAAAGAGAGCTTAAATATGCCGATGTTATCAGTTTTGGCCGTTTTAGCTTGGTATTGATAAAAGCAAAAGAGCTTTATGAAAAGCTGCGACTAAAATAAAGCTATGTTTTTGGAGGTAGATTGATGAACCCGATAGGCAATATTCCGGCAACTGCAACAGGCACAAAAACAGCGATTGCAACAAAAGGTGGTACGGCTATTAAAGCAGCTGCTGCTACAAAGGGGTCTATGTTTGGCTTTACCATGGGAGTTGGTGTTTTTGGTGTTGGGGTGGTGTTGGTTACCTTGGCTGTAATTGGCTATAACTATTGGGAAAAAAAGAGGGAACTTGAAAAAATGGGAGAAGACCCCACTGAGATTCTAAATGAAGGAGAGCTTTATCCGGTGGAATAGAACCACCCTATCTACAACCATCCACAAGATGACTTTTTTGATTTGAGCCATATATAAAAACAGGCTTTTTTTAAGGTTTTAATAAACAATCTGGATGGATATTACAGCTACAGATCTGTTTTTGTATAAATTTTTAAAGTTCAAAATCAACTCCAACAGCTAAAAACCAAATGGTCTAAAAATGAGGATTACAAGGTTATGAGTGGTTTGCCACTATTTATAGTGCTCTGTTCCGGGGAGCATGAAAAGATTCAGATGGCGGCGATGATGGCATCAGTTGGTGCAGTTTCTGACAGAAAAGTGCATGTTTTTGTCAGTATGAACGCTATTTTAGCCTTTGAAAAACAACCAGCAGGAGTTGGCCCTACCTATCAAGGTGGTCATATGTCAAAAATCATGCTGCAAAAAGGGGTTCCCGATGCCATAGAGCTATTTCGACAGGGTAAAATGTTGGGAGAGCTAACCATGAAAGCCTGCTCCATGGTTATGGATGTAAACCAATGGGATTTAGACCATTTAGTTGATGATCTATTTGATGGTATGGAAGGTTTGACATCCTTTTTGAGCAGTGCCGAGCAGGGGCAGCTCATCACCCTGTAACTTTTTTTAAACAACTTTTTTAACTAAAACCAAAACCCATACAAAATATTTCGTATTGGGTTTTTCATAATAAGGACTGCAACATGAGTGAACCAAGGAGAATCGACGCACGAGGCTCTTACTGTCCCGGCCCCTTGATGGAGATGATTGCAGCCATCAAAATAGCTGACGTTGGTGAAGAGTTGGAGATACTATCAGGGGATCGTGGTTCCGCTGAGGATATCCCGGCCTGGATAGCAAAAGTGGGACACGAACATATTAAAACCCAAAAAATTGATGACTATTGGAGCATTGTAGTTAAAAAAATAAAATAGCTTCAACGCAACATGGTTTTATAATTGAACACAAATAAAAGCGTATTGGAACAAGCCTTAAAATCTTTTACATGTGGGTGTTATTGCTATTAACCTAGAAACAGCTGTTGTCAGCACGCACCGCCAACCGCCGTTTCTAGGATTAAGTAACCAAGGAGCTGTTACATGAGCAAAAAAATTCTAGTGGTCGGTGGTGGTTTAGCCGGCACTATCGTGGCAAATGGCCTCTGTCGTCATCTGGGTAAAGAGCTACGCAGCAAAACTGTACAGATCACCATGCTGGGAACCTCAGAGCGACACCTCTACCAGCCTGCACTGCTGTTTGTTCCATTTGGTTTGGCTGGTGAAGATGATCTATTTAGAAACCAGCGCAAGCTTTTAAATCGTCACATCACCTATCATGTTGATCCGGCAAAACATATCGATGCCAAAAATAAAAAGGTGACAACGAAGCAGGGCAAGGTGTTGTATTATGACTACCTGATTCTAGCTACCGGCTCTCGCATAATGCCGCAATCTATCCCCGGCATGGCTGAGGGTGGGCACTGGTTTTATGACCTTGATGGTGCTAGAAAAATGCGTTCTGCCCTCCAGGAGTTTACAGGTGGCAAGATAATAATAAATGTCAACGCACCCCATAAATGTCCTGTTGCCCCCCTTGAGATAACATTCATGCTTTATGATTATCTCGAAAAACGTGGGCTATTGGATAAAAGTGAAATTACCTATACCTACCCCATTGGAAGGCTCCACGCTCTGGAACCAGTTGCTGACTGGTGTAAACCGGAGATGGATAAAAAAGGTATTAAATATGAGACCTTTTTTAATGCCGAAACCGTGGACCCAGAAAAAAAGACCATCACCTCAATGGAGGGGAGCACACTTGAATATGATATGTTGATAACCATTCCCCCCCATGCTGGAATGGATGTGGTTGATAAATCCAATCTGGGCAGAGGTGGCTGGGCGACAACCGACCCAAAATCTCTACAACATAGCAAACATGACACTATTTTTGTGATCGGTGACACCACAGATATTCCAATATCCAAAGCTGGCTCCACCGCACACTTTGAGACAGAGGTGGTAATAGCCAATATCACCTCCTTGATTCAAGAGGGGTGTTGGTCAAGATACTATGACGGCAAGGTGTTCTGTTTTCTTGAGACAGGAATGGATGAAGGAACCTATGTTTGGTTTGATTATGAAACACCACCCAACCCCGGCCCATCATCCCAGATGATACACTGGTTGAAACTGACTTATAACCGTCTCTATTGGCTCTCAGCCAGAGGTCTTCTATAAAGGGAGAAGCAGATGAATAGTTCCAAAAACAACAGTGCTGCCAACCCCAAAGAGGAGCTAATGCGAGGGATAGCTGCTGCTACAGACAACACCCTATCTGATGAGATGGTGGAGAAGTTGGCAACCACCGCTGGTAATGTGTTGGAGGTTGCGGATCAACTAAAAGATGAAGATACCCGACAAGCTGTAAGCTACACTTTGCAAAGACTAACCCGGCTCCACCGTATCGGAGCCATTGAGACCCTTTTTGATCTTTTGGAGGGAATCCACTGTGGACGTATGGCAATGACAGACTCCATGGTCAACCGTCTCCTTGGTTTTGCCGAACATATGGTTAGCAATCTGGGTAATGAAGAGATGGCCTCAATGGTTGGCACTGCCTTCAACGCCTTGCAAGATGCTGTTGATGAAACTAAAAACAGTACTAAAAGTGGCGGTGTTTTATCAACTGTAACCATGTTGAGCAAACCGGAAACCCAACAGGCCTTGCAATTTTTAATATTGACAGCAGCTAAAATGAAAGAGCATTTTGGTGAAGAGGAAAAATAAAATTTGCCTTAACAGTGCTATTTTTTTACTGTGGGGTTCGCACATTATAAAACAGTAGCCTAAAAGATACCCTTAACGCGGAAGGGTGTTGGTTTTTTGATTTTATGTAGTTTATTAACATTAATTAACGCCAAACAATTAATGTTTAATCCCTCTGAATTGTAAATTATTTAAGTCGGGAGAGAGGACTACTAATGCTATGTTAAATGTAATTCCAGTTGTAGTTCTTGCAGCTATTCTCCTGCTTGTTTGGCATAACAGAAAAACCCGACGGATACTTCCCAAACAGGGAGGAGCCATGATTATTAGCGGTATAGTGCTGCTTTTAATCGGCTACTGTCTCAATTTTTTTTCCCAATATCCACCCACAACAGTTCAACTACCCGACTTGACCATACAGACTGTCATTGCACTGGGTTTTCTCATGGTGGGGTTTGGGGTCTATCGCTGGATACCTGCTGTCACCAGTCTTGAAGAGGTGGAGCGTTTTTCCCAGGAGCTGGTTAAATCATACTCTCGATTGGAGATCCATAACTGCAAATTGCGAGAGGAGCGCGAACTTTCCCAATCGGTCTCCCAAACCGCCCATGATGCCATTATCTCAATTGATGAAAATGGCATAATCTCTCTATGGAACAGCGGAGCGATAAAAATATTTGGTTACCAAGCCGAAGAGATGATCGGCAGGCCCATATCCAAGTTGATACCGGAGAGATACAAACAACAGCATCTTGCCGGGATAGAACGGGTAAACAGTACAGGCAGTAGTAGGGTTATCGGTTCGGTCATGGAGCTGCCCGGTGTCCATAAAGATGGTCATGAGGTGCACTTGGAGATTTCAATTGCCACTTGGCTGCAATCTGGTATTCGCTACTATGCAGCAGTTATGCGGAATATCACCAAACGTAAAGAGTCAGAGAAAGATAATGAACGTGTTCAGCAATCCAGAATAGCAATTAGCTCCCTATTAAAAATATCCCTGGAGCCTATAACCTTGGAGGAGCAGCTTGAAAAAGCTCTTAACATAATTCTATCGGTCCCATGGCTCACCCTGCAATCAAAGGGGTCCATATTTTTAATGGACGATGAGAAAAACGAACTGGTTTTGGTCGCCCACCGGGGCTTGGCAGATCATCTTTTAACAGCCTGTGCCAGAATACCCATGGGCTACTGTCTTTGTGGACGGGCCGCTAAAGAGAAAACTCTTATATACTCAGACCACATGGATCATCGTCACGATGTGACATTTAACGGCATACAGCCCCACGGTCACTACTGTGTTCCGGTTCTGTTTCAAGGCAAATTATTGGGGGTGGTTAACAGCTATATTCCCGATGGTCATGAGAGAAACCCGGAAGAGACAGAGTTCCTCCAGGCAATGGCCAACACCATGGCTGGGCTGATAGAACGCAAAAGAATGGAGGAACGTCTGGCCCATGTTGCCCACCATGACTCCCTAACCGGGCTACCCAACAGATTGCTGTTTATCGAACATCTCACAAAACAGGTAGCCCGTGCCTGTCGAGATAAAACCCAACTTGCAGTACTGTTTATGGATCTGGACCGTTTTAAACAGATCAACGACACCATGGGTCACGATATTGGTGATTTGCTGTTGATTGAGGTAGCAGCCCGGATAAAAACATGTCTTAGAGATTCCGACATGATAGCCCGATTGGGTGGTGATGAATTTACCATTTCCCTACCTGTTATTAAAAACCATGATGATGCTGGCCTTGTGGCTAAAAAAATAATAGCTGAACTTGGCAAACCATTTTTCTTGAAAAACTTTGAATGTAATATCGGCTCCAGTGTGGGTATAAGCATTTTACCAAGTGATGGAAATTCACCAGATGAGCTTTTAAGAAAAGCCGATATTGCCATGTATGTGGTCAAACAGGACGGTCGCAACAATTTTCAATTTTATAGTACCGATATGGAGGAGGAAGAGAAGGTTACAGCTGGTTGATAGCACCACCCTAGAGAAAACTTTCCAACACCTTGACCACCCGTTTTACCGGGGGAAAAGCATTAAAATTCATGCCATGTTTTTCAAACCATGATGATCCCTCCATCACCTTCAATGTTTGGGGATCTTTCTTTAAATAGAGGTCGGCCCCGATAACCAGGGGGATCTTTTTCTTTAAACCATCCATATGTTTAAGCCGCCGCCCCAAAGCACCTTTATGCCAACGATGAAATAGCTCTATATGGACTGTTAGACCCGATTCATGGCGAAAAGAGAAGTCAGGTATTGCCAGCTCTTGTTTGCCGAGATCCAGTAGTGGAGATACTTTCTGTATTTTCCACCCTGCTGCTTCTTTTTTGAACTGTTGGGCAAATATTTTAAACTCATCTGGTATATATGCGGTTGTTATACGGTAATGTGATATCAAACCATCGTTTTGATCCAGTTGCAGGGTTCCGCTGCGCTGTTCCGGCTTGACAGCTGCCGATAGTTTCCACTCCTGCAACAGCACAACAACAGGCAGAAAGTTTGCCATACGCAGACCATATTTACGGGTCTGATCAAATAGACTCAAAGGACCGTCCAACTCCAGGCGATATCTATCACCACCATCTTTATAGAGCCGGGCCAGAAGGCGGAAAAACCTCAGATAGCGGAAGAAAAACCTTCTCTTACCAACATCTGGCTCTTTAAATGAGATACTCGTTTTTGTTGAGTTGAAAAGCAGCCCCTGGGCCTGGGCCAGATTATAACGGTGGATCAGCTTTACCGGGGGTATCTCTTCAAAAGACTGTAGCGGTTGGCGTATTGGGAGATCCCCATGGAGTTCTGCTGCCAGTTCATCGGCATCCTTTTGCTGCTCCTGTCCCACAACCTGGCGAAAATAGCTGAGACTATCCATGCGATCATCGTCGCTTTTAAGCAATTTGGCAGCAGCAGCAAACACTTTGGCCCGAAAAGGGGCGACATCTTTGTCTGGCTCACGAAAAACAGAGCGGTCCAAGAGCAGTTTATTTATCCCTTTGGCTATTAAAGGCGAACGATGGGCATTAATTATTGGCAGGGCCAGATCGGCAAGATCCTCCCGACTCTGCCCAACACCAGTCTGATAGAGATTTATCAACTCCTCCACCAAATTTTGGGTGACTTTATCGTCAACATTTAAAAAACGGGGGAATATCCGCGATTGACGGTTGCGGCTAAAACGTATGAGATCTTTAGTCAGCATTTTCTAAAGCCCCACTGCCAGCATGGGACAGAAGTGACCCTTGCCTCTGATATGCTCCGTGTTGACGGCGACGTTCCGAGGTAAATTGTTCGGCGGTATCTTCTGATACCAGCTCATATAACACCGCCTGTTTACCCTCTTTAGGTCGTAAAATCCGCCCTAAACGCTGAACATGCTCCCGTACAGAACCACTGCCGGATACTATTACCCCCACAGATACATCGGGCACATCCACACCTTCGTTAAGCACCCGTGAGTTTACCAGAAAAGGGAGAGTACCATCACGAAAAGCAAGTAGAATATCTTTTCTTTCTGAGCCTTTGGTTTTATGGGTTATGACTGGTAGAAAAAAGGTCTCGCCAATGGCGTAAGCGGTGGCGTTGTCATCGGTAAAGAGAATAACCCTCTCCGTTTTGTGCCGCCGCAGTATTCCCCAAACCTGTCTGAGTTTGGCCCGTGATGCCCTGGCGAGTTTTTTCTGCATTCGGTAGGCAGCATAAGCTGCCCTACCCTCTTTGGAACGGGCGCAAAGCATAATAAACTGTGACCAACCATCCTTGCGGGAAAAATTTATCCCACTGCCTCTAGCAAAGGATTTATAGTGCTCATATGCATTGTCGTAGGCCTCACGTTCATCTGGGTCCAAGGTGACTGCAACATGTTGTAACTTGTACGGGGCGAGAAACTGTCCCTCCAACTCATTTATCTCAACCCGATGACACAGTGGACCCAGGAGATCATAGAGGTCGGACTCCTGACCATCGGTGCGTTCAGGGGTGGCGGTTAGCCCCAATCGAAATGGAGCAATGCTCATCACCGCTGCTAATCTGGTACTTGCTGCTGGCAGGTGGTGACACTCATCACAGATCAGCAGACCAAACCTATCACCTATATTCTCCATATATATCAGTGCCGAATCATAGGTGCTGACAGTTATCGCCTCTAGCTGCTTCTCCCCTCCTCCCAACTGCCCAACCGCAACTCCAAACGCCTCTTGGAGCTGCTCATGCCACTGCTGCATCAAGTTGATTGTTGGCACTAGAATAAGGGTGTCCCGTTGGGTTTTTACCATTGCCAACCTTGCCACCAGGGTTTTGCCTGCCCCGGTTGGCAGCACAACAACCCCTTTGCGATTGGCTTTTATCCAACCATCTAACGATGCTTGTTGATGGGGGCGAGGGGAAAATTCATTTGCAGCATGAAAATTTTGCTGGCTGAATTGTTTAACCTGATCGTCAAATTTAATCTTGAGACGGTGGAGGGTTAAGACAATTGGCCCATAATTACGGGCCTCGGAACGGTAGCAATCACTCCTGTCATCCCACTTCATATAGCGGTCTACAGCGGCAAGTTCCTCTTTGGAGCCGTTAATTAATAGTGTGCCTTGATCAAAAAATAGCTGAACCATAACCACACAATAGCCGATATTCTTTTAAGATAGCAGGGCTGATTATCAATATTGTCACGATTGTGTTTGATTCTTGGTATAAAGATCGGCAAACTGTTATTCCACTCATATAACTATAATTGGTGAGTCTAAAGTGAAAGATCGCAGCGAAAGTGCAGAATATGACATAAATGACCCGGATCTATTGAAAAATATGATGCTGTCACAGAGTGTTAAACACCCTGATACTGGTGTTGTTCTCATAACTCGCAAAACTCCGATAACAGAAAAAGTTATACTGCAACTGACCAACCGCGACATAGAAAAGGTCTGGGCCTCGCCGGTGGCTGGGGAGACCTTGAACGAAGCGGTAACTGAGGTTACTCAAATTTTCTCCATTGTTGAGGATATTATCTCAGCAAAAGGACAGAGTATTCAATCGGCAGTGGAATCATACCAGCAAATGGGGCAGGTAAAAGAGCTGCAAAGCATGGTGAAAAAAAGAATGAAGGATGTTCTTCATCTTTTTAATCCCCGAGCTGCCGATGCCATGATAGAGCTTAACAACCACCACCCCAACACCGCCCATCACAGTATCATAACTGGCTTTAATGTCATGGCCATTGCCAAAGAGCTGGGCTGGGACGAGGAGAAAATATTAAATGCTGTGATGTCTGCCATGCAGCATGATATTGGCAAGATCAAAGTCCGTTTAGATACCCTGGAGTGGCCGGGCAGGCTCAATAAAAAACAGTGGGGCGAGATGAAACTCCACTCTCTGTTTGGGGGTCGCCTCCTGTACGATGGAAATCTGGATATGCCTGTGATGGTCGCTTTGACCCATCACGAGTGGTACGCCTCTGTACCGGGTAAAGGTTATGGTGGTTTTAGTCTGTTTAGAAGCTATCTAAAAAAAGGTATGAAAATTGATGTAAAAAAGTACCTTGAAAAAGCCACACCTGAAGATCTGGAGATAATGCAGATAAGTGCCATGGCCGACATGGTATCGGCACTTGAAGAGATTCGTTCCTACAAGGGTGCGTTGGCCCCCTTTAAAGTTTTGGTCATCATGAACAGTGATGCTCAAATGGGCCATTTCAACCCCCAGCAATATCGGGCATGGCACACAACATATCTTCATAAACACGACTCTTTTCTCCCTGCTGGACTAAGGGTTGCGTTGCCCCGGGAAAAAGAGCAAAAAATGTTTGCCCCCGGACCCGGTACCAAGCTCAAACGACCAATTGAACTTCTTACTTTTTCGGAGATGGAAAAGCTGGGGGTTGTACCTTATCTGTTTGAACGAGGATTGGATGTCGACCGTATTCGTCGTCGTGGGGGCTTGGTGTTGGATAGATTGCGCCGTCTTGATGCTTCAAGAGGTGCTTTAAAAGATATTTTAACACCAGAGACATTTAAAAAACATAATATCACCTTGGTAAAAAAGGTGATGCCCCGTGAAAGACAGCTGATAACCTTTGATGCCTTTACCAAAAGCCTTTCGTATAAAAGCCTGGAAAAACTGGGCATGCTCTTTACTTTAAAACAGAAACGGTTTGATTTGGATTTAATCAAAAAAAATGATGGCATCAACATCAGCCGCCTGGAGGGTAGAGGAGTTGAAGTTAAGGCGAAAAAAATGGAACGGTTGGGCATAGATCCATTGCGAGCATTCAAGGTTAAACTACCGGGCTTTGAGGAGAGGTTGAGCCTGGAAGATTTAAATAAATTGGGAATACCCAACGCGGAACTAAAAAGAAAGGGTCTTTTGACTTTGGCAGAAAAAAGTCGCAACGGTCTTGCTCTATCTTTAGTCAACAAAAAAGGTTTTGGCATCACCCCCAAACAGATGGTAAAAGCCAAAATTGATCCTGAGAAAAAAATCTTCTACGATATCATAGTGGTAAAACCTGTTAGTGCGGTAAGGGCAGAGTTTGCAATTGTGCGGGAGGGAGATGAGCTGGCATCATTGGAAAAACGCCACAAACTCAAAACCCTGGACCCTATTCAGCAGTATCTCTATGAAACAGTGGGAATTGTAGAGTTGGATTTTTCTGATCTTCTCGATATTCCAGCAAATATTGATGAAATACAGATGGGCAAACATTGGCTGCCATAACTTTTAAATTCTGCTTATTCAAGCTTGAGGGTCTAGGTTATAAGTTGTCGATAACTTTGAAAAATGCCATAATGGTAATGTTGTAAGCAGATATTAAACATTGACCATTATCTTGGAATAGAACAGTTACCTGTTAAAAACCTGCTTGAAACTGTTTTTTCTAGGTTGAAATGAGGTATACCCCATGAACACGGGATTAAAAGCCGGGCTTTTTATTGGCGTTATGTTGTTACTTTTTGGCTGTTCTGCCTCAGAGGAGGAGATTGAAGCCTTGAACGCCGAACTTGAGAGTGCATCACGTTTGAACATTGCTCTGGGTGAGGTAGAGGGGGTCAATTATGCTGGCGGCACTGCAATTTGTGTGGCCTTGAAAAAAAGTGGCAGCAGCCTACCTTGTAAACTCATGGCATCTGAGGGTTACAAACAAAATATTCTTGCGGTTGGTGCAGGTCAGGTTGATTTAGCTTTAGTTCGGGCCGACTCTGCATATCTGGCATGGCACGGTAAAAAACCCTACAAAGAACGCAACACCAAACTTCGTGTACTGTTATCTCTACACTACGAGATGGTCACACTGTTGACTGATAGTGATTCTAAAATTCTCTCATTTATGCAGATTCCTGGTAACCGTATAAATGTAGGTAGCAAAAAAGCCAATAATGGTCGTTTGTTAAGTAAACTACTGCGCCATTGCCAAATTCCCAGCAAAACATTTAGCCGTAAAAAGTCAAACTTGCTGCCAGAACTACTGGTAAAAGGTGAAGTTGATGGTGGTTTTGATTTTTCAACCCATCCATCGGAGTCTCTCCAGATATTGACCGACGAAAAAGATCTTAACTTTCTACCCATTACCGGACAGTGTGTAGAGAACTATGTTGATGAAGCTCCATATATGGATTTTGTCAACATTCCTGGTGGCATATACAACGGAGTAGCTGCCGATATACCCACCATTGGCTCTAAAGTCTGGTTGGTAACCCACAAAGATATATCAGACGCTGTGGCCTATGATGTTGTTAAAGCTATATTCTCTGATATTGAACAGATCCGTCGTAAAGAGCCAGCCTTTTATCGATTATCACCCAGAAAGATGTTAGGCTCTTTTATTATTCCCTATCATGTGGGAGCGGTACAATATTTTATTGAAAAAGGTTGGTATAGAGAAGGTCGTTAGATGAGCCACCTTTCATCTGATCCAATTTTTCCCATCTGCGATCTATTTTCCTCCATTCAAGGAGAAGGCACGTGGAGTGGCAGACCCATGGTTTTTTTGCGTTTTTGGGGCTGCCCTTTGAGCTGTTCCTGGTGTGATGAACCACTGCACAAAGACCCCAACGCTCGCATAGAGATGAGCATTGGGGATATTTTAAAGAAGATCCAACAAAGTACCCCCCACATACCCACAGTACTGTTAACAGGTGGGGAGCCATTGGCCGTCAAGGAGCTACCCCAGTTGATTAGCAGTTTAAAAAAGACGGGGAAATGGTTGGCGATGGAGAGTAGCGGCATCGGTTACGATATACCCGACGGCCTGGATTGGCTGACAATCAGCCCTAAAAAAACGGTTGCCAAAGATAAAATGTTACGGGCTGATGAGCTAAAATTTATTGTCGGCCCCCACCCCAGCGATGAACAAAAAGCCGATATCAACCATTGGGCTGCCAACCACCCCAATGTCTGGTTGCAACCTGTAGGTGATGGTGACATACCAAACCCACAAGCCACCAAAACGGCACTTGAGTTGGTGATGGCCTCCCAAGGTAGGTTGCGACTTTCAACCCAGATTCATAAATATCTAAAAATTCCATGACCCCCCCCATACCCAAACTACTGCTGATTACAGATCTGCAAACCTGCCCCGATTTGGAACATGGGGTGGCGCAAGCTTTGGCAGGAGGGGTAAAACATATTCTATTGCGGATAAAAGATACCAGAGAGAAGCACTCCATGGGTTACTGGGCAAAAAAGCTCTATACCTTAACCCAAAAGCAAGATGCCCACCTATTGATAGCAGGAGATATTGATCTTGCCCTGGCCTTTGCCGATGTTGGTTTGCACCTACCAGAAAAAGCCATGGCAACTGATATCGCCCGTAATTTACTTGGCAACTATCGGCTTTTGGGTCGCTCCTGCCACAACCTTGAAGGTGCTTTAACCGCTATAAAAGAGGGGGCAGACTATATTACCCTCTCTCCTCTATTTGCCACTCTTTCCCACCCCCAGGCATCACCTTTGGGGTTGGAAAAATTTGCAGAATTAACTAAAAAAATACCGGGACCAGTTTTAGCTTTGGGGGGAATAGACAGCGATAATACCCCTGCTGCCATTCAGGCAGGAGCATACGGTATGGCTCTTATCAGAGGTGTGTTGGGCCAGCCGTCACCCAAAGAGGCGGCAGAGCAGCTACTACAAAAAATAGGCTAGAATCCTGATTACTCACCGTTCGCTCATTTTTTTCTCGGGTAACGGAAATTGCAACCAATTATTTATATAGCACATTTGTTTGGTAAAACTCTGAGCATGATTTTATTTGTCAAATTTGTTCTTTATAGGAATAATGTTCCTAATTAATGCTTTCAATATAGAATAATGCGTTGTATGCTTCGGTCGTAAGGAGTGGCAACGTGACCTCAATAAAAAAGATTGGGCGGCAGGTTATCAAAATTCATATTGGGGATCACAATCCACCTCATGTTCATGTTATCGGTGGATCAGTTTCGCTGATGATCCTAGAAACGGCGGTTGGCGGTGCGTACATGGCGTAACATATTGGTTTAGCTGGTGTAACAGAGCAAATCGAAGTCACCTTATTGGTGATGAGACTTTGATCTGTTATGCCAGATGAATCAATAGGTTGCGTCAGGTGCGTGCTGACAACTGCTGTTTCTAGGATGATAGTCTTGTCAGATCTAAGAATTATTGGTATCGGTGTCGATGAAGCCAAAGAAGCTCTCAAGTGGATAAAAACCAACCGGGATGAACTCCTCGCTGAGTGGGAGAAAATCAATGAGTAATGAAGATTTCGATCGTGCAGTCGCTTTACACCAATCCCCCAGTAAGCTCATGCACGCCAAAGTGCTCGAAGGATCATATTCCTTGGCTATTGCTTGGGTTGGTGGTGCGCGTGGAGTGATATCCCTTGAGGATATGATCAAATCCAACCGTCACTTCAGCAAACTGAGTAATCCTGACTTTTTTAACAAATGTGCCATCATTGATGATGGCTGGTCATTGGGCTGGCCTGGGGATATCAGCATTGGCTGGGACCAACTGTTCATAATTGCAGAAGATCAACTGGCCCTCATGTCTATGAATATGAACAATGAGCAGTTTCGTACCTGGCTTGCGAGGAACCATCTGAGCCAGGATCTTGCTGCGGTGAATCTTGGGATCACTCAACGTACCATCAGCAAATATGCTAAGGGACATTCCAAAATTCCACGCACTGTTCAAATCGCGTGTATGGCAATTGATGCAGGACTGATCCCGATTCGTTAATCAGAACGTCGGTTTATACCAAATAGGTTAAAGTCTTTCCGTCTTCCCTCAGGGTATCATTGTCCTGGTCAGTTGCTTTTAACCTAGAAACAGCAGTTTAAGTGGATTGGGAAAGTTGTTGTTCCGGCCAGTTACCCTCTCTCCATAACAAGTAGATATTGGAAAACAAATAGATCACGAAACTCCTGCTCGGAAAGCCCAGATATGGTTAAACGGCCTAAACGTAGATCGGCGGGAAATTCATCCGGTTTTAGTTTGTTGTATAGATCTTTTACATTATCGCCAATAAAGCCTGGTTTTAATCCGGCATCAGCAAAGAGAGCCAACATCTCTTTTAGGGTGAAAAACCGTAGATGATCCCTATCTAAGATCCCCTGCTCCTCATATGTCCAATGACCATCAACAAGTTGGGATAACACAGCGAAATATCTAACATTTGGGATACTGGCAACTATTTTACCGTTGGGTGCTAGATGAGCAACATGTTTTTTCAAAACCACGTCTGGGTTGATGAGATGTTCCAAGATATCGGCATAGATGATACAGTCAAAAAAACCTTGGGCAAAGGGGAGTTCAAGGGTTTCCACATCCCCTTGTATTACCTTATCAAGACTGTTTTGGGCCAACTCAGCGGCCTGTTTGTTGTACTCAATACCGACTACATACTCTGCACCACAAAGCTCTTTACAACCTTTGCCTAGCTCTCCTGCTCCACACCCGACATCCAGAATTCTGCGACTACCTTGGGGAATAAGGCTCAGCATCTCAACTCTTGCAGAGTTATAATATTCCCGGTTTGATTTATCTTTTTGCCCTGCCATATCTGCTCCTTGGGAGATCAAGTTAACCCTAATTCACGTAGTACTGTTTGAGCACGATGGCTGAATCTGTGGTTGTTCATGGTTTTTAAATAACCGGCACGGGCTATTTTTTTACACTCTTCAGGACGGGATAGATAATAATTGATTTTTTCCACCAACTCCTCTTTTGTCGCATAGCAGACAATCTCTTTGTCCTCTTCAAAATATTCCAGAACACCAGGTCGCCTCTCCACTATCTGAAAAGCACCACTTGCACATATCTCAAATAGATTGGAGTTAACCATCTCATCTTCCATGTAAATTTCTGCATCTTTGTGAACAATGGCCGAGTGAATATTCAAGACAATTTGGCTCTTTTTGTACACATCTCTGGTATCAGCCAAATTAAGCCAGCGTCCTTCAAGTTGCAGGGCATTGGCTATGAGAGGGTTGTCTTTGAACTTCTGCCAGCCAAAACCCCAAATATTGAGGTTTATACCGTTGTTTAAAAGATACTCAACAACCCGTTTTCTGTTGTCGTAGGGAAAGCCCATATAAGCTATTTGAAAAGGTTTTTCACTGTTTTGAAAAACTGTTGAGGGTTCCGGGTATTCACAACCCACAGGAAGATAACTACAAGAGTTTATGCCACCACCAGCTAGATCTTCACGTAGAAACTGTTTTTGATAGGTTAGGATATGGTCGTATGGTTGCAGCATCTCCTGCCAATTTATCCGGCGATAATCTTCGACAAACCAGTGCACCACCTTTATTCCTAACTTTCTTAATAACAATACAAAATATTGGGTTATGGGGGTTAGGGTTAAAACTATGATTAAATCCGGGGTTGTTTCTACAGATTTTGTTATTAGATGTTGGGAGGTCATCTCAAACAGCAAACCATCATCGTTACAGGTTAGCATCTGTTCAAAATTCTTTTTGAACATCCCATAATCAAACAGGGTAGCCTCTATATTTGGCAGTTCGCTAAAGCCCGAATATAGCCCCCTGCCGACAGCATCCGCCCCTCCGCCTCGCTCAAGTCCTGGGGTTACAATTATCACTTTTTTTGCTGCTCTCATATCCCAGAACCCCTTCATATTTCTATTTATTAAAATGGCAGACTAGCAGATGTCACCAACAAAATCTATTTATGGCCTTGGAGTTACCTCAATATGCAGGAAAATATCAGAAAAAATGATGAAAACATGGAATAAAAGCTGATTTATTATTGCTTCCTTACCTTCCTTATATAGAATACGTTAATGTGATTAATCAAAATTGAGAAGAGAACCAAGGATAAAGAAAAAAATGACCATGCAAAAAAAAATCACGGTACTTATTCTTTTAGCCGGAATAATCCCTCTTCTAGTCATTGTTGGGGCGGCCCACTATCTGGCACAGGACTCATTGGTGGATGGCACTCTGGGACAGATGGAGATGCTACTAGCAAATAAAAAGAGTGCTGTTGAGCAATATTTTGCCCAGAGAAAAAAAGATCTATCCCTTCTTACCAAATCAATAGGAAAAAAACAGAGTAAGACGGAGATTGATTTAACCAAGATTAGAGATATCAATCAAAAACATATAGCAGACTATTTCAAAAAAAGCCTTAATGATATATCCAATCTTGCCAAAAATGAAAATTTAGCCCAGACCATGGCTACCCTTGATTGGGTATACCGCCAAGCAGATAAAAAAACCGATGGTGAAAAATGGACCTCAATTGCCAATAAACAGACTCCGTGGCTTGAGAGATATCGTGCCAACAATGGTTTTGTTGACCTCTATCTAATATCCCAACGTGGTGATGTTTTTTTTACTGCATCCCGTGGGGCTGAGCTTGGAACCAATGTAAAAGATAAAAAAGGCCGCCTAACCCCTCTGGGTCGCTTACTTCCGAGTGGTTTGCAACAGGTCACTTTTCAAGACTATCTACCCAGTAAAATCAGTGGGGCAAAACCGTTGGCTTATATAGCTGCCCCGGTTAAGCGTAAAGATAAAATCATCGGAATTATTGCGGTAAGTATGACCACTGAAAAGATGCTATCGCCTATGTTGAAAAGGGATGGTTTAAGCAATAAAGGGACAATATATCTGGTTGGTCCTGATAAAAAGCTGCGTTCAACTTTACTTGTCGGCTCAAAAAAAGCTGCCCGTAAGGCTCCTTACACCATCAACAAAGATGCTGTTAAAAAGGCACTTAGTGGTAACATTGGTTCTGGCATAATTGCCAACAAAGGAAAACCCCGATTGGCAGCATGGCGACCTTTGGTGGTGGGTAAAACCCATTGGGCTATTATCGCGGAGACAGACCCAGAGGAGTCTTTAGCCAGCTCTAATATCAAAGGTTTGGATAAATCATATCTGGATGCTACAGGCTATTATGATCTATTTCTTATAAAACCCAACGGCTTGGTTTTTCATACAGCGGCCCATCAGAGGGATTATGGGACCAACCTTCTAACCGGGCCCTATTCCGACTCCGCCTTGTCCAAGCTGTTGAAAACAGTATTGAAAACCAAAAAACCGGGGATGACAGATATCGCCCCTTATGCACCAAGTAACGGCGAACCATCGGCTTTTATGGCTGCTCCAATTATCGACAACGGTACTATTGAGATGGTGGTTGCTCTCCAGCTACCTATTGAGGAGTTAAACAAAATTCTAGCCCCTGGCAACTCTTTGGGTGGGGGTGGAGATATCTATCTGGTTGGTCCTGACAAACGGATGCGTTCTGACTCCAGCCGTAACCCTGAGACCCATTCTGTCTCCGCCTCTTTTAATGGCTCCATAACAAAAAATGGTAAAGATATAGCTGCTGTTGCTGCTGCTCTCAAAGGGGATAGTGGCACTATTGCCAATGAGGATGAGTCGGCTCTTTATGCCTATACTCCTATATCATTTAACTCTTTTAACTGGGCTTTAATTCTTGAAAGCGACCCTTCGGGTGGTGGTGGGGTTATGTCCGGTCTTATTGACACCCTAAATATTGTCGGCTTATGCTTAATACCTCTGGTGGTTATTTTGGCTATTTTTGGGGCGAAGAATGTTGTTAATCCTTTGGCAGCTTTTACAGAGCTAATTGGTCAGCTATCCCAAGGCAATTTTGCAGCCACTCTACAAAACAGACATCATGGCAACATGGGTAATTTAGCCCATCAGGTCATGGAGATGACTGAACGTTTGGGGGTGATGAGCAAAAATATTCGTAATGCAGCAACAGAGCTTATAGATCAGGGCCAATTGCTGGTAAAAACCGTTAAAAATGCCAAACCCCAAGCAGTTGAGCCAGTTCAGAGTGAGGCTGTAAGTGTCGATTTGGATTTAGAGCCTATTTTAGATACCATAAACACATTGGCTGCCTCTTTAGAGAAGAAAAACAGCACAGATTTGGCAACTGAACAGACTGTAGAGGTAAACTCTATGGATATAGCCGAGGGTAGTCAGGCTATTAACGAAGCTGTTTCGGCGAGTCGGGAGGTTTCGGAGAGAATTTTTGTAATAGAGGAGTTATCAAGGCAGCTACGTTTAATGGCTATGAATGCCGCTATTGAGGCTGCCCGTTCTGGAGCAACCGGGGAGGCATTTGTTGAAACGGCAAAAGAAATGCGGCGTATGGCGGAAAAAAGCCGTATTGGTGCTAGTGAAATTCACCGTTTGGCAACAGCCAATACCCGCGGTACGATACAGGCTGGGGAGATTTTAACCAACATATCCCCTGTTATCCGTAACAGTATAGATCTTATTCAACAACACTCCAAAGATAGAAATGAGCAAAAAGAACAGTTAAACAATCTTTTGATAGAGCTAAAGCAGCTAGATCAACACAGGCCAACAGAGGCTCCGGTGCAAAAAGAGGTGGTGAAAAAAGCTCCTGTTGTAGACCGGGATATCGAGAAACAGGTAGCCATATTAAATCAAAAATCCCAAGCGTTATTGGAGACATTGGCATTTTTTATTCCCCCGGAAGAGGAACTTTAGGAACTTTAAGCCATAGAATTTTGTCGAATTGGTGGATAGTGGTCTCTTCTTAATTAGTTTTTTTGGAGAATTTGCCATGAATGTCACCAAAAGGCCAAAGCACAAGACTAAATATCGTCTAACCAGACACACATTAGATGTCGAATCACCCAAGGGAAGGCATCTTAGCCACGAAGATTGTCACTCAATTACCGAACTGCCTGGTGTGGACACCGTTGTGTGTGACATGGATAAGGGCCATTTAGAGCTTACATACAACTTAAAACAGCTCCGCTTGCACCATATAGAAGAGCATCTATTAAAATTGGGTTACATCCGCAAGATGGACTTTTTCCACCAAGTCCGTAACGATCTCGCCCATTTTTTTGAAGACAATGAGGTACGGGGTATAAAATAGATATATTGTTTGGATATCGGCGTTGGTTATGGGAATATATTTGCCCGGCTGCGGTTTTGTAGGAAATGGTCGGCTAGTACTATTGCAGCCATGGCTTCGGCTACGGGTACGGCTCTTATGCCGACACATGGATCGTGGCGACCGTGGGTGACGATCTCTTGGGCATTGCCGTTTTTATCTATGGTTTGTTTGGGAATATGGATGGATGATGTTGGTTTTACGGCTATTCTTACTACTATATCAGCTCCACTGGAGATTCCACCGAGAATACCCCCGGAGTAGTTACTTAAGAATTTCACCCCATGTTTGGCTTTTTCGTCTGGTATCATTTCATCTGCCATTTCGGAACCTCTACCTCTTGCGGCGAGCATACCAGCCCCTATTTCCACTCCTTTAACGGCGTTGATACTCATCATGGCTTTGGCCAGGTCGGCATCCAGACGATCTATAACAGGCTCGCCCCATCCTGGTGGAACACCTTGGGCGACTACCTCAACTGTTGCACCAACGGAGTCACCTTTTTTTCTTATTTCGTCCATTAGTTTTTCAAAGCGTGGAACGGCATTGGCGTCTGGGGAGAAGAAGGGATTTTTTGCGACTTCGGCCCAGCTCCAATTGTTATATTCGATATCCTCTTCACCCATAGCTACGAGTGCGCCATGGACTTTCACTCCTGTGTGTAGCAGCAGTTTTTTAGCGATAGCACCAGCTGCCACACGCATAGCGGTTTCTCGAGCTGAGGATCTTCCGCCACCGCGATAGTCACGTATGCCATATTTACGAAAATAGGTATAATCGGCATGTCCTGGGCGGAAGGTATCTTTGATTTTTGAGTAATCTTTGGAGCGTTGATCTTGATTAACGATCATCAGTCCGATGGGGGTTCCTGTTGTTTTTCCTTCAAAAACCCCGGATAGTATTTGTACTGTATCTGGTTCTTTACGTTGGGTGGTAAAGCGGCTTGTACCGGGGCGGCGGCGATCCAGATCGTGTTGAATATCGGCTTCGGTGAGGGGCATTCCAGCTGGGCAGCCATCGACGATAGCACCGATGGCTGGTCCGTGGCTTTCGCCGAAGGTTGTGTAGCAAAACAGGCGTCCAAAACTGTTTGCGGACATAGAGCAATCCTTTTTTTAAATGTGCGCGCTTTAATCTGGGTCCAGATAAAGGGTTTGTAAATATGCCGGGTGTTTGAAAAGTCTTTATTACTGGGGGTCCAGGGGAATCATTTCCCTGGTGGGTTTGGGCAAGGCCCAAGGTTTTGCTTTTGCTGTAAAGCCGGATTTAATAAAGGATTTTTTTGCAAAAAAAAATCCCCGGCTAGTATATTAATTGTTAGAGAATAAAAAACCGTTTTTTGGTTTTTTATTCTCTAACAATGTCCTTTACCTACCAGTGGTCGGATCAACTCACACCTTATAAGTTGATCCGACCATTGGTAGGTAAAGGACATTACCAACTGGATAAAACCCTAAAAAGCCAGGGTTTTATCCAGTTGGTAATTAATATACCAGCCGGGGATTTTTTTTCAAAAGCGAAAAAAAATCCTCTATAAAATCCGGCTAATAGGCAAAACCTTGGGCTTCGCCCAAACCCACCAGGGAAATGATTCCCCTGGACCCCCATTAGTTTTAACTACAACAAAACAGATATACCCTCAATCAATATCAACCGATTTCATACCAACCACATTAAAACCAGCATCAACATGCATAATCTCACCCGTTATCCCAGAGCCAAGATCAGATAACAATAAAAGTGCCGAATTACCCACCTCATCCTGAGTCACATTACGACGTAACGGTGAATTATCACGGTTCCAATTCAAAATCTCTTTAAAATCCCCAATACCAGCAGCCGCTAACGTCTTGATAGGTCCAGCAGATATCGCATTTACCCTAATACCCCTTGGCCCAAAATCAGAAGCTAAATAACGAACACTCGCCTCCAATGCTGCCTTGGCAACACCCATGACATTATAATGAGGTATAACCTTCTCCGCCCCAAGATATGATAATGTTAAAATACTGCCTCCATCATTTAATAACGGAGCCGCCTTGGCACAAATTGCAGTCAAAGAATAAGCCGAAGCCTCAAGAGCTATGCGAAAACCCTCTCTTGTGGTGTTGTAAAAATGGCCCTTTAACTCCTCCTTCTGAGCAAATGCAATGGAATGAACAACAAAATCAAGTCCACCCCACTTCTCCTTTACCTCACGAAAAACAGCGTCTATCTGCTCATCATCATTAATGTCACACGGTAGCACAAAAGATGAATCAACCTGCTCGGCAAGTGGGAAAACCCGCTTTTTCAACGGTTCACCCAAATAGGTAAAACCCAATTTAGCCCCCTCACGATGACACGCCTGGGATATGCCCCATGCAATACTCCGATCGTTAGCAAGACCAAATATCAAACCCTTTTTTCCTTCCAACAACCCCATGATTCATCCCTTATTTTGTTGGTATTTTTATATAAAAAACACAATACACCGCGCAGTATAACAAACGATGAATAAATTTTAAACAATGATTCAGTTGCAATCTTCGTTATTTATAATATTTTCAAATTAAAAATCAATGCTATCTAAATTTGTCTCTCTATTTCAGCAAAAAAACTATCAATCAACTTTACAATCAAAGGGTTTTTTACCTAATTGAAACTGCAAACTTTTCCCAAGATCTATTTTAAGTAATCTATAACTTGTCATTCTGCTGGTTCAACCTAAAGCCACTCAGTTGCTGGCCTTCAATCCCCTTGCCCAACACCATCACCTTAAAAGTCTCCCCCATACCCTCAGGCATTATCAACCTTTTAACCGCCTCTTTTAATGGTCCGGTATCTGCACCACCTGCCTTGGATAGTATATCCAACCTCTCCAAAATACCCAACCCCATCAAAAACCACGCCTGAGTCGTATAACCAACCAGATCAAGCCCAGCCTCTCTTCCTGCTGCCAATATAGCCGTAAAATCAACATGGGCAGTCAAATCCATCTCACCAGGATTGGCCAAAGGATCATCCACCCTCACATGCTTTAAATGCCCAGCCAAGGTTCCATTGGTTCTTACCGCTGCATAATAATCTTTTTGCGGATGTCCATAATCAATCAACAAAACCATCCCCTGCCGCAGTTTTGCTCCAGCCTGTTTTACCCACTCCTGACCCGGTAGTCCAATTTCAGTACGTGTACCTGTAGCCAAGGTAATACCACGAGAGGTAAAATAGTCCCCTCCTATCTTTTCTGCCAACGGCAATATCTCTGTTGTAAATTCACCATCTTCATTTAACTTCACCCCAACCTCAGAAAGCCCATGGGGCGACTGTTCAACCAAATGCACAGGAAGAGCATCCAAAAACTCATTGGCAAATATCACCCCCACAACACCACCATTGGCTACTCCATCAAAATCTTTATGCCAACGGGCCTTCTTATGTAACTTACCTTTCTTTAGTAGCTGCTTCTGTCTTTGGCTAAAATCATCGCTTATCTCTACAAGCTCATAACTCACTGCAGTATAAAAATCTTTAAACTTTTGTGCTGTACGTAAAATATCATGGGCCAAACGTCCACTACCCGGACCCAACTCAACCAACTGAAATTTTTTCGGCGAACCAAGCAACTGCCACAACTCAATCATCTGCAAACAGAGCAGCTCCCCGAACAGTGAGGTCAACTCAGGTGCTGTTACAAAATCACCCCCCGGCCCCAACCGTTTAGCAACCTTAGTATAATAACCCTTTTGCGGATGATAGAGAGCCTCCTCCATAAACCTAATAAATGGAATTGTGCCCCCAGACTCCCCAATTAGTTTTTTTAGTTCTGATTTCATTGATCAACAGTAAAAAAATTTGAGAAAAAAAAAGCACGGAAAAAAAATATCTCCGTGCTTAATAAAATTATATTTTATGGCTACAAGCCAAAACTCAAACTATCATTGAAATATCCGCACCGAGGTTTCGGTCCATTCCAACAAAGAGCCGGGGAAGATGCCCCAAATCAACATGATAACGCCACTCAATACCACAACAGCCTGACTGGTAGAGCTAACCTCCATGGAAAATGGTGACTCTGCCTCATCAAAGTACATATATTTAACAACCCGTAGGTAATAAAAAGCACCAACAGCAGAGAACAGCACACCTACAATGGCTATTGTTATCATGCCAGCTTTTACCGCAGCCATGAAGACATAGAGCTTACCAATAAAACCCGCTAGTGGTGGAATGCCACCCATTGAGAACATGAATGTAGCCATGAGTAGAGCTAAATAAGGACGCTTCTTAGCCAACCCTTTATAGTCTGTCAGGTTATCGCCTATTCCATCCTGATTCAATATCAATACTAAAGCAAAAGCTCCAGTACTCATAAAAACATAGATGGTTAGATAGATAAGAACACTTTGTAAACCATCACTGGTTCCTGCTGCCAAACCTATTAACAAGAAACCAACATGACCAATGGAAGAGTATGCCAACATACGCTTGATATTGGTCTGAGCGATAGCGGCAAAAGAGCCAACTGCCATAGAGGCAACCGCCATGAACTGTAACAACGGTCCCCACTGGTCGTGCATTGCAGGAAAAGCTATTAAAAGCACACGATAAAGAACAGCAAAAGCTGCAACCTTTGGCATAACACCCATCAAAGCAGTGATAGATGTCGGTGCACCTTCATAAACATCTGGAGCCCACATATGGAACGGCGCTGCAGCAATTTTAAAGCTCAAGCCACCAATAATCATCACCATGCCAAGACCAATAACGGGAGACACATGACCATGGGCGTTTGCTAAAAAGTGAGCAACATCAGTAAAGGCGACACTGCCAATAGAGCCGTAAATTAGCGATATACCGTAAAGCAAAACACCAGATGCCAGTGAACCCAAGATAAAATATTTAAGTCCAGCCTCACTGGATTTTACATCGCCACGCTTAAACGCTGCCAGTATATATATGGATAGGGACATTAACTCAAGTCCCAAATAGAGCATGATAAAATCACCAGCAGAGATCATCAACATTCCACCAAGCATGGAAAATAGGATGATTACATAATACTCACCACCATCCATTTTATGATCACGTACATATGTCAATGAGATAAGAAGAGGGAGAGCTGTGGCGATACAGATCAATAGCTTCATATAACGAGCAAATTGATCATCCACAAACATTCCGCCAAAGGTGGTTTCGCCAGATCCGCCAGAAGCCATAACAGCCAAAGCTGCCAAGCCAATGCCAAAAATTGACATCCAACCAATGGTTCCACGCCCCTCTTTACCATACCACGCGCTTAACAACAGCAATACCATGGCTAGCAGAGTAACCAATATCTCTGGCAACATTAGGCCCAGGTTTATATCAGGCATTTGGACAGGCATTGTTTATCAGCACTCTCTCAAAAAAAAAATTATTAACTATACAACAGTAGACAAATAGTCTGCCTTAATACATCGCAATCGCAGCTGTTCCGGCTTTGATCGTATCGGACTGTTTCAACAACTGTTCCACTGAAGCGTGCATGATCTCCAAAAATGGTCCAGGGTAGAAACCGATCCAGAAAATCAAAATTATTAATGGCGCAAAAATAGCCAGCTCTCTTCTGTTCATATCTTTCAAAGCCTGCACCTCTTCACTCTGAATGATACCAAAGAAAACCTTCTTATAAAGCCACAACATATATGCTGCACCCAAAACCAATCCTGTGGTGGCTACAACTGCAACCCCTTTGTTAGCTAAGAATCCTCCCAGAAGAATGAGAAACTCCCCAACAAAACCATTGGTTCCAGGTAGACCAACTGCTGCCATGGTAAAGAGCATGAAAATAACAGCATAAACCGGCATTACATTTACAATACCACCAAATTTAGCAATCTCTCTTGTGTGCATACGGTCATAAATAACACCGACCAACAAGAAGAGGCCACCTGCAACTATACCGTGGTTGACCATCTGCAAAATTCCACCTTCAAGACCCTGCTGATTGAAGGAGAAAAGACCTATGGTTACAAAACCCATATGGGATACGGAAGAATAGGCAATTAGCTTTTTTAGATCTTTTTGCATCAACGCCACCAGTGCAGTATAGACAATCGCAACCAGTGAAAGACCAAAAATCATCGGTACAAAATAACGTGACGCATCCGGTAGCATGGGTATGGAAAACCGTAGAAATCCGTAAGCACCCATCTTAAGCAACACACCAGCCAGAATTACCGAACCACCTGTTGGAGCTTCAACGTGGGCATCCGGTAGCCAAGTGTGAAAAGGCCACATGGGAACCTTGACCGCAAAAGAGACAAAGAAACCCAAAAACAGCCAAACCTGTAGCGTAAAGTCCAGTGGAACATTCATAAGATCAGGTATCGAGAATGTACCACCTACATTTTTCAATACTATGATGGCGATCAGCATCAATACCGAGCCAGCCAAAGTATAGAGGAAGAATTTCAGAGCTGCATAAACCCGGTTAGGACCACCCCAGACGCCGATCAACAAAAACATCGGAATCAGCATCGCTTCCCAAAGTATGTAGAAGAGGATGAAATCCAGAGCGCAGAATACGCCAATTACGAATGACTCCAAGGCCAAGAATGCGATCATATACTCCTTGACCATCTTCTGGATAGATTCCCATGAAGCTAATATACAAAGGGGAGTCAAGAATGTAGTCAAAAGCACAAACGGCAAACTTATGCCATCAACACCCATGCGATAGGTGATGCCAAAAGCAGGTAGCCACGCTGACTCTTCCAAAAACTGAAAAGCAGCTGTGGAAGTATCAAAATCGATCAACAATCTCAGGCTTAATACAAAAGTAGCCAGTGAGACAATCAGTGCAATATATCGGGCTGTGTGTGCGTTATTCCTGGCCGCAATAATAATCGCTAATACACCGGCCAAAGGAAGAAATGTTACCAGACTCAGCATTGCCTTACGTCCTGCCCATCAAGAGTAAACGGTTACGAGAACCAAAAGACCAATTATCATAGCGAATGCGTAATGGTAGACATAACCTGTCTGAATACCTTTAAACCACTGCGCAATTCGACCACAAGTTGCAGCTATACCATTAACACCATATCCATCAATAATGGTAACATCGCCTGTCTGCCAGAAACCATGACCAATAGCCTTGGCTGGTCTTACAAACAGCTTGTCATATAACTTATCAAAGTACCAAGCATTCAAGAGGAACTTGTAAATTCCCAAATAGGTCTCCGCCATAATTTTGGGTAGAGTTGTAACTTTTACATATAGTACCCAAGCCAATAGCAGACCAATAAGGAATGCACCAAACGGCAACCATTTAACCCATAGTGCTACATGATGGGCGTTGGCCATGGCATCATGTCCCGGTGCCAAGATTATTGCCTCTTTAAACCAACCATCATGAACCATGGGTGCGCCAAGCATACCCGCAAATATTGCCCCCACTGTTAAGACCAACAGTGGAAAACGCATGGACCACGGCGCCTCTTTGGCATGATCATATGCATGTTGATCACGAGGTTTGCCATGGAAGGTCATGAAGATCAGACGGAATGAATAAAATGAGGTCAAGACTGCTGCTGTCATTCCCATAACCCAAGCCATGGTTCCAACTGTGGTATGGGAAGCATAAGCGGCCTCTAGAATTGCATCTTTAGAGAAGAATCCAGCGAGATATGGGAACCCAGTTAAAGCTAGAGTACCAATCATCATCACAGCATAGGTGATGGGGATTTTCTTCCAAAGACCACCCATTTTACGCATATCCTGCTCATGGTGCATTGCATGAATCACCGCACCTGCACTCAAAAAGAGCAGAGCTTTGAAGAAAGCGTGGGTCATAAGATGAAAAATTGCAGCGGAGTATGCTGATACCCCAGCGGCAAAAAACATATAGCCAAGTTGGGAACAGGTTGAATAGGCGATAACACGCTTGATATCGTTCTGTACCAAACCAACAGTTGCTGCAAATAGTGCCGTTGTTGCACCTACTACAGTCACCACTGTTAGAGCAAACTCGGATAGTTCAAATAGTGGGGATGTACGACACACCATAAACACACCAGCTGTAACCATGGTTGCAGCATGGATTAGAGCAGATACCGGAGTTGGACCCTCCATAGCATCTGGCAACCAAGTGTGAAGAATAAACTGTGCCGATTTACCCATTGCACCAATAAAGAGCAACAGTGTGATAACCGTGATGGTGTCAGAAGCACCAAAGATTATAAAATCAATGGTTTTAGGATATTGTGCTGTACCTGCCATCTGGAAGACCTCAGCATAATCCAATGTACCAAAGATCATATAGATAGCAAAAATACCAAGTGCAAAACCAAAGTCACCAACCCGGTTTACCAAAAACGCCTTCATAGCTGCGTTACAGGCTGACTCTTTTTGATACCAGAATCCGATTAAAAGATAAGAGGCCAAGCCTACACCTTCCCAACCGAAAAACAGCTGCAAGAAGTTGTCACCTGTTACCAACATCAACATGGCAAAGGTAAAAAACGAAAGATAACTAAAAAATCTAGGCTGGTGTGGGTCCTCTTCCATATACCCAATTGAGTAGATATGGATGAGTGTGGAAATACCAGAGACCACAATGAGCATGGTGGCTGTTATTCTGTCTATCAAAATACCAAAGTGTACCTTAAAATCTCCAGCTACTATCCAGGAAAAAACCTCCTGGCGTATCTCTGGGGCATCACCAACGGCAATTTCAAAAAAGACAACAATAGCCAACACCGCTGAGACCGTCATACCCAAGATGGTCACATTGCGAGCCATTACTTTGCCAATGTACCGTCCAAAAAGGCCTGCAATCATGGAGCCAATTAACGGTGCAACAATTATGAGGAGTTCTCTGCTCATATTAAAAACAATGCCGGTAAGACCGGTCCTTATCCCTTCAAGGTGTCGATTTCTTCAACGTCAATAGTTGCCCGGTTCCTGAAAAATGTCACCAGGATGGCAAGACCAATAGCCGCTTCAGCTGCTGCGACAGTCAGCACAAAAAAGGTCATGATTTGTCCGTCGACATTGCCCATATAACTGGAAAAAGCAACAAAGTTTATATTGACCGACAAAAGTATCAATTCAATGCTCATCATTATGATAATGACATTGCGGCGATTAAGAAAAATTCCAAAAACGCCAATTGTAAATAACAGGGCACTAAGTACCAGATAATGATTAAGACTCATTGCCTAAGAGGCCCCCTCACCAGATGCTACTTTTTTAAGTTCAACAGCCTCTTCACGGGTGCGTGCATGCTGTTTGGTAATATCTTGCTGCTTTGGACGCTTGCGTTCACGTAGTGTCAAGACAACCGCACCAACCAGAGCTACAAGCAGTATCAACGAGGCAATCTCAAAGGGGAGCAGATATTTAGTATATAGTATCCGCCCAATCTCCATTGTGTTAGTCACCTCACCTGCAACCGCAACCATGCTGTTTGGTTCGATATGAACCTGGGTGATTATAACCACCATCTCAACAAGGATGACCACACCAACAGCTATACCCAACGGTAGATACTGTATCGCCTCCTTTTTCAATGATGCAAACTCTACATCCAGCATCATAACCACAAAGAGAAACAGAATGGCGACAGCTCCCATATAGACCATAACCAATATGGCCGCCAGGAATTCAGCCCCCAACAACACAAACAGTGCTGCGGTGGTGAAAAAAGCCAGTACTAAAAACAAGACCGAATGGACCTGGTTTTTTGAACTGACTACACCTAGTGCTGCAACAACGGTGATTGTCGCAAAAAGGTAGAAAATTATATCCGCTACCATGATTACCTCAAAACCTCTAACTACCGATATTTACCGTCTGCTTCAATACAGGCATCAATCTCATTCTTCCACTGCTCGCCATTATCCAATAGCTTGCTTTTGTCGTGATAGAGATCAGCCCGCGACTCACCATAAAATTCAAAGTTTGGTGTCAGAACAACCGCCTCTACTGGGCAAGCTTCCTGACAAAAACCACAAAAAATACATTTTGTCTCATCAATGTCATAAACAGAGGTAAGACGTTTTTCCGCCGTACTATTTGCATCTATCTCAATATAAATGGCCTGCGCCGGACAGACAGCTTCACATAGTTTACATGCTACACAACGCTCACTACCATCACTGTACCTTCTCAAAGCGTGCTCACCACGAAATCTTGGTGAAAGAGGTGTTCTCTCCTCCGGGTACTGTACGGTAATATTTGGTTTAAAAAAGTGTTTCAGGGTTACAGCCATACCCTGAGCCAACTCTATCAGCAAAAATCTACCAAGAAACTGTTTGATATCGATACCCATCTAATACTCTCCTGTTACGCATTACCTGTAAGATGGAGCACCAGTCCAGTCAAGAAAATCCAAAACAGCGATACTGGTAGGAACACCTTCCACCCCAACCGCATCAATTGGTCGTAACGATAACGGGGGAAAGTAGCACGCAGCCACAAGAAAACAAACATCAAGAACCCAGCTTTTAATGCTAGCCAGACCAAACCCGGAATAAAGTCGAGTAGACCAATGGGAGGCAGCCAACCACCCAAGAACATCAATGCTCCAAGGAAGGATACCATCACAATGTTGGCATACTCACCCATGAAGAACACACCAGAACTCATAGCGGAGTATTCGGTGATAAATCCAGCCACCAACTCAGCCTCGGCTTCCGGTAGATCGAAAGGAGCGCGGTTTGTTTCAGCGACAACAGATATAAAAAAGATAACAAACATGGGCAGAAGGGGAACTATGTTCCAGACATCCTTCTGTGCTTCCACAACATCAATAAGACTCAGACTGCCAGTCAACATAATCACAGGAATCAAGGTGAAACCCATTGATACTTCGTAGGATATCATCTGGGAAGCTGCACGCATGGAACCTAAAAAGGCGTAACGTGAGTTGGAAGCCCAACCAGCCATCAAAACACCATAAGCACCCAAAGATGAGATAGCCAAAATGAACATAATGGCAATGTTGACATCAGCAACGACAAGATCAGGGGAGAACGGAACCACCGTCCATACCACCAATGCAGGAACCAGTGTCAAGGCAGGAGCCAAAAAGAAGACAGGTAAATCAGCATGTTTAGGTAGTATTGTCTCCTTGGTCATCAACTTAACAGCGTCAGCCAACGGTAACAATACGCCAAAGATACCAGCCCGGTTCGGCCCAGGGCGAACCTGCATCGCACCGATGATCTTCCGCTCAGCCAAGGTGATGTAAGTCACCATGAACAACACAGGGGCCAGAAGTATCATGATCTTGACAACAGACCATACCAGCGGCCATAGCAATGTGCCGAATATATCCTCGCCGAATGTGTGAACTATCGGCAGGTATGTATGCAGGATTTCAGACATCGTATTCCCGATTTCAACCTTGCGGTCCTAGTTTAACAAAATAATAAAAAATTATATTACAACCCTACAATACTGATTTGGGGGAACCCTCCCTCCCAATCGTAGAGGTCTTGCACCAAATTATCCTTACAGCCAAACTGACCAAAAAGAACCCCTTCCGGTATTTTCTCATCAACTTTAGCAGTAATTTCAACACTTCTTTCACCGTTTATCAGCCTTACCTGCTGACCATCGGTGATTTTCTGTTTGCTGGCATCTTGCGGGCTGATCTGCACAGAGTCACCATCTGTCAAAAGAGAGAGGGTTTGCGAACTTCTTGCAAGACCGTTATCTCTATAGAATGATGCCTCAACAATCAGGGTCATACCCTTTTGGCTACTGGATGAGCCAGCTATTTTCAGACCTGTTGTTACAGGTGAATGGTCACAAGCTGGGGCAATCTCATTGGTATCAAGCTCGGATAGATCATAACGATGATCGGCTTTAGCCATTGAGGTGCGCAGAGCTTCTATATTGTTATAAGAGAGAGGCTGGGCAAAACGGTCACTCAATGCACGAAGTATCCGCCAATCCTCTTTTGATTCAATTGGTCCGTTTACCGCTTTTTTAGCTCTTTGAACCCGACCTTCACAGTTGGTGACGGTGTTCTCTTTTTCACCAAGGGCCAGTCCGGCAAGTAATACATCTGCCTGATTTGCAACTGGGGTTTTGTGGGTGCCAATGTAGATAACCTGAGCTTTATCTAGGGCAGATTTAACGAGCTGGCTGTCGATGGCATCTATCATGGGATCGCCACCGAGCAAAAACAGAACCTTTATCTCCCCTGCCGCTGCTGCTTTAAAGATATCCCGAGCATTTTTACCCTTGGACTCAAGAGTTTTATGACCGGGTCCACGGTGCGGTACAACACCTAAATCTTGGGCTGCAGCTGAATTACCTCTGGATATTATACGATTAAATCCATTCCATTTACCATCCAAAGCACCTGCTTTTTCGGTAATGGCAACCGCCAAACGGCGGATAGTCTCTGATTGTGGATGGTAGTTACCATAATCACCAATGAGAACAACTGGACGCTCACCCTTTTTAAGTGCCGAGGCAATTGTTCCGGCTTCACCCTTGGAACCACCCTTATCAAACCCTGCCATCACCTCTTGCAAAAATGCAATCTCATCACCGGGGGCCACAACCGATTGTGTGATACCCTCAAGGTTGGCATCTAGTTTACGTGGGTTGATGCTAAACACCTTGGCACCAGCTAGTGAAGCCTGACGCAACCTTAAATTAAGCAAAGGTGTCTCAAAACGGGGATCGCAACCGATCAACAGCACAACATCAGCTGTTGCCAAGTCGGTAAGGCTTGTGTTCATCATCAGGTCAGCACGGGTGAGTTTTACCTCATCGCCACTGAAATCCTGTAGTCTTGTACGGTGGTCTATGTGGGTGGTTCCCACAGCATTGCGCAAGAAATCCTGGAAGGCAAAAAGCTCTTCGGCACCACGACCAGAAGGATCAGCAATACCTGCAACCTCCTCCGGCTTAACCGCTTTGATCAATTCAGCAGCCTTATCCAGTGCTGATTGCCAGGACGATTCACCATTGGCATCTTTAACTGCCGGTTTCTCCAGACGCTCTACAGTGAGGCCATCATAAGCAAAACGGCCTTTATTACACAGCCAGCTTAAGTTTATCTCATCACAAGTACGGGACGATACACGCTTGATGACATTATCAAGATGGTCGTTGCTAATCTGGCAACCTACTGAACAGTGACCACAAACACCATCGGCCTTATGTAGCTCCCAACCACGGGCTTGAAAGTGGAAAGGTTTTAGATTCAATGCACCAACCGGGCATGACTCAGCAATGTTACCAGCCATCTCGGATGAGAGTGAAAGTTTTTCGACGTAAGGACCGACCTTCATGTGATCCCCACGGTAGACAGCACCCATCTCCTCGACACCTGCAACTTCAGTGGAGAATCTGATACAGCGGGTACACTGAATACATCGGTTCATCTCCGTCTCAATCAGTGGTCCCAGATCATAGTTGGGGAACTGGCGTTTCTCTTCCCGGTAACGGCTACGGTCCGGGCCATACATCATCGCTTGATCTTGGAGAGAACACTCACCGCCCTGGTCGCAGACCGGACAGTCCAACGGGTGGTTGATGAGGAGAAACTCCATCACACCCTTTCTTGCCTCTTTGACCATCTCAGAGTCGGTTTTCACCACCATGCCATCGTTAACCGGCATGGCACAAGAGATGACTGGGCGTGGCATTTTTTCTACTTCAACCAAACACATCCGGCAGTTACCAGACACAGAAAGTTTGGGATGATAGCAAAAATGGGGGATGTAGACACCAAGCTGCTTAGCTGCCTCCATAATGGTGGCACCCGGCTTGACGCTAATCTCCTTGTCGTCGATGATAAGAGTTGGCATCTTCTTCGGTTTGCTCCTCAGCCTACCATGCAGCGGCCGTGTTCTACGTGATAAATATATTCGTCCCGGAAAGCTTTGATTGAACCACTTACTGGCCCAACTGCTGCATCACCGAGGGCGCAAATTGTTTTTCCTGCGATATTGTTACCAATACTTAGTAACAGGTCGATGTCATCTTCAACACCTTTTCCTGATTCTATTCTTGTCATAATTTGTGATAGCCACCCTGTACCTTCACGGCAAGGGGTACACTGACCACAAGATTCATGGCGATAAAAACGTGAAAGCCGTTCAATAGCCCTGACAATACAGACCGATTTATCCATGACGATCATCGCACCAGAACCAAGCATACTACCAGCCTTGGCAATTGCGTCATAATCCATGGTTACAGTTTCACAAACCTCTTTTGGCAACACCGCAGAAGAGGCTCCACCAGGAATAACACCTTTCAGGTTGTCCCAGCCACCTCTAACACCACCAGCGTACTCTTCGATGAGAGTCTTCATTGGGATGCCTAGCTCTACCTCATAGTTACCCGGCTTGTTAACATGACCGGAGATAGAGAAAAGTTTGGTTCCACTGGATTTTTCTACACCAAGTTTGCCATACCAATCACCACCATTTTCAATGATGGAAGGTATTGATGAGAGTGTCTCAACATTGTTGATAACTGTCGGCCCACCCCACAGACCAATATTGGCTGGGAACGGTGGCTTAACCCTTGGCTGACCTTTTTTACCCTCTAGGGATTCAATAAGTCCGGTCTCTTCACCACAGACATAAGCCCCTGCACCGCGATGGACGGCCAGTTCAAAGCGGAAATTCTTACCGCCAACCTTATCACCCAAGAAGCCATTCTCCTTCGCCTCTTGGATAGCTTTTTCCAGTATTTTTGCCTCTTTGACAAACTCACCACGGATATAGATATAGCCCCGTTCAGCACCCACAGCAAAAGCGGCTATGATCATACCTTCAATGAGAAGGTGAGGAGCGTAGCGAATGATGTCACGATCCTTACAGGTGCCAGGCTCACCCTCGTCAGCGTTGCAGACCAGATATTTCGCTCTGCTGTTGTCTTTGGGAATAAAAGACCACTTCAAACCAGCAGGAAAACCAGCACCACCCCGCCCACGAATACCAGCTCGCTTGACCTCATCAATCACATCCTCTGTGGACATGTTGAGGGCCTTTTCAGCCTGTTTGTATCCACCGCCATCCCTAGCAACCTTATAGGTATGGCTATCTTTCTTGTGGATGTTCTTAAAAAGGATTTGTACTTTACTGCTCATGTTTTAATCCTGTTCAAGGTAGCCGATCAATAATCTCGGCAACACGATCCGCCGTGAGATTCTCGTAATAATCATCATTAACCTGCATCATTGGTGCATTTATGCAAGCTCCCAGACACTCAACTTCAGAGAGGGTAAAGCGGTTATCTTGGGTGGTTCCACCCATTTTAGCCTGTACTTTATCCTCTAAAACTTTGACTACATTGTCAGAGTCACACAACCAGCAGGCAATATTTGTGCAGACCTGCACATGATATTTCCCCACAGGTTTTAAATTGTACATTGTGTAGAAGGTTGCCACCTCGTAACAACGAATTGGTGCAACTCCTACAACCTCGGCCACATAATCCAGTGCCGGACGGGATAACCAGCCACCAAACTCGCTCTGAGCTAGATGCAGTACTGGCATCAAGGCAGAGGCACGACGCTCGTCGGGGTAGCGACTAAAAATCTCTTCCACCTGCTTCATCGCACTTGCAGAAAATTGTGGTTTATCTTGTTGGGTATCTTCTTGCATTATACTCATCAATTAAATGCCGAGTTAGGGTTAAAAACCCATGTTCTCGCTAGTAAAAGGCAACTACCTGTCAATCTCACCAAACACAATATCAATGGTACCAATAACCGTTGTTACGTCGGTCAACATCAAACCCGGCAATATATCCTTGGTTGCCTGTAGATGGTTGTAGCCAGCAGCCCTGATTTTAGCCCGGTATGGTTTGCTACCACCCTTTGAGACCAAGTAGACTCCAAACTCACCTTTGGGACTCTCAGTTGCGACATAAACTTCACCAGCTGGTGCTTCAAAACCTTCTGAGAACTGTTTAAAGTGGAGAATTAGAGACTCCATCTTGTTCTCTTGTTCATTCTGGGTCGGTGGTGAAACTTTAAAATCCTGATGTTTTACCGGTCCTGGCTGCATTTGATCCAATGCCTGGAGAATTATTTTGCAACTCTCGCGTATCTCCTCAACCCGCACCAGATAGCGATCATAACAATCACCATTTTTGCCGACCGGAATATCAAATTCTATTTTATCGTAAGCATCGTACGGCTCTGCCTTACGTAGATCAAAGGCAACTCCTGAGCCACGTAACATGGGACCGACAAAACCCCAATCCAACGCCTGCTTTTCAGTGACGATACCTACATCAACCAGACGCTGTTTCCAGATCCGGTTGTTGGTCAACAGAACCTCATATTCATCTATTTTGGATGGGAAATCCTCAGTGAAAGAGCGGATTTTTTCCTCCAACCCTTCAGGTAGATCCCGAGCTACACCACCAGGACGGAAATATGCGGCGTGCATTCTCGCACCACATACCGCCTCATATATATCGAAGATGACCTCCCGCTCACGGAAGGTGTAGATAAACATGGTCATGGCACCGACATCAAGGCCATGTGCTCCCAAGAAGAGCAGATGGTTGAGCATACGGGTCAACTCAGCAAATATAACCCTTATATACTGCGCCCTTGGTGGAGCTTCAATTCCCATTAGCTTTTCAACAGCAAGAACCCAGGTATGCTCCTCTGACATCATGGACATATAGTCAAGACGGTCAAAATAGGGCACACCTTGCAAATAGGTTTTATGCTCTAGCAGCTTTTCTGTACCACGATGCAACAGCCCGATATGGGGGTCGGCCCGCTCCACTACCTCTCCATCCAACTCCAACAAAAGACGTAACACGCCATGTGCCGCCGGATGTTGTGGTCCGAAGTTTATGGTATAGTTTTGAAACTCTTTAGGCTCTTCCATCAATCGCTTTTCCACCGCCAAAAAAACTTCTTACGCAAAAATAAACTGCCTAACTACTAACTCTGTGCATATGGTTCACGCCCGGGACGTTTGAACGGATCCAACTTTGTTCTACTTGTATCAAGAGGCACACGAACCACCCGACCGCTCTTTTCGTCATATTTCATCTCAATACGACCAGAAAGTGGGAAGTCCTTTCTCAAGGGGTGACCATCAAAATCATATTCATTCAACAACCGCCGTAGATCTGGATGTCCACTAAAACGGATACCAACAAGATCGTATGCCTCACGCTCCCACCAATCGGCACAACTCCAGACCGGGATAATTGATGGAACCGGAGTATCTTCATCAACAGATACTTTAACACGGATACGATGGTTCTTTTTCACCGATAAAAGCTGATAGACAACTTCCAGAGGTTTTTCTCTATCGGGATAGTGCACACCAGCCAGATCGATCATCATGGTGAAATCAAAGCCAGCACCATCACGAAGCTGGGTCATTGTCTCGATTAGCTGCTCAGGCTCCACCCGGAGTACCAGAGCCTCAATCTCCCGTTCAACGGTTAGGTTGGGAAATTTTTCGGCAACCAAGCCAGCAAGATTTTCTAATTTTTCAGGTGTCATGACCGCACGCCCCAACCGCTATAGATTGTATGGGTGCGGTGAATCTTTTTATGGAGCTGAAGAATACCGTACAAAAACGCCTCGGCAGTTGGAGGACAGCCGGGAATATAGACATCAACAGGAACAATTTGGTCGCAACCACGGACAGTGGAGTAACCATAATGGTAGTAGCCACCACCATTGGCACATGAACCCATGGATATAACCCAACGAGGTTCAGACATCTGATCGTAAAGCAACCGTAGAGCTGGGGCCATTTTGTTGGTGAGGGTACCGGCAACGATCATCACGTCTGATTGACGTGGACTGCCACGGAATGCACCCATACCAAAACGGTCAAGATCATAACGACTAGCACCTGCGTGCATCATCTCCACCGCACAACAAGCCAGACCAAAGGTCATGGGCCACATTGAGCAGGTTCTTGCCCAGTTTACCAGTTTATCAGCAGAGGCGAGAATAAAACCCCGGTCTGAAACCTCTTTGTTGATCTGTTCGACTACTCCCATTCTAAAGCACCCTTCTTCCATGCATAGATATAACCAACCAAAAGAACAAAGAGAAATAGGATCATCTCAATGAAGCCGATGATGCCAATATCAGAAAAAGCTACTGCCCATGGGAACAAAAAGGCAGCTTCAATGTCGAAGATGATGAAAAGGATGGCGATTAGATAAAAACGCACATCAAACTTCATACGGATACGGTTAAATGGCTCGAAACCACACTCATACTGACTCTGCTTATCGGCATAGGGATTTTTGGGGCCGATGAGGTATGATACACCCATCATGCCGACAGCCATTCCCAAGGCGATACCTAAAGCAACAAGGACGGGAAAATAAGTTTCAAGCATTGTTCAAACACTCCAAGACGCCCCAAGGACGCACGCCACTAGCAAAAGCCTGAGTTGCGAATCAAATATTAACTTAGTTTCAGACCCAAAGAAAACTACACGGCAAACTGTTGAGAGTCAACACTCTGTAAGCAAAAAGAGCGTTAGAAAACCCTAATATAGCTATGCATTTCCTTCAAAAAGCAGAAGTTAGATCGTTAAAATTTTGCTATTTTTTGTAAAAAAAAAATTCAATTAGGGGCTTTTTTTGGACTCTACCATGTAAAAATATGCCCCAAGGGGTAGTATCGTAAGCCACTGGGTTACCCTGACCAACAGCATAATTACCGCCCCGTTATCTATACCAATCTGCAGCAACAAAGCCTGGGCAGTTGCCTCCCCCACTCCAATTCCTCCAAATGATATGGGCAGACTGTTTGCCAAAATCACCAAGGGGGTTATGAGAAAGACCCCTTGCCAGCCTATCTGGGCGTTTAATATCTCACAAGCCAGCTTAAAAGCTGTAATCATAACAATGTTGGATAGGGTAGAAACCAAGAAAAGCCTTGGTAGTTGCTCCATGTGGTGGTCTGAATAGGAAAAGACCCCTGCCATTTTTTTCTGCCAGGACTCCCCTAGACGAGCAGATATTATCTTTCGCAGTTTTGGTTGATATAACAACAAAAAAAACATTGATAAAACAATACAAAGAACAATGGCGACCATCCCCATATGCACCACACCTGTGGGTGGTTCTGACTGCAACCAGATTGTGACAAATGCCATGGAACCAAGGAAGGTAAAGGTGTATAGCCCCAAAAGCCGGTCCAGCAAAACTGTTGATATGGCAGCAACACTCTTATCTCCGGCATAGGATCTGATATAATAGCCCCGTGCCACCTCTCCCCCAGCCATACCAAGTGAAGTCATGAAAAAAAACTGCCCAATCAAAAATATCCGCACCACATCTTTGAAGGGTATTATTATATTGTGGAGGGTTAATATTTGTGACCAACGTAGAGCCTGCATAGCAAAGCCCAGGAGGAGCACTGCTGCCATCTGCAACTCTGCAAAAGAGAACAGCCCCTCACCAATTGCAGAGAAATCGAGCTGGTTTGTCACAACCAGCCAATAGACCAACAGTGATGCTATAAAAAGCTTTAAATAAAACACCAACTAACCGCCACTGCTCAGACGATATGGGGGCCAATATTCCATGACTATCTCATGCTTGCCTTTTTCCAGCTCAACACCTCTAAACATATGGTACGCTGGGAATATTTTTACCTCAACACCGTCCACCCACACTCGCCAATAGCGGTCATAATTATCTGTCAACACCAATATGGCAGCCCCATCACTTTGACTGTTGATAACCACCCGGTCAGGACGGGGATAGGAGATTGAGACATCCTTTTGTTGCAGCTTTGTTGGATAGATATCTGGCTGTTTTAGCACCCCTTTTTGCAGCAATACTCTGCTTTGGAGCTGTTTTACGGTTTTTTTATTCAAACTCATCAACAGGGTCTCAGGGTCATCATGCTGCTCAATGTCGCCTACCAAAAAGGCTCTAGGAATTACCGATAGATTCTCATAAATATAGAGAGCGTGGGGTGGCGAATTTTTTTGCAACACCTGAGAGATCCTCTCTTCTCTATCATAATTTTGCCATTTATCACGCTCCCTCTGTTCGGAGACTGGCTTGTAGAGCAGTTTTAAATTTTGATGCTGCAAAGGCCAGTGGGAAAATATATAGCGGGTGTTGTTGAGTGAGAGAAGATCCAGATTATACCACTTAGCAAATGGGATGGTCTCTTTGGGGGTAAAAAAGAGATGTTTGTGTGTGCTTCTAAAGGCATAGTTATTGGGGGTAAATAGATACCGCCTTTTGGCTATAAAATCTTTATATATAGGATGATGGGCCAGAATATCATCAACTACCAGCAACCAATATTGATAACTACGCATGGAGTACATGCGATAATAGCCGTCGATACTATCAAAGCCATATGCAAAGGTATAACCGGGGTAAAACTGCATTCCCGATTCACTGCCTATACCGGGCATGTTGGAGACCATGGTTGCAACACGAAACGGCTCTTCACCTTCTGTTTTGGCACGAAATTTTTTAATAGCAGGAGAGGCAAAGTTGGCTTGATAGTTATCAAAGTAGATACGCTTTACCAACTTTGTTGTTACATCGTGTAGAGCCATGATGGGGTTGATGACCGCCAACAGCCCAACGAAGACTATAACTTGCTTTTTAATGTGTGGCTGCACTCTTTCGTGGGTCTCGATATAGTTTATGACAAGATTCAGACCACTTGCACCAACCAACACCCCAAACAGGATGGTAAACTGGACAAAATCCCGTAGATTACCCTTAACAGGAGGCAGGATATCTCCTGACAACACCTGACCAAGTTGCAATAGTTCCGAGCCGACGATTGTTGCCACGAGTAAAAGCAAAAGTCGTTTGGTAACACTCTCCCACCTACGCACCAGAGCCATACCAACCAGGGCCAAACAGACATAAACAGTGATAAATTTGGTGACATCCAGTTTAAGCTGTAGCCAATAGCGGCTGAATATCTCAGGCCATGATGGCACAACATATGCCCATGGCAGACTGCGGGAGCTATCTTCAACAAAGCTCAATATCGCTATAACTCCAGGCAGCTCCGCCACCACCGCACAGAAGATAAAAACGAAAAAATATTGCCAGACATCCCTAAATGAAAAATCACGAATATAGAGAATCCAAATGGGCAGACCGCACAGTAAAAAGATGGTGTAGAGAGCAGAAGAGGCAACAAGGGCAAGAAAAACACCCAACAACCCCACCAATATCAGACCACGTACTTTTGCTTGTACCCTTAAAATACGATCAAACAGATAGAGATAGAGTGGAGTTACGGGGGGACCAAGTCCATCAAACAGGGTCCAATCAATGACAGACCAGTTGTTGAGAGAAAAAGCCATGCCAGCAAAAAGGCTGGCAACTGTATTAAGACCCAAAGAGCGACAGAGTTTGTAAGTAAAATAGCCAGCAATAAACCGCTGAAGCCACATTATAAAGCCGTAGGCTGCCCATGGGGGGAGGAGATAAAATGGTGGACCGGTTATTAAAAAACTATCAAATAGGGGCATTACCCAAGCCGGCATACCACCAGCAAATTTTGGCTGCCAGTAGGTTATGCCATATTCTAAAAAATCTTTGGCGGCGGCAATACGGTAGGCTAGGTTAAAATCTGTTGTATCTTGAATTCTTATGTAGGAGTACGGTCCCAAAAACCAATAGACCCCTGAGACAAGTAGAGACCAGAAAAACCAAAACCCAAGCCATCTCCTACTACTCCAACTAGATATCTGGCCCCATCCATGAAGCGGTGCTATTTGCATTTTGCCCCTTAAACAGTCGGTATGTACTCTTTATGAATGCTGATACACAATCACATCATCCACAAAAAAATGTATACAATATCTTAACATTACAAAGTTTTGTTAGTCTCTAACAAAATTAATATCTTTTTACATTTTATTAAAATCTTCTTAGCATTGCCTTTTGGAAACTACGAAAGAGCCTTGGTCATCTATAACCTTTACGGGACAGTTAAAACGGTTTGAAGTAAAGTCGGATTCGTTAAAAACTACTGACTTATCAGGATTATCACTATTGGGGATCAGGGTGATATCGGTATTCCAGGGCCAGTTTAAGTTGCTATCTCCAACTTTTATACCAACAATTGCCAGGGTATCACCAACACTCTCCCCCTCTCTTTTAATTGTGACAGTTTTTGTTGCTGCCACTACACAGGGGATGTTATGCCATCCACCTTTTGCGGTTAGCTCCACATCACAGCTATCGCCAGTATCGGTGGTGATGGATAACAAGCTTGGCAGCCCCCTCCCCTTAGCTGGTTTTATTGCCAACCTTTTACTGAATGTCTCATCATTTTTAGCTTTTATGATAAAGGCTCCCCCCGTGGATAAATCGATCCGACCAATGCGCAGTGGATTCCAAAAAGAGATAAATGGTGGTGGCCACCCTTCCAAATTGCGATAATAGTCCACAAGTTTATCATCTAAGCTTGCAACAATGGTTGCCCGTCTTTTAAAGCCAGTTTGAATTGCGTAATAATAAAATGCCTCCTCAGACATAAACAAAACCCGGTCACTATCTTTGATATGTTCGGCAATACTGTTTATCTGTTGCTCATTAACTGTGTAGTTATGACGATTAACAAGGTGGCTTACAAGATGATTGGCTAATTTTGGAACAGGAGCAAAAAAAAAGGGAAAAGATTGTGCTGCTCCGACAAAAAAAAGTGTTGCGACTAAGATTCTAAATTTAGATAACTCAAATGCCCTACAGCGAAAATAATCGACAATTTCCCAATAATTTTTTGTTGCATGCCAAGTTACCAGCCCCAAAAAGCCACAGATAATCATTATTATTGGCAACGAAACCCGATTGGTTAGAACACCGATATAACCCGGTATCACCAAAAGAGTGCTAGCCAAAAGAGCCAACCCAGCAATTACCAGTACCAACAGGCTGCGATTACGCCATTTAGCTGGCAATACCAAAAGACCAGCCACAAACAACCATAAAAAGTTAACCCCGCCGCCAAAACTATTGGCCCATCTTTTTACTATTAAAAGCAAAACCTCCCCATTTTGTAAAATACCAGAATAGATGGATTGACTAACTTGGGAAATGTGGGGGTTGGTAACTTGATTGGAAAAACCGTTTAAAAACCAGCCAAGAAGAACAACACCGATAAATATCAGGAAACTAGCAGCTAAAAATCGGATCAGCTCTGCTTTGATATAATATTTAAACTGTATGATATAAAAGAAAATACCCGCTAAAAATGTCAACTGACCCATGGGGTGGAAAAGTATTGCAAAAATGGAGAGAAACCAAAAGAGCAACCAGCTGTTGTATCTATGAATTATAGTTGCAATTGCCCCCAAGCCAAACGCCAGGGAAAAAAGCCAGGGAAAAGGGGTAACAAAATAGTTAAACCAAAATGGGGTGGATAGCACCAGACCAAAAGAGGCAGGTACAGGACCAAAAAGAACAACCAGCAACCATGCCACAGCAAACTGCAACAGAACCATCCCCACAATGGCTAGCTGGTTGAAAGCCTCATCCCATGTGGAGTTTACATAACGCAGAAGCTTAAGAGATAGAGAGTAGATAGGGGTTTTGTCATACAGTATGCGGTGATACTGTCTAAAACGATAGAACTCTACCCAAGAGTCGTCTGTTGTTCTGCCTAGTACCTCCTTTAGATCATCAAACCCCGGGCATGGCTGACCAAAGCGACAATCCCAGATAACGGCTTGGGTCATATAGCCATAGAAGTCATCTGGCTCGACAACTGTATGACGACTGTTTTGTACTTGGAATAACAGGTTGGCTTTAAAGATTAGCAACCCAAAAAACACAACCAATAACAACAGCCAAGCAATCCTTGATTCAGTTTTATCAGCTATATTTTGGTGTTGACTCATTTACAATTTACCAATCAAATGGTCTTATCAAAGCACATAAGGATCTAATTTTTGTAGTTTACAAACAAAGATGGAAACAGAGCCAAATTCTAAAAAAAATCTACTTTTTATAATAACCTTTCAAAAGGCCAATGGCTCCTTTGCTCAACTGTATAAATTCATCCTTAGAGGTTAACTGCCTTAGACGCGCCCATATAATACGTGGTCGAAAATAGAAACGATAATAGGCCTTAGCCAACATTTTGGAGACCTCTTCACGTTTTAGCTCTGAACCCAACAGCTCAATATTGACATCGTAATTGGGATCTAAGGTATATTTGGCCCAGATATCACCACAATCGCTATTCTCTTGATAATATTCATATATCTCGGTATCGGGAAAGGGGATCAAAACTGTAAACTGGGCATAGTCAAGGGGCAGGTCCAAAGAGTACTGTATAGTATCTTCAATGGTCTTTCTGGTCTCACCGGGATAACCAAACATAAAATAACCCAGCACCCTTATACCTATCTTGCTAGTATACCTAAGTCTATCCCATACTCGCTCAGAAGATATATTTTTTTTCATTCTTTTTAAAATTTCAGGGTCACTTGTCTCAACGCCATACATGATGGTATGGCACTTCGCCCTTTTTAAAGCATCCAAAACCTCATAGTTAATCGCCATTATGGTGCTGCGAATAGTCCAGCCGATATCAAGATCCTCTTTAACCAATAAATCACAGATCTCAATCACCCGCCGTCGATTTGCAGTGAGGGTGGAGTCGTATATATCAAACTCCCTTATGCCAAATTTGTGGTAGTTGTATTTCACCTCTTCAACAAAACTTTTTGCCGTTCGCAGACGATATGGGGGAGTTTTCTGGTCACAAAATGTACAGCGATATGGACAGCCACGAGTTGACAACATGGCGGTAAAGTTTTTGGTTTTGGATAAAATGTTAAAATATTTTGTGTTATCGATCAGGTGGCGAGTTGGATAGGGAATATCATCAATATTTTCCACTATCTGACGAGTGAGATCCGATATAAGCTTACCGTTATCCCGAAAGCAGAGGGATTTTATGCCGTGGAGGGATTTTCCATTTTTTATGGCATCAATAAACTCAGGCAGTGGTTTTTCCGCCTCTCCCACAATGGCATAATCAATTGCCTTATGGCTCATGGTCTCAATAGGGTAGAGCATCACATGAGCACCACCCACCACAACAGGCAAACCAGTGTGTTCTTTAAAACTTTTTATCCAATTTAAAATTGCATGAAAACTGTAGGTACTAAGGGTAAATCCCAACATATCTGGGGCGAACTCTCTGATTTCAGCGAGAGTTTCATCCAGGCTAAGTCGAGAAGCGATCATATCAATGATCTTTACCTCTACACCGATCTTTTCCAGAGTTCCAGCGACATACATCAGGCTAAGAGGAGGTATTGCACCAACTCCATCATCCCTAAAAGCCCAATCAGAAGTAATTGTGATATGTTCGACAGGGGTGAAAATTAGACAGATTTTCATGGTAGATAAAGTACCTAACTCTGTTTTAAACCTAATTGTAAACGTAGCTTATAATGCTCTTAATAGAGACCTTAAGTCAAGCTTCATGGCATGTTTGGCACTCAAACAACTCATATATATTATTTATTTAACGAAGCCACTTAATAAGCCGTTTTGCTGGTATTCCCAACCGTCTTGCAACAAATATTATAATGGGCAAAATTGATTTTGCCTTACGCAGATAGAAGTTTTTTACAAAAAGCCTCTTAAACCAGGAAAAAAATCTCTTTAATGTAAAAAACCACTGCAAAAACATGGAACAATCACCATGATGCAGTGGATATGAAAACTGCTTCAAGGTGGAGCCAGCCATATATTCAAAAAACTGCTGCTGGCTGACCGACATCTCTTTTTGCCATTTACCTTTGTTGCCACTCTTTATATGACCTTTTAAAAGATCGTGGGTTCCCCCTACTCCTAGCACCCTACCGTAGGGACTTTTTTGCAGATCAATGGGATCTTGATTTGGGGTAGCTTTGATGAAAGAGCCAATTTTTGCAATTATTGCATGGGGATCGTCGATTAGATCCTCATAATAGATCTCTAGATATCTCTGGGGATTTTTCTCTCCCCAAGATTTTTTTTCTTTTACATGATCAACCCAACGTGACGTTGTGTCAGAAAAATTTGTCGGGGCGAACCATGATTTCAACCAGGATATTGTGGCATCCCGACCATCACGTATTAGGTGCACCACATGGATATCGGCAAAATGGTAATCCCAATTTTCCAGAGGCTCGACATCATAAAAGGAGCTATTATCGGCCCAATGTTCACAGCCTCTATTTTGGGCAAAAAGATCGAACATTTTTTTTGCCATGGCTCCAAATGTCTCACCAGCAGATATAATCTCCTCTTTTTGCTCCATGAGGGATAACAGGCTCACCCCCCAATAGTTATCAATTGAACGGGCAGGATTGTTGCGAGCGGTCCATATATCGAGAAAAACAAACATATCATCAAGCAACCGCTCTCTGTTTTTACGAATGGAGAGATCACCCCACAACCAGAGCAGACGGGAGAAATAGGGGACAAAATGTGTCTCCATGGGAACCGCCAGGTTAAACTTGACCTCTAATATCGCCGAGAGAAGTGTAGTGCCGGAGCGAGGGGAGCCGACCAAAAAAAGTGGCAGCATTTTAGCGTTTGATTTCATGGGTTTAATATAACCACCTCATTTGTTAAACCCAAACAGTGAAGATATTTCGTCATCATATAAAGAGCCAATAACAAGATATTCTCATATAAATATACCAAAGGTAAACTACCTACTATATACTGACCGCAGCTATGCTGGCCTTTTTAAATTTGCCAAACTCGCCTAATTAACTTTGATGGGTTTAATTGGTTAAAAAAATCGGCGAAGGCTAGAGAATAAGATAATAAAGTTAACACTATAACATAAATGAGCTAAATCGTGCCAATTTACAACTATGCCAGTTTTCAACCAAAAATCGACCCTACGGCTTTTATCCATCCCGATGCGGTTATTATCGGCGATGTGACTATCGGTCCCCAGTGTTCTGTTTGGCCTGGGGTGGTGATCAGGGGTGAT
>JADFZS010000249.1 GCA_015232405.1 Magnetococcales bacterium | reverse complement strand
CTTGTCCAGTTGCAGCGGGTGATTGGGAGGCTATAGTACATACCAAACTCAATCCCGAACAAGCAACCGAACTCCGCAGTCGAGCAGTGGCCGGTGAGCAGAAGACCTTATTGGCCCGTGAGTTTGGCATCAGCAGGCAGGCTGTTTATGCGTATTTGGCGACTTGGGCCATCGTTGACTGGCATTTCGGGCTGTTTGACGCCGAAACCAACAACATATGGTCTGGCAAAAAATAGCACTCTACTACATCAAGCAAATTTTCAGTCAATTATTTTGGTCAAACGCTATGTTCTGTATGTTACTGCTCAATTCAATATGATATTCTCAGCATCTACGGGGGATTTTAGAGTCATATTTGGCAACCATGTCATGGGGGATATATGAAAACCGATGAAACAATGCTGACAAAGGCAGAAGTCAAAGACAGGGAAGGCTGGACCGAAGCTGGTATCAAGAAGTTTCTTGGTAAGCCTGATAAAACTACAACAAATATGTACCGCCGTTCAGGGCCAAAGGTTCAGCTTTTTGACATAAAGCGGATAGATCTGATAGAGAAGACCAAGGAGTTTAAAACTTGGAAAGAAGCATCTTTAAAAAGAAGCAAAACAAGCAAAAAAGCAGCAGACAATAAGCGACAAGAGTTGTCAGACCAAATCAACAGTCTGAAGATTGAAATCCCATTGATGCAAGACGATGTTCTCATAGAGCGAGCATGCAAGAGCCAACAGGCAGGGTCTCTATCAAATTTCGACCATGTATCAATGAGCATGAAAGACTGCCGAGATAGCGATGATGAGTTTCTGCACCGGATTGTAGTCAACTATCTGCGACATGAGTACACACACTACGAAACCGAGCTTGAAGAGTTGTCTGGAAAAACTGGACGCAGTGAAGCATACATTTTGCTACTAAAACGTATATTTGATGCTATTTCTGAACAATACCCTTGGCTTGAATATGAATGTATGAGGCAACTAGATAAAAAAGAAGACCAGTTCCTCTACACGGAATGATCTGGAACGGGCGTTTGACATCAACAGACTACCCCAGTTCTGCTGATCTGCAGTACTGTTGGCCCTGCCGTGCCATTGACCGCCCCTTTTTTAGGGGGCTCTGCCGTTGCCCTATAGGTGGCTCCAGTAGGTTCTCAAGGGGCTCCAGAAGCAGTTGGCAGAGAGCTTTCACAACATGCCAAGTCAATAAACAGGTAGCTCTGTTTGGCCACACATCCAAGACTTACCCTCAAACAACCGTTTCCAGCAACTCTCGGTTAAACAACGGACCCACTGCAAATCTATGGTTGGGACCGTCAACCAGGTTCGATGGGGTGTCCGAATAGGGGGCAAAGAGTAGCGGTCACTGTGTGTGATAAAGGGGTTTAATTGGTATTGGCTCCACGCTTTAGGGGTCAAAAGGTGTTGGTGCCAGTTCTTACGGCATCTATGCTCTGCGATGCGGCTAACGTGAAAAATGAAGGAAAAAAGGGCTCTGAAAGGGGCTGCACCAATTTCGGGTCATATTTCCAGGAATCTACAGTGTCTTCATGTTGACAAGTATTCCAGGTAGTAATGTTGGTAGCTCCTGTACCCCCTTGACCACTTATACCGGCATGAAAAAGAAGTTGCTGCCATAAACGTGAAAAAAAATAAAAAAAAAGGGTTCTGAGGGAGGGTGCCCATTTCAGGCCAAATTTTCCTTTAAATCGGTGTTTAAACCATTTCAAAATACTATTTTTTAAGTGGTGAAGGTGGTTAAGGGGGTAAGAGACCCCCAATAATTCTCGGTTCCCAACCCTTTTTCTCCCAACCCCTTCCCAGACCCCTTTTTTCTCCTTTTTTGGCTCCCAGCCACTGACTACCGCTCTCGGTTTTCCTGGGCCATGCCCATACCAAACCAGTGAAGACCCCTGTTACCAACAGGAGCACTTTTCCCAACCATTGGCTTTCCCACCTGAAAACCTTTTCCTACCGACTGGAAAGCCTTTTACAACCCACCAGTATCGAATCCCAACCATTGGCTTCCCCACCTGAAGACCACCAACACCACAACTGAAGACCCTTTTGCCAACCCACCAAATTGCTTCCCACACCGTCCCAACCATTGGCCACCCAAATGGAGAACCTTTTACCAACCATTGGCTCCCCATACACCTGAAGACCCGTTTACCAACCATTGGCTACCCCACCTGAAGACCAACATATACAGCCAACATACATCACACTGGAGACCCTTTACCAACCACTAGCATATCCAACTGGAGCCCACAGGAGACCCTTATACTATCTCATGTTCCCCAACCCACTGGAGACCTTTTCCCAGTCGTGTCCACCCAGAGTGCATATGACCTACCAACCCATGGGCTCCCAACTCTACCAACTCTACCAGCTCTCCCAACTGCCTAACCAACTGAAGACCATACAAGGAAGGGGTGGTCCCAAGCAACTGGCTCAGGGCTCAGGCATCTACCAACAGTGCCTAGCGAATATGCACCATCTCACTGAAGAACCTTTACCACCAATCCATTCCAGCCCCTGTTATTGCACGACCATCCAACTGAAGACCCTTTTGCCCATGCTCCCACCACTTGCCCACAGCGTGTACCCATTATCCAGCTCAACAAGGTGGAGACCAACAGTGATATCCAGCCTGGGGCACTAAAAAAGGGGGTGACCATAATCTGATCACCCCCATGTTACACCTACTATTGATACCTGACTGCCACTCAGACAGTCACAGGCATCTGATCCCAGGTACGGCCATCCAGGATCCTACCGGCTTCCTTCGGACGACGCCCCCCATGCCTCTTGAAGAAGAAGGCCGTGTCACCACCAGTAGCCAGACACTGATCCCTAACATCACGGATCCAATCTGGGTCAACTGCGCGGAATCTGGTACCGGCCTCTCCGCCAGCCACGACCCACGAGATCTGGTCAAGGTTGAGATCAGGCAGAGGTCCCAACAGAGGTTCTAGCGACAAAAACTTAATCTTGGCACTGGTAGCCCGGAGATGGTCGATGCGGAACTGGTAACGAGCCTCCTCGACCGTGACCCCCAGCCAGACATTGGCTGGCCAGTCGATCACGGACTCCAGCTCTGACAAACGCTCAGATCGCTTGGTCAAGACCTGGTAAGTGTGATGGGGTGTGCTCCTCATCACGTCAACGACCTCCTGAATGTAAGAGGTTGGCACATCCTCGTGCAGAAGATCAGCCATCGAACAAACAAAGATCAAGCGGGGCTTGGTCAAGCCAAGAGGCTCCTCCAGACGATCTGGACGAAGCGTTACCCTAAATGGATCATCTGCAGGGTAACCGTACCGACCCCCAAGTCGGTTCGCCATACTAGCCGCGTAACAGTTGAGACATCCACTGCTGAGCGGGGTACAACCATGGACCGGATTCCAAGTGAACTCGGTCCATTCAATAAACGAAAATGCCATGCATTTCCTCCCTAATAGGTTTTGGCAGACCATTTGGCCTGCCCATCATAACGGGAGATCAGCCCCTGTTAACTCAGATCAATCGTTCCTCGCCCGGAGAGCCTGTCGTGCACTCTCAAAAAGTGTTTATAAGGTGCAAGTCATAGCGGAAGATCAGCCCATCAGAGATCGATATCCTCCTCATCAGAATTATCCTGCCACTCCCAATCCTGCTGGGTGCGCTGCTCCCAACTTTTCCGGCATTCATTGAGGGAGGGGAAGACATAATGGTTCGTGCCGCCGATACGACGCTTCTGGACACCCACCAAATTTTTCAACTGGGTGCCAAAGGTTTGGGAAGAGCCGATCCAACGTTGGCCCTGCCCAGTGAAGTATTCGGCATACGCATCGAAGAACAGTTTGGTCGGCACACTGCCATCACCCCATCCACGACCATCCAGTAGACAACAGTCTTCCAATCGTGATAACCAAAACTTTTCGACCGGAGACATGGAGTGTAATTTCTGATCCCGGAGAGCCTCTGTGCGGGGAAAGTCCCTGAGATCGATGTCTGACAAGTCGTAGTCCAGCAGATAATCCAGGAGAGCCTCGGTTCCCCCGTTTTCCATCTCGTGGGCTAACCCGTCGAAATAGGCGTAATCACCTTTACGCCGGTTGGAAACCCTGACTGCAAATACACGACGTTCTTCAAGTCCCGCAGGAGCCGCCCAATCGTTGTTAGATGCCATTATTATGCGGAGATAGCTCTTGACCGTAAAAGCGTCCATATGCTTCTTTTCTATGACCAGCGTTGGTTCAGTGATCATGGCCTTGAAAGTACCTTCAGAGCCCTTATCTCCAGCCCATATGGCTTCGTCTAGGAAAAGAAGTGCTATCTCCATCAAGTGAGAGTTAAAATTTCCGGTGAAGCGGCTACCTTTGGTGACTTGCATAAAATGGCGACCAAAGATTCGACCAAGGTATAGGGCAAAGATCCCTTTGCCGGTTCCCTGTTCTCCAAGCAAGACCAGCACTACACCTGGCTTCTTTTCCGACAGTTGGACAGCATCGGCCAAGAATGCGATAATGTAGTGGTAGACCTCTTCATCACCGTCGGCAATAACATTGTAGACATGCCGTAAGAACCGCTGGATGCTTCCTTTCTGTGGCAGGACAGCGTATCCCCGCCAGGTGTTGTAATAGCCGTCAGGAACTGACCCCCGTGGCATGAAGACCAACCCGTTGAATGTCAGCCTGTCTGGATGCTCCTGCCAATATTTTATGGGGTTGACCATCTGTTTTTCTTCATGGGAACTTGCATCTACAAGTTGATTTGCGAACAGCTTTTCCAGCCCGCTTGGTTGATAAAATTGGATCCTTTTAAAGCCAGTTCCAGGGTCGAAATAGTCCATCTCTATGATGAGATATTTACCGCTTATCATCACAACCCCAAACCTTTTGTTGAAGACAGGGATCATCTGATCTGCTGGTGACAGCTCTTTGACAGTGACGGGTTTATCTGCGTCAGGATCAGCAAGGGGCGCAACCGTGGTGCTTTGCGTAGGTTTCCAACGGGGAGCAGCCTCACAGAACCCGGTTAATTCCCGACGAGTACCGCCATCCGCCACCCAATCAGTGACGTCTCCACCTTCTGGTAGATCTGGCAGCTCGATGATCTTTACCTTGATACCGGCATCATGGAGAGCCGTGGCGATGGTGATGGCATGTTCACGACCAGGATCGTCGTTGTCGGGCAGGATCATTACCCACCTGGCTCCCCTTAAGCTCTCTGTGTAGTGCTGCGACCATTTACTTGGTCCCGCACCGAAGGGGTTGGTGGTTGCATACAGCTTGAGACCAACCAGGGTCAGGACATCTTTCTCGCCCTCCACAATGAAGATAGGCTTTTTGCGTTTGATGGCCCCCAGGATTTTATCCAGCCGGAACAACTCTTTCTGGATGCCCTTGATGTTGTTGATCCAGGCTCCTTCTTCGCCAGGATCAGGGCGGCGGACAAAAAAGCCTTTAGGTTTGGTTCTGACAATTTGGAACAGAAGTTCGCCATCTACGGAGTGGTAATCGTAGACGATTTCGACCTTTTGGTTGCCGTAGAGATCAGCCATGCGCAGGCCAAGGTGGGCCAGGATCTTCTTTGTCTCGCATCCGGCATGGCATTTTATCAGCACCTTTCCATCTTCGCCGATGCCGATGGATAGGCTGGGGTTGTCGTCATCGTGGCAAGGACACCTGCCAACAAGTTGGTTGCCGCTGATACGCAGGCCATCAACGCCATTTCTGATGGCTTTTCCTACAACCGGGGGAAATTGCTTGCCGAATTGCCGGACTTCGTTCCGGTGAGTTGAATGGGCTGGGCTGCTCATTCTCTCGACCCTCCAAGTTGGGCATCCAAGTATGCCAACTCAGCCTGCAGAACGGCTCTCACGATGCCAGGAGTAAAACGACAACCGAAACCATACCCGTCCCCATCTCCACACGATAGCGTATAATCAAGGAATAAAACCCATTTAGTTCTTTCATTGATTATTTTAGGGGTCAGAAGTGTATGGGTCGTCCAT
>JADFZS010000248.1 GCA_015232405.1 Magnetococcales bacterium | reverse complement strand
GTCAACACAAAAACACAAAAAAACACGCAGAACCTTGAATTTGCGTGTTTTTCTTAGATTTCTTAAAGGAACTTCAGTTTAAACCGTGGAAGCAGCTTTCTGAAGAAGAGCTTGTAGAGAGGTTGGTATCCAAGAGTTTTGGACTTAGTGTTGAACAGTCTGTTGAACAACGTGATGGATGGTATGATTACAAGGGCATTATTGTAACCCCATCGGGTGAAGATGTAGGCAGGTATGAATATGGCGGTAACAACAACACAATATGTTTAACTCTAAGAGGCAAAGCTTTTACACAGCTAGAGGTTAACCACGAAGGTCAAGCCAAGGCGATTAATCGCCTACACCACAATTTAAGGCGGCTTGATGCACGTATCACTAGAATTGACCTTGCTCTTGATGATTATCAGGGAACACACAGCGTTGATAAGATTGTTGATGCCTACTCTGCTGGAGAATTTGACATTAAAGGGCAAAGACAAGTTAACAAGAATACAGTGTCAAATGGTAGTGGGGGTGGACATTCATTTAACATTGGTACTAACAAGAATCAGAAAATGTTAATCGCTTATGAGAGAGGAAAGAAATTAGATTTACGAGGTTCAAATTGGGTACGATTAGAGCTAAGGTTACGGTCCAGAAAAAACAGCATACCATTGGCCACTATGTGCAACCCTGGTCCTGTGTTTAAGGACGCATACCCTTTTACCAAAAAGCTTGATATTAACAATGGGGATAACAACCTTGACCTCCACGTTACACACCATAGAAAGGCAGAGGAGGCTGATCTGAAATCGTACCTGAAAGCTCTACAAAGTAGTTACGGAAAACTGTTTAATTATTTATTCTCTACAGGTGTATCTCCTGACACCATTATCCACAGTCTGCGGCGAGATGGCATCCCTACTAGATTAAACAAATGGATGGGAAAGAACCAACTCTCAAAGGAACAAGTTGAGGATACTCTGTTGAGGTTCAAAAAAGACATACAGTAGCTAATTAGTGATTTTGAATTTTTAATACAAAGCAATTGGGGCGGGGCAATACCCTGCCCCTACCTCCCTAAACGATATTACGCCCCCTGCTGGACAGATAAAGCATACGTGACCCCTCAACCACCCCAAGCTCAACAAAAGACGACACAGAGGCACATGCATGGGATAAACCATGTTCTGCACAGCTTAAACAGCCATCTGCTGGTTAGCTTAAATATTAGTAGATGGCAAATGTTATTAAGATCAAGTACTAAGGCAACATCAGACAGAATAGTAATTTGGTGTATCGGTGATGTACTACGGGTTACAAGCGTGGCGTAGGTCCAACAGTGTGAGATTGTTGCGCAACGCACGAAGATATATAGCCCTGGGTCACAGCCTCGAACCAAAAAGTGGCCTAGGCCACTTTTTGGTAGTCAACTAAACATCTATTTTAAAAGGGTTAAAGTTATGAAACAAAAAGCAACCGAACTCAACATCAATATTGGGACCAACAAACACATATCGACGGATCTTTCAGTATCAGAAACTGCCTTAAAGGTTACACAGGTTCTAAAAGATCTTTGCGTACGGCGGGACTCTTTGTTGAAAAGCCAGAGGGAAAGTGAAGTTGAGTTGCGAAAAAAAATCTACCAAGTTTATGTAAACGAAATTTTTCTGGAGTACCGCTGCAAGAGTATAGGTGCATATTTCAAGAAAGAAATTGAATACTCAAGTTCATACCTACACCGGGAACTACGTGCTGCCAAATTTGAGGTATTGGTTGGGTGCGAGCTTGGCACATTCGCTGAATCAGCTTTGCGAAGGGCTGCCGCCAAAAAAGTAACAGATGAGCAGAAGCTTGAGATCTATTCTGTTGCCAAAGATCTCGCCTTAACCCTTCCTAAAGATCAAGATATTAGAGAGGCAACAAAGCAGGTCCTAGATGTCGCCACAGTCAATAATACGGCTACTCCATTAGAACATAGTTCCGATATTGATACTGAAAAAGATGCAAATGCATGCAAGACATACAAAACTTGCAATCCTGAGGAAGAGGCCAAAGAATTCACCAAACGCTATCAGAGTTTTGGTAAAAATTTTCCTGTTGAAATCGTAAGGCATGTCTTATTTGACGTTGAGGAAGATGTTTTCCTCAGTGAGGTTGAATCGTTAGTTTCCAGAAGGTTTGGGGATGAAATTGGTGCTGCTCTTCACAAAGAAATGATGAAGAATATTAATGAATTTCTCTGAGCAGAATCGAGTCGTTTCCACCTACAAAGCATATGAAACCCTCTGCCACAACTGCGGCTCTCTGCTGAATGTTTGCGGAGGATTATAGGTGGCACCTGTCGTATCAACTTTCAAGGTTGGGAGCCAAGCCGTTATCTGTTGATGAATAGATAACGGCTTGGTCTATTTTAATGATGCACTTATGCCAGGCACTTGTAAGCCACACTTTATGCCAGGTACGTGAACATAATCCAAGAGGGTGATGTTGAGAACCGTTAATCTTCTAACCCATTGCCTCAAACCCTTTTGCGCAAAATCCAATCACATAGCATCTAGCACCTTTTTGGCTTCTGCATGACCATTAAATACTGACCCTGCCGCAATCGATTTTTTCAAGTGTAATGCTGCCGGTTTTGTTTTTCCCATTTTATAAAGTGCCATCCCCAGATGGTAATGATGCTCGGCTATTTTCGGGTCAATAGCAATAGACTTCTTTAAAATCGATACTGCAGATTCATAGTCATCAGATTTGTAATAGGCCCAGCCCAAGGTATCTAGGTAGTTGGGATTAGATGAGTATTCAAACTTCTTAACAAGCTCTAAAGCTCTCTTGATATCAAGATTACTCTGACCATGTTTTAGGAGAAGCACTGCCAGATTATTAACCGCAACTTCGTTATCTGATTTTATACGCAGGACCTGCTCATAAGCTTTCATAGCTGCATTTACTTGACCTTCCTGCACATAGATAGCTGCCAACATGAAAAATGGATCCTGGTGATTAGGAATATCCTCGGTAGCTTGTTTCAAAAGCACAACAGCGGACTCTGTTTTCTTTTGACCCAATAGTAGCCGCGCTAGATTAAGCCGAGGCTCAAGCCAATCCTGTTTATATTTGATTGCTTTTTCAAAAGCAGTTTGCGCACTTTCTGGTTCTTTATTTTTAATTTGTACTTTACCTAATAGGTTGTGAAGTTTTGAATCTGTGGGTTTACCCTTCAATGCCGAGACTAACAAAGAGACTGCTTTTTCTGATTGTTTGAGAGCAAGGTAGCTTCTTGCAAGCACTGATATTGGAGTTAATGCATTATGAGATAAGGCCACAGCTTGCTCAAGGGCCTCTGCGCTCTTCTGAAACCATTTTTGGTGGTAATAGGCATTGCCTGACAGAAGATGCCCTACAGCGGCATTGGGGTGGCTTAATCGCAACATATTAGCAGACTCTGCCGCTGCTAACCACTTCCCCCGCTTACTCTGAATAGCAGACAGCCCAGAAAGAGCTTGAAAGTCATTAGGGCTTATTTCCAAAACCCTTTTAAAACGGTTTCCGGCATCAACCAATTGCCCTTCTTCATTCGCTAATTGTGCCAGCAGTATTTGGGACGCTTTGTTATTTTGATCGAGTTCAACTACTTTTTTTAAAATTTGTTTAGCCTTCTCGGTTTTATGGGTAAGCAATAGAGAACGCCCTAATAAATTATTTGCATTTATCGATGTTGGCTGTTCATCTACGGCAGATTGAAATGCCATAACAGCATCTTTAAATTGTTTATGCCCAAGGGCAATGTAACCAAGCGCAAGCCAACCATGCTCTCTAATTTTACTAGCTTGCGGTTCATCATTTTTCCAACCAACCACTGCGCGATACAACTTTGAAGCAAATTCTAATTCTTTATTGGTCATAAGGATCCCAGCAATACCAAGTCTGGCTTTCATACCTTCAACAGACGATGAGGATTGTTTAATAATTTCTTGGTATATGGCAGTGGCTTTTTGCTGGTTTTGACTTTTTAAGTGCAATGCTGCTAATGACAATTTGAGACCAATGTCTTCAGTAAAAATGGTAGCCGCTTTTTCTATGGTTTCAATTGCAATTGGTAACTGTTTGGTTCTTAAATAGTGTGCTGTTAACCATCTCCAACGAACAACATCATCCGGTTTTGCATCTACCAGTTTCAATAAAAGCTCTTCCCCGTTTGCTGGTAGTTGTATACGCCCAAACAATCCTGCCAAACGAATAGTTAACAACGCATTATTTGGATGATTAACTAGCCATTTTTGGTACACTTCAACCGCTTTATCTGCTTCTCCTTTTTTTTCAAATAATGTTGCTAAAAAAATTATGGCTTCAATATTTTTTGGGTTACGGCTTAGCAATGTTTCGGTCACTGTTATCGCTTCTTTATATTTACCCAAACGTGCAAAAATCATGGCTTTTATAAAGATGCTTGTTTCATGCTTTGGATCAAGCTCAAGAATACTTTTTACCACATCCAATGCATCTTCAATATAGCCAGATGAGAAGAGATATTGGCTAATTTTTTCCTTACCAAAAATATGATTTGAATCTAATGCAACTGTCGTTAAAAAAGAGTCAAAGGCTTGTTGAAATTTCTCTTCCTGCTCGAAGACCAAACCAATTTGATAATTAGCCACTACGTTCTTTGGGTTGATCTGTAAAACGTTTTTAAACGCAATTCTGGCTTTGGCGTATCGTTTATTTTCCCAATGGTTTTTTCGTAAGCGATTGGGCAACTACAGGGTTCACAGCACATGATCATTTTGCCATCCTAAATCCAAATTTAACCATAAGGAGGATCGGATGGGCGCAAATAGCAGCACTTTACCTGTTTTAAGCAAGCGACAGCATTTTTGGTTGGAGCATTATCGAGCATGCAACAGTTCTGGCCACAGCTATAGAGGTTATGCAAAAAATCACGGATTAAATCCCAATACCTTCAGCACCATGATAAGAAGGCTTCGTCGTTTGGGTGCTATAGAGCAACTGCCAGAGGCAGGTGCTCAGCTTTTTAAAAAAATTCCATTGCAGCCAAATGCACGTAATTTTCAGAAGTTAGACTCTATTTTCCAAATGGGGTTTGTATCGAATTCAATTCAAATTTTGATGATGCAACCTTGCCAACGCTTTTGCAAACGGCAGCGCAACCCGTGGTGCCGATGCCTCCGCCAACTTATACAGCCTAATCGAAACCGCCAAGGCCAATGGTCATGAACCATACCGATATCTGCATCACATTTTTAAAGAACTACCAAAAGCTGAAACCATTGATGAATTCGAAGCCCTTTTGCCGATGAATTTGGCTCCAAAATCCATTTCCTGAATAGTCAAAACAAAATCAGACGTAGTTTGCTAAACGCATACAAAAAACCTGTCACGTTCCCCAAGCTAACCATTCCCACACCACTGCAAAAAGAAGCATTTTCCCTGCTGGAAATCACAATCTGAACCACAATCCTGCCCAGTCAGGCAACATGGAAAATTAGATTTTATTTTCAGAAACAGTATGTTGCTTGTTTTTCAAGAAGAAAGTTCAGTCAAGTCGAAATATTATTATCTCTTATCGTTGTATATTTATTATACAGACTGGCAAAATCAAAATTTCATTAGTTTTGCTATCAACGTTTTCAAAATGACACAGACATAAAAATTGTGAACAGCAAAACTCCAGAGATCATTATAATATTACTATTAAGATATTTGTCGCACATTGCCACATAAAAGTGGCACCAACTGGAGTTCTCCCAGCCCTTGGGGCGGGGCGCGATCCCCTCTGTGCCAATGATAGCGAGACACTGACCCCTTAATAATTTAATGTAGGGCGGGGAGGTGGTAACCCACCAAGGGATAATCCGGTCAGAACTCATCAAGACGGTGAGCCAGGGTGCGGAAGTGAGCCTTCCGCACCTATTCTTGAGAGATTCGACAAAAGAAACCGGATGATAGATTCTGACATGCCTGAAAAAACTCACGCCCGTAGGGCGTAATATGAACAGCAAAA
>JADFZS010000247.1 GCA_015232405.1 Magnetococcales bacterium | reverse complement strand
TATAAGCGTCTGGTTGGTATTTTTGCACCAATGGATGACATTATTTTGCAAATTATATTTGTGGATGATGGTAGTTCGGATGCAACACCAAAACTTCTTGCTAATATTGTCTCACAAGATAAACATGCCATTGTCGTTACTTTATCCCGTAATTTTGGTCATCAAGAAGCTGTAGTTGCTGGACTTTCCCATGCAAAAGGGGATGCCGTGGTGGTTATTGATGCAGATTTACAGGATCCTCCTGAGGTAATACCTGCCATGTTGGAAAAGTGGCGGGAGGGGTATCAGGTGGTTTATGGGGTACGTCGAGCCCGTAAGGAGGGCATTTTTAAACGGGCTGCTTATAGATCGTTCTATCGCATTCTGCACTTTTTGTCTTCGGTGGATATCCCCATGGACAGTGGTGATTTTGCCTTGATGGATCGTTCCGTGGTGCAGGTTTTACAGCTTCTTCCAGAAAAAAATCAATTTATCCGTGGTTTGCGAGCCTGGGCCGGTTTTCGGCAAATCGGCCTGCCTTATGAGCGTGCCGCCCGCGAGGCTGGAGAGTCCAAATATACCTTTTTTAAACTGTTTAAGCTGGCGTTTGACGGAATTTTTAATTTTTCAACCCGTCCGTTAAGGTTTATCATGTTGATGGGACTTGTTTTGTTCTTTTTGGCATCCTTCAGTTTTTTATTCCTTTTTCTCCGCCGCATTTTTGATATCCAACTATTTGGTAACAGCCCGGGAGATATTCCCGGTTATACTTCGCTGATGCTGACTTCGCTCATGTTTCATGGTGCCCAACTTATGGCCATTGGCGTGCTGGGTGAATATATTGGCCGCATCTACCAGGAGGTAAAACATAGGCCAGCCTATCTCATTAAACAGGTACAAAAATATCATTCGGATGGTGTTGGCGGAGAACCTGAAGCAAAAGGGCCGAAATGAACGTCCTGGTTGTTGGTGGTGCGGGTTATATCGGTAGCCATATCTGCAAGAATCTGGCGGCCAACGGTTGGAAGCCGGTGGTCTATGATAATCTATCCCGGGGAGATCGTCGTTTTGTCCTTTGGGGGCCACTGGTGGAGGGGGATATTCGCGACCGCGGTAAGCTTCAAGAGACAATATTAAAATATAGGCCCGTTGCCACAATTCATCTGGCCGCCTTTGCCTATGTGGGGGAGTCCAACGAAGATCCGCGCATCTACTATAATAATAATGTAGTGGGAAGTTTGACGCTTATAGATGCGTTGTCTGCAAATGGCAACCTGCCAATGGTCTTCTCCAGTAGTTGCACCGTGTATGGCAACCAGAGCAACCTACCCCTGACTGAAAGCCACCCTGTCGCACCAATAAACCCCTATGGCAACAGTAAACTTACCGTTGAAAATATATTGGCAGATTATCGGCGTGCCTACGGCTTTCCAAGCACGACCCTGCGATATTTTAATGCTGTTGGGGCTGACCCGGATATGGAGACCGGCGAGTCACATAATCCTGAACCCCATCTGATACCGATTATCCTGGAGGTGGCTTATGGTGACAAGCCGCATTTAACGGTGTTTGGCAATGACTATCCCACACCGGATGGTTCCTGTGTTCGGGATTATATTCATGTATCTGATATAGCCAGGGCTCATGTTCTTGTTTTGGAAGAGTTGCTGAAGGATAATGCCAAGCCGTTGTATAATTTGGGGACAGGAGTGGGATATTCGGTTTTGGAAATTGTCCGGGCAGTTGAAAAAGTAGCCAAAGTCCAGGTTCCGGTTGAGTTTGCCCCACGCAGGGCGGGAGATCCGGCAACGCTCTATGCCGATGCCTCACTCATACAGGATCACCTGGGTTGGAAGCCAGAATATATGGAGTTGGAATATATTATTGATACTGCCTGGCGTTGGTTTAAAAAAGAGCGAATAGGGAGTTGAAAATTTATTCAAGCCCATGACAATTCAAAATAGTTCAGCTGACAAAAACCAATTTGATCCACTGGCAGTTGAGGAAGGTCTCGGCGGGTCAGGAGATCGGGCCACTGCGATGCTCTCCAATATTGCAAAATTTATCCTTGGCCAGTGGTCAACAAAGCTGTTTTCCGGCAGTTTGTTGATCATAATGTCTCTTGTCAGCATATTGTTATTGTTGGCCAAGGGCATCTACACCACCTCTCCTGGAGATATTTTCATCCCTCTGCACTATGGTTGGTCACTGCTGCAGGGGTTGGCACCCCACCAGGATATACATACCGCCCTTGGTGCCTTTGTTGGAGTGGTCAATGGACTTGGGCATTGGCTGGCCGGGCCTTCCGGTCATGCCCTGATTGTCGCCAACCTGATTGTTGGCCTGTTTACCGCAGCCTGCATGGCCTGGGCAACCCGTACCCGGCTTCCATCATTCATGGGGGTTGTGCTGACACTCTCCATTTTTTTGCTCTGTATTTCCCCCCGTTTTCTTGATGGTTATTATGTGGAAATTGACTATATCGGTCAGTATAACAAACATGGGTGGGCACTGTTATGTACACTATTGACCTTTATCTATATTCCGGCTCGTTCAAATAGCGTCTCCACAGCTCAGTTGCTTGTTGATGCCCTGTTGGCGGCCCTGCTGATAACAGCCCTGTTTTTTCTTAAGGTCAGTTATATTCTGGTGGCTGGCCTGATGATTATTTTGGGGCCATTTTTTATTGAATCCGCCCAGCGGCGTTTGTTGGCTTTGGCTCTGTTTTTGGCTGTATTGTTTATTGGTTTGATAAACTATAAGTGGGGCATCATAGAAAATTATGCTCTGGATGTCCAAATGGGTTTGCACTCCCACAGTCATGATCGAGTGCGTTTTGATGTGCTGTTTGGTCAGCTATTGCTCTTGGCTGGGAAAGGGGTGCTGTTGGTGACCATGGCCCTGCTTTATCTTTCCAGCAATATACGTGATTCACGACATTTTATTGGCATTCCCCATCCGCTTATCCTGGCTATAATTGTTCTGGTTGGGGGTTTTGGTATTGCCCTTGGCAATTTGAGTTGGTGGAATGGCATCGCCCCCATGTCAGTGCTGTTGGTCTGGGAGATGTGGCGCAGAAAAGAGGAGGCAAGCATCAATGTGGAGCAGTCCAACCTGCGCCTTTTAGCAGGGGCTGCCTTGGTGCTGCTTCTGTTTGGTAGTGTGATTATGGATTCCCTCGCACTGGTTTTGCACCATTTTAAAGCTCCTCCACAACGAGCAGTGGCACTTTCGGTACGGCAGGATTCGCCATTCCGGGATATTTTTGTCGCCAAACATTTTGAGGATGACTATCAAAAATATTTTGGCTACATGGAAAAACGTCTGGAAGAGCTTGGTGCCAGGGGAAAACGTATTCTCAACCTGGATTATGTAAACCCTTATCCAATGCTGATGAGTTCTCCTCCTCCCAAAAAAGCCATGCTTTGGTGGAAATTTCAGGCCGCCTTTTCTGGGGAGGGAGTGGAGTCGCCGGCTGCTGTTTTGTGCCAAACGGACTTTGTTATTGTGCCTGAAGCTGATTATGAGCATGATAGAAGGTCATCCATGCTTGCAACGAGAATATTTTTTAAAGAACGTTATATGCCGATAATTAACAAAAAATTTCAAATTGTTGAAGAAAATTCAGAGGTTAAGGTATATGTGCCAAAAGATGGGGAATGGTCTGTTTTTTGTGCAAAGCATATATAGGGCAGATGGTTTATCTCTTGACCACAGCCTGGGGCGCGAATGTCAATTCGTCCTGGTAACTGTTACCTGGAAATAGAGTCAATTATGCGAATTGCACTTATTAAAGTTCAAGATACTGCCAAAAGTTCCACTCTAACCGGTGGACAATATCCGCTAAATATTGCCTATCTGGCTGCAGCCTGTCAGCAGCAGGAGCATGAGGTTGAGATATGGGACTTTGTAGTGGAGCCTTTTGAACAATCATATGTTGCTGAAAAAATGAAAAAATTTCGTCCACAGGTGGTTGGTCTCTCCTGTGTGACGGCGGCAATCGATTTTGGTAACAAATTGGCTGGTTGGATAAAGCAGATAGATGAAAATATTGTTACCATCATCGGCGGTGTCCATGTTACGGTCTTGCCTTTTGAAACCATGCGTGACTATCCACTGTTTGATCTGGGTGTTGTGACCGAAGGGGAGGAGACGCTGCCGGAAATTTTGGCGCGGTTGGAAGAAAACCGGGGAGTAGTTGGAATTCCCGGGACCATATATCGTGAGGATGGAGTGGTCAAAATGGGGCCGGTGCGCGACTTTCCAGATGTTAACGCCATCCCCTTTCCAAACCGCAAACTTGTACCAATGGAGTGGTATGAAGAAAAACATGTACACCGTGGAGTCTCTCGTAAAACATGGAATATATTTGAGGTGGACAGCTCACGGGGCTGCCCGTTTCGGTGTACCTTTTGCAATGTTGAGGTGACCCACGGTCGTCGGGTGCGTTATCGGACACCTGAAAACGTCCTGGCGGAAATAGCGGAGGGGGTCAGGGATTTTGGTACCAACTATGTGATGTTTAACGACTCTACATTTACATTTAAAAAATCACGAGTCATGGAGTTGGTCTCCGGTCTGCCCAAGCTGGGAATTGATGGATATTTTGTCAATGGCCACGTAAAGACTGTCAATAGTGAAATGTTGCAACATCTTGCAAAAACCGGCTGTCATAAAATTAGCTTTGGTGTAGAGTCAGGTTCGCAACTTGTGTTGGACAAAATTCAAAAAAATGCAACTGTCGAAGAGATTAGAGAAGCGTTTCGTCTGGCCAAAAGTTCGGGTATTCCCGTGGTTGAGGGTACTTTTATATTGGGTGCGGATATTCATGAAACCGCAGAGGACTTTGCCGCAACCGAACGATTGATGAAAGAGTTGCAGGCAGATATCATCGGGCTTGGGATCATCACCCCATTTCCCGGGACGGCGCAATATGATGAGATGAAAAGCCTGGGCTATCTGGACGGTGTTCCATGGGAGTCCTACCAAATCTTTTCTGAATCTCCACCGCCCTGGCGCATAATAAATTTTTCTGCTGAGGAGTTGGTTAAACAACGCAATCATATATATAAATCCTATTGCTGGAACTTTCGCTATATTTTTAATAGGCTACGTAGTATCAGGCGGCTCTCTGACCTGCTCTATTATGCGGGAATGGCTAAAACTTTTTATAAGGTCGTGGTACGCAATACCTAAGATTGGGAAGCAACATTTTGGCTGGATAATCCTAGTTCCGGCAGTTGGAAGTGCGTGAATGGTGCAACATATTGGTTTAGCAGCTGAATTAGAAATAATCGAAGTCACCCAATGGGTGATGAGACATTTTTCAAATTCGGCAGATGAATCAAGAGGTTGTGCCAAGCATGTGCTAACAACTGCCGTTTCTAGGATAAATGTTTTCAGGTTTTTAAGCCGTCCAATTACCTAGTATTAATGATCTGACATTAAGGAATAATCAGTGAAAAAAAAATCTATTGCTGTAGTTGGGACTGGCTATTGGGGCAAAAACCTGGTGCGCAATTTTTTTGATCTGGGTGTTTTACATACGATTTGCGATTGCAACCGTGATACATCACATGAGTTTTTATTAAAATATCCCGATGTGTTGGTTGCAGAATCGTTTCAGGCGGTCATAGAAAATCCTGAAATTAAAGGAGTGGTCATTGCAACCCCGGCAGTGACCCATGCCGATCTGGTGCGGGAGGCCCTGTTGGCTGGCAAGGATGTCTTTGTGGAAAAACCGCTGTGCCTTTCTGAAAAAGATGGGGTGGAGCTGACCAGACTTGCTGAAAAACAACAACAAATTCTTATGGTCGGACATCTGCTTTGGTATCATCCAGTCGTTCTTAAATTAAAGGAGCTGGTTGTAAACGGAGAGTTAGGACGCATCCAATATATCTATTCCAACCGTCTTAACCTTGGCAAATTACGCCAGGAGGAGAACGTTCTCTGGTCGTTTGCCCCTCATGATATTTCCGTAATATTGGGGCTGACCGGTGAGGTGCCGGAGGTTGTGCAGGCAGAAGGTGGAAATTTTCTT
>JADFZS010000246.1 GCA_015232405.1 Magnetococcales bacterium | reverse complement strand
CCGTTAAAGATATCGCCAACTAAACCATTGATGTGTAAAAACTTCCCCTTGGGATTTTCAGGGCAGTTTTTGCCTCTTTTTCACTAGGCAAATTTTGCCCTATATTAACGGATATTCCATAACTATCTTATTGAAATTCAACAATATCACCCAATGGCATAGCCCTTGCTTTTATTAATCTTCAAGTAGACAAAAGATTAATGAATTAAGAGTTTGCATCATCCAATTTTTTAAAAGGCTGCCATATCATGATATCTGCCAATATTGTTACCCAAATACTCACCGTATCCCAAACCACAACCAGCACCAAGGGGATGTTTGGTGGGGGTGGTGAACACAGATGTGAGTGCGGAAAACCTGATGATTTTATCTCTATGTTGGATAGCATTGCAGCTCGCCAAATGGACGGGATCATATCAAACTCACAATATTTCTCAGATTTGAATAGTTTCTCATTTCCCGACTCTCCCAGCTCTGACATGGTGGATTTAATCGCTGGTATACTTGATGGTGATGGAGAGTTTGGCGATGAACAGTCACCTTTTGATTTTTTACAATCACTTTCAACCACCCAGCTGACAACTTTCCAAGCTGTCCACTATTCAAACCAGTCACCAAATGGCGATAGCAAAACGGTAAAATCCATCCAGGTGATTATGGAGCGTATTGCAGATGTCGATGATAGCGAAGCTGTATTTCCTCCGCTAACTGCTCCTGCTGAGGTTAAAGATGCATGGGAAAGTGCAACCCAAGGGGTCAGCCCGAGGGATGTTTTGTTGGTATCAGGAATGCTATTTGGTATGGCATTTAGCCAGATGAACGATGAAACAGCAGATACCAACAACACTGATTTGGCTGTAACAGAACAAAAGAATAACCAAGATATTTTCTCCTGGGAGCTTGATCAATATTGGGAACAGGTAGAAGCTTTACTGGCATTGATCGACAAATCGTTGCAGAAAGATCCAGAAAAATCTTCCGACCTAAACGGAGCCAAGGAGCTTATCACAGATTTTCTAGCTGAGCTGGATGAAGCAGATAAAACAGAAGAGACCACAACAGTAAGCTAGAAGAGAAAATAGATATTATTATGCTGGGTCTATAAGGGTGGTGACAAAGTTGTACCCCAGGGAGCCATAAAAAGCATTTAGAATTTTGGGGCCGATAAAAGGGATCATCACCTTAAAAATCATCTGATGGTTTGGCTGCCACTGCTTAAACTCATCCACATCGGTTGCAATCTCTTTTCTGTGGCTGTTTAGCTTTCCAATGTTAAAAACCTTGTAGAGATATTGCGCATCCAGGGGGATCTGCTGTTTGGTGATCAGGGCAAACAGATCTGCAAACGCTTCGGGTATCTGGGTGTAATCCTCCATACGAAAAACCCGGTTTTCTGACTGTGCAGTTAAAAAATCATTGTAGGCAACATACATCACAGACCACATAAAACAGAGATCAGTATAAGATAGCCCATCTATACCGGGTGAACCATCCACAGAGGTGTCTCTTAACAATTTTGCAGCCATCAGCACATCAACAGTGAGCCTGTTGTGGGCAAGAAAAGATTTTATCATCCATTCAAAATCGGCTATCTGTTGAGGGTTTTGTGCAACCATGACCTTTTTATAGTGGTGCTGGTAAACCGAGGAGATTCTGAAGATGGGATTTCTTAAACAGGTGGCATACTGACCCCCAATATCTTTGATTTTTTGCTCAATATGGTTGCCTGAATAGCCATGCACCGAACCCACAAAATGGTTTTTATTAGCCTTTTTTGCCAGCTGTTCAAGAAAAACATCACCTTCAACCTGTTTACGTTGGGGATCTTCAGGAGAGTAACGAATACCATGGTAGCAGGTGATATTCGGGTGCATATCAAGGGCAGTTGCCAACCATGCAGTTGCGCTGTGGCCTATAGAGGAGATGTAAAATACATTATTCAAATAAAACTCCAAATAATCAACAACATGAAAAAGCTCACCTCTGGGGTTTAATTACCTTTATTACAACTATATAGGCGGCAAAAAACATACTGAAACTAGCAATCAAAAGCCCATTCATTATGGCAAAATCAGTTAAAGAGTACGGTTCTGTAGTAAAAAATGGGTATGAAGAGAGAGCCAAAGATAGTGGTACTATATATTTCAACCCTGCCAGCATACGTTTCAAGGCATCTTCCATGGTAATATTCTCTTTTTATATCAATTGTGGGACATAATTAGTCAGTTAGAAATCATCTGGAAATATAATTAGCTTTACTCACCAATTATTTTTACCAACACCCTTTTTTTACGCCCACCATCAAATTCACCATAAAAGATCTGTTCCCATGGCCCAAAGTCAAGTCTGCCATTGGTAATTGCCACAACAACTTCCCGGCCCATGATCTGGCGTTTTAAATGGGCATCTCCATTATCTTCTCCGGTGTTGTTGTGCATATATTGGGATATGGGAGCGTGTGGCGCTAGCTGTTCCAGCCATTTTTCATAATCGTGGTGCAACCCACCTTCATCATCATTTATAAATACTGATGCAGTAATATGCATCGCATTTACCAGCACCATTCCCTCCTTGATGCCACTTTCAGCCAGACAATTTTCAACATCCCTTGTGATATTGATAAACTCACGGCGATTTTGAATGTTAAACCACAATTCACGACGAAAACTTTTCATTACCAACCCCTGTTTAATTGTTGACTAAATCCCAGATAAACTCCACCCCACTACGACTGCCCTGTAGATGGATGGTAATGGAGCCTTGGCAATCATCCATACCCCCAGCAGCAACTGGGGTTGCTTGAACATCGGCCAATAGTTTTATCGCTGTCACCTCTGTTACCACTGTTGCAGCCGAGGCCATTATGGGCATCATTCCTACGGGTCCACCCATGACTCTATCAACCTTGCCCTGGCCTAGCAGTGGAATAGCAGCTGCGACAGATGGTATTAATTTTTCCAAAGATACCGGAATAATAAGCTCACCACCCCGGGCCAAGAGGAGAGTCATGGCAGCCCCTATAGTACCACCTGTAGGTGACCCCATAAGAATACCGACATTTCCATCAACATCTATAGCGTTTGCCCCTTTGATATAGATATCACCAGCTTGAAATGATTCCAGCAACTCCCCAGGCCAGCCACGGGAGACAATACCGTTATCAAACAGAAATGGACCTGCCCCCCTTCCCTTTTTGTCTGTCTCACCAAGACTTGCATCCTTTATACAGCCAACAGCAAAGGCGTCCCGTCCCGGATCTTCTCCGGTTAACTGCTGGGCAACATAACGTGTGGTTCCGCCACCCACGATCACCATCCTACCCTCTTTTGTCCGTTTTTGTACCCTGTCCATTTTAGCCACTGCCATAGCAATGAGTCCACGCCCCATTTCCGGGGTTAAAACAATCAAAGCGGTCATCTCTTCTTTCATACAACACCTGTTTGGAAATATTTACTTTTTTAGTTTAATTAAAAGATTGATCTGTTTATAAAACCAGACATCAACAAGGTAAAATGTTTAAACCTAGAAACGGCGGTTGGCGGTGCGTGCCGACAACTGCCGTTTCTAGGTTAAAGCATACCTGGAAATTTGGTTTGGCATACAATTTCCGTCCCCTAAATATTGTCGGCTAAATACCTCGATAAAAGGAACTTAGCAGCAGTATCATGGTCTGACCCCATTGTAAACTATTGGATGAGTCTATTCTAATCTTAATATTTAATAATTAAATCAATATACAACATCACAATTTTCACTTTCGGAGATAAAAAATAATGAGCCTGTCTAACCAAGATCAAAACTCATCATGCCTACTTAAAGATGTGGGCATTATGCGATTCAATAAAGAGCACATGCGGTTGGCATCATATGTTGCAGAATTTCAAGAAGTTGTTGATTCATTGCGTACCCGCGAGGCAAATATTGAAGATTGGCGGCATATTGATGCCCTGTTTGGTCGTATTCTAAAAGTGGCTTCCGGTCATTTTAAAGCTGAAGAGGATATGATGAACGCCCAAGGATATCCTGGTTATGATAGTCAGAAAAAACAGCACGATAAATTTTTGGAAAAGATGTTAAAAGTTCAGGAAGATATCAGGGGCAGAAAGATTAAATTTAAAGATGATTTCAAAGCCATGCTCTGGGACTGGCTGATCAACCATATTAATCAGGTTGATGTTGAATATAGGGATTTTTTTAATAAAAAATAGTTAAAAAACTGTTTTGCATAACAGGATCAACACACAAGATATAATTGGATATATGTGTTGATCTTGTTGTGCAACTCCCTTTGGTTGCGATATGGTAAAGCCAATTGGTTACGCTTATACCGCAATCTAGGGACTTGAGGTAACTGTTTTGACAAAAATCGGGCTGTTATTATCGTCATATCTCATATCTATTACATTGATTTTCATTGCCACCCCGGCATGGTCAAAAACTTTTCGCTATCCTAGTTCCGGTATTTCCATTACCACCCCCAAAGGGTGGGTTGAAATTCCCGCAACCGTGACAGAAAGCATCACAAAAAGTGTTGGGGTATCCATTCCCGGTTTAGGTGGGCCAAGGCTACGGCTGGGTTTTCAGCCAAATCCAAGTAGAGGTTGGTTACAACCACCATATATTCTATTTATCATCTCAAACTCAGGAAGAATTTCCCAATCTCGCATCAAACCCATGGAGACCCTAGATCTATCACTGACCCGCAACAGTGAAGAGCAGGCCATGCAACGTAGCAGTGGAGCCACCATGGGCCAGGGCCATTATGATGCCAAAAACCACCTGATCTGGCGTCGTTCCAACCTACCAATTGGGCCAGACGGCGGTATAAAAGTGCTATCTGGTACACTTTTGACCCAGGTTGGCTTTATTAAAATTCTGGGCTATTCGCCAATTAAGGATTACGGGAAAAATGAAGAGATTTTCCGTAAAATAACTGCCTCTATTGAGTTGGCTGAGTGGTTGCAATATCAAGAAAAAGAGACCAGAAATTTTTTAACCCGCCAACCAGGAAGTTTCTGGATAACCATCATCGCCTTGGTAATAGCAGCCATTATGACCAGATGGCTGGGAAAGGGAAGTCAGAACAACAAACCACCCAAAGATAGTGGGTATTAAGATACTAATAGTTTGTGACGACACCCCAAATTATCAGGGTCAGGGGTATGGCTGTGAACGAGACGAGAAGAGATAGATTATTCACCTTATCTTTTTTATCTTTTAAACCAGGAAAAAAATAGCTGGCAACAAAAAATATGGTCATCAAAGTTACATAACAAGCGACCATCCATGCTGGCACAACAAGATCATTTATATCAAAATCAAGATCTAAATCCATTCCATTACCTCAAAAAAAACCACCTTCTATTCTGCTGTTACTTAATGAAATATTACATTATTTTACAAAACAGTTAACTGCATCTACAAAAAAATTTTAAGATTCATGCAATTATTTTATAAATAATCTCCTCTAAGACTTAAAGGAGATTGACTTTGTCTTTTATTGCTGGCCTTGTATCAGGAATCGCTATGGGGGCATTTATATACATACTATTTGATATGTTAAGGCGATTTATTAGCAATGAAAAGAGCAGGAAAACAGTTAAACACTCCTTGCACCATCACCTTAATGTCTTAAAAAGATGAGGAGGAGAACAAAATGGTTAATGTAACAGCAGAGACAAAAAAAGATATCTCAGTGGTTATTGACAATTCCTTGATTGAGCATATCAGCAAACAACTCAAAGATCAGGACGCTTCTGATAATCCTGAAGAGGTTGTCAGCAGATTTTTAGAGGTTATCCTCAACAATTCAGATTATCCCATTGCTGCAAAAATGAAGGGGGATAAAGAGTTGGAGCTATCTTTTCACATGCACTCTTTCTCCACCCCATTTTTTGAGTGATATTTGCTAACTAATCAGTAGCAGCAGCTTTTTCCTCGAGAAAAACCACTCCGGCTTGCAGGCGGGAGATGGTTTTTTGGCGGCCTAGCATGAACAGGGTCTCATAAATTCCTGGGGATGTAGCTGTTCCAGT
>JADFZS010000245.1 GCA_015232405.1 Magnetococcales bacterium | reverse complement strand
CTATACCAATCCCCTTTGGCGTAGACATTCCGGTCTCTCAGCAGAGGAGGCTCTAGGAGATGGGTGGCAACAAGGTTTGCATCAGGATGATAGAGAGCTGATTAGCAAGAACTGGCAACGAATGATTGAATCAGAAGGAAAATGGGGACTGGAATACCGCTTTATGGATCGGCAGGGAAATATCACCTGGGTGGTTGGAACCGCGCGGGCGTTACATGATGAAGAGGGAAAAGTCACAGGTTTTGTTGGCATCAACACCGATGTAAGTGATCGTAAAAAAGCAGAAAATGCCTTAAAAAAAGCCAAAGATGAGCTGGAACTACGGGTGATTGAACGAACCACGGAGCTAGAGGCGACAAATAAGGAGTTGGAGTCCTTCGCTTATACTGTTTCTCACGATTTACGCGCCCCTTTGCGAACCATTGGCTCTTTTAGCCAAATACTCATTGAAGACTATGAAGATTCTCTTGATGAAGAGGGAAAACAGTATTTACAAAACGTGGTTGAAGGTAGCCAGGAGATGCACGATCTTATCGAAGGCATTTTAATGCTGTCCCAATCCAGCAAGGGTGAGGTAAGGCAGGTAGAGCTAAATTTATCCGACACAGTACTAGAGATAATACAGACTCATAAAGATTCCCAACCTGAGAGAAATGTGGTGATTGATGTAACGCCAAATATTTTAGCCAATGGAGATCCTCGCCTTATACATACACTGTTGGAAAACTTGATAGGCAATGCCTGGAAATATTCAAAAACTACTGCTGAGGCTCGTATCGAATTTGGTGTAGAGCAAAAAGATGGTGAAAGGGTATTTTACATCAAAGACAATGGCTCCGGTTTTGATATGAAATTTGCAAGCAACCTCTTTCAACCATTCAAACGACTGCATAAAAGCGAAGATTTTGAGGGAACCGGAATTGGACTGGCTTCAGTGCAAAAAATCGTCAAACGTCACGGCGGATGGGTCAAGGGTGAAGCTGAAGTTGGAAAAGGTGCTACGTTCTATTTCACATTGGGCAATAAAAAACCGACCACTATTTTATCCATCAGCAGTAAACATCTCTAAATAGTGAATGCTAAAATATGATTGGGGATCTACCCATGTTTTTACAGGTTTAAAACCGACAGATGCGGCTAATTTTTGAAAGCTCTGTACAGAATATTTATATGAGTTTTCGGTGTGGATACTCTCCCCCTTACAAAACTTGAAATTGGAGCCGTTGACATTTATCTGCTGCTCTTTATTACTCACAAGGTGCATCTCGATGCGTTCCTCTTGGGAGTTATAAAAAGCTTTGTGGCTAAATTTATCCAGGTTGAAGTCAGCCCCGGTTTCACTGTTTATCCGGTTTAATAGGTTAAGATTAAAAGCAGCTGTAACACCTTTGCCATCATTATATGCTGAGTTTAATACGGCATGGTCTTTTTGCAGATCAACTCCTATTAACAGCCCCCCACCCTGCCCCACCAGTGTTGCAACATTTTCTAGTAGATTAGCTGCTGCTTGGGGTTCAAAATTACCGATGCTGGAACCGGGAAAAAAGACAACTTTGCGATTTCCGTTTGAAAGATCAGGCAGCTCCAATTTGCTGGAATAATCTGCGCAAACAGCGTGTATGTAAATCTCAGGAAAATATTCAGCCAGTCGCTGGCAAGATTCCAACAGATGTTCACGGGAAATATCAACCGGAATGTAGATAGAGGGCTTTAACCCCTCAAGTAAAAGCTGCACCTTCAAACTGCTACCACTGCCTAACTCTATAAGCTCAATGGAGCTACCTATATACCGGGCCATCTCTTGGCGATGGGTCTTTATTAATTCTATCTCGGTACGGGTTGGATAGTATTCAGTCAGTTGGGTGATTTCATCAAACAGCTTGGACCCATTGGCATCATAAAAAAATTTAGGGGGTATGGTTTTTTGCTCTTTGGCAAGACCTTTTAATACCTCCTGTAACAGGGAGTCCTGGGTCGGATGAAAATCATCAAAACCGATAGCTGGGGGGGTAACAGAATATTGCTCAGTTGCGGTTTTTTGCTCGTTTAATGCTGTTGTTGCAGTCATGATTTGTTTTTATTCAACACGGTTAAATAGCCACTGTTAACAGTATAACCCAGATATGTTAGTTGTTATTCAAGGTTTTGTATGTAGATGAAGGATGTACTAAACTAAACCCAGAGGATACTATATTTTTCGACAAATCCCAAAATTTAAAAAATACAAGAGCATATATTATGGAATCCACACCCTTAAACAACCCAAAGAATAAACATGGTAAAGCAGAAGATATTCGCAGCGGACTGTGTGGAATATGTCCAGCTGGATGCTGGGTAAAGGCTGTTTTCAAGGATGACCGTATGGTCAGTGTAGAGCCAAATTCTGAGCATCCCATGGGGGCAATCTGTAAAATTGGTCGCTATTCTCCACAGATCGTCCACGACCCCCAACGTTTGCTCTACCCCTTAAAACGCACAGGTCCAAAAGGAACCCATGAGTTTACTCGCATATCTTGGGATGAGGCTTTTACTGCCATTGTCAACCAGCTGCAAACCACCAAGGCCAAATATGGCCCCGAGGCAACGGCAATCTATACCGGGCGGGGTAGTTTTGATATGGCTCTGTGTGACCATTTTCAACCAGAAGGGGTAGCGGTCTCCTCGGCATCAAGTCTGCTTTTTCCCTTTGGCTCCCCCAACACCCTGGGTGTTGGTGCTCTGTGTTATGTCTCTTTTGCCATGATAGCACCCCATGTCACCATGGGTGAGATGTATATAACCATGGATGGGGATATTGAACAGGCAGAGCTTATTGTGATTTGGGGGGCAAATCCTGCGACAGATTCACCACCATGGACCCATGAACAGATATTAAAAGCCAAAAAACGTGGTGCAGAGGTTATAGCAATTGATCCAAGGCGTAACGGAACTGCAAGAGAGGCCGATGCCCAGTGGATACCCATACGTCCAGGAACCGATGGAGCCTTGGCTTTAGGGTTGATCAATATCCTGATTAGCGAAGAGAGCTACGATGAAGATTTTGCCGAAAACTGGACTGTGGGCTTTGATGAGCTAAAACAGCTAACTCAACACTATCGAGCAGAGGTGGTGGAGGAGATTACCGGGGTTCCATCAGCAACAATATATAGCCTTGCCCGTAAAATTGTCTCTGCCAGAGGTGCTGTACCTGTTATGTATACCGGTCTTGAATATTCCGACAGTGGAGTACAGGCGATTCGGGGTGTATTCACCCTCTGGGCGTTAGCAGGACAGCTGGATACACCGGGGGGTCTGCTATTTCGTATGAAGGAGAACCAATTTCCCCAAAACCGTACTGCACTACAAAAAAATCCCGATGTTAAAAAGGCACTGGGGCGAGACCGTTTTCCGGTCTATAGCCATTATCGTGGTGAATCCCATGCCATTGCCCTGCCGGAGTCGGTTTTACAAGGCAAACCATATCAAATAAGGGATCTTATTATTCTTGGTGGCTCTTTGATAACATCATGGCCCGAGCCGGATCTTTGGCAAAAAACCCTAAATGGCCTGGATTTTCTCGTCTCCATAAATCGCTATCACACCGCCGATTCAGCCTATGCCGATATTGTTCTACCAGCCACCACCATGTATGAAGCAACATCCTATATGCGCTATGGTGCTATATTTAAAATTCGGGAAAAGATGATGGAGCCGCTGGGGGAATCACGTCCTGACTATCTTATCCAGGCAGAGTTGGCCATGCGTCTGGGGTATGGTCATCTCTATCCACAAAGTGAAGAGGAGGCACTTGAATTTGCCCTGGAGGATACTGGATTTTGTGTTGCAGAGGTGCGGGCCAAAGGGGGTATGGTGCAACTTCCTCCGGTGATGATGCAGTATAAAAAATGGGAAAAAGGCCAGCTGCGTCCCGATGGAAAACCGGGGTTTGATACCCCCAGTGGTAAGTTTGAGATTGCCGCATCACTACTGGATGAACACGGCTATAATCCTCTACCAATATACACAGAACCAGCCGAGGGACCATTGGCAAGACCGGATCTGGCAAAACAGTTTCCCCTGGTCTTTAATTCAGGAACTCGCAATCACTACGATTTTCGCAGCCAGCACCATGGCGTGCCGGGTTTAAAGGAAAAACGCCCGGAACCCCTGGTAACAATCAACAGCGTTGACGCCAGATCACGGGGAATATCCAACACAGATTGGGTCTGGGTGACAACACCAAGGGGACGGTTGAAATATCGGGCTTATGTAACGGACAACATAGTAAAAGGAGCCATAGATGCTGATATGGGCGGAGGGGGACCACTGGGTGGTGATGAGTGGATCAAGTGCAACGTCAATGCCCTGACCGATGCAAATCGTTATGACCCCATATCCGGTTTTCCCATATATAAAGCCCTTCTTTGTCAGGTGGAAAAGGCAGCCTCTGGTGATAAAGCAGATAGAGCAAAAAATGAGCTTTTAGAAGAAGAGTCAGAGCAACAAAATATTGATGTCAACCAAGAGCAGACCCGGCTAGTCTACATGGACCACAACGCCACCACCCCTCTAAACAGTCAAGCTTTCAAGACCATGGAACCATTTTTCAAAGAGAGCTGGGGCAACCCATCCAGTATCCATACCCTTGGTGGTGATGCCCTGGCACATATTGATGCTGCCCGTCGTCAGATAGCCCAAGTAATCAACTGTACCGCCAGACGTCTGGTGTTTACGGCAAGTGGATCAGAAGCAGACAACATGGCTCTACAAGGGGTGGTACTGGCTGCCCAAAAGAAAAATTGCCATATCATAACCTCATCCATTGAGCATCCTGCGATATTGGCGACCTGTAAATTTCTTGAAAGCCAGGGCCACAGCGTTACCTATCTTAAAGTTGCAAAAGATGGCAGGGTCGATCCTCAATCACTCAGCAAAGCTATCCGCCCCGATACTATTTTGGTCAGTATCATGTTGGCCAACAACGAGGTGGGGACAATTCAACCCATAAAAAAGTTAGCGCAAATCACCCATGCAGCCGGGGCAATTTTCCACTGTGATGGAGTGCAAGCTTTGGGGAAAATAGCGGTGGATGTGGAGGCTTTAGGGGTCGACCTCTTGTCTCTATCTTCTCATAAAGTCCATGGACCCAAAGGTATCGGTGCGCTTTATATCCGTAAAGGGGTCAATATATCACCAATGATATTTGGTGGCAGTCAGGAGAACGGGCTTAGAGCAGGAACTCAAAATGTACCGGGTATTGTGGGTTTTGGTACTGCTTGTGAACAGGCCAATAAAGAGCTGATAAACGGCGAGATGAAACGGGTTGAGCTGCTACGTGATCAACTGGTAAAAGGAGTAACCACACTTATACCCGAAGCCCAACGCAACGGTTCAGCAATCAGCTCTCTACCCAACACCCTTAACATGACACTACCGCAAATAAGAGGTGAATCTCTGGTGTTAGCCCTAGATCGTCGAGGAATCTGTTTCTCATCCGGTTCAGCCTGCAAATCCGGCAATCCCGATCCATCCCATGTATTAAAAGCCATGGGTCTGAGTGATGAAGAGGCCCACTGTTCTGTACGTTTTTCTTTGGGTAGCGGTAACAGTGAAGAGGAGGTAAATTTTGTTGTTAAATGTCTAAAAGATATCGTTCAAGATACCATGGGAACCATTCGCTTTGTCGGCTGCCGATAAAAACTCCAGGGATAGACCAGAGTCGTGATAAATTAAGCTTTTTTTACCTATTGTTCTAAAGCTAAAGGGGGTCGCATAAAGACAAAAACCATTAAAGTCAAAAAAAGTAAATCGTTATGGTTATTTATGAATTCAGGCCTTATCAAGATTATTAATAGAACCAAAAACCAGACAATTGCTGTGGTAGTGAGGGTACCAGGATAAAAAATTACTGCAATTTAAATTAATAATCTCTTATTTTCCGATATTTTACTAGATTATTGTTTTTTGTATTGGAGCTTGGTAACATTGGGACAAAATAGTTAAAAACAATTTGTAACAATCAAAGGAGATGTCATGTTGGGAATAGTTTTTTCTGAATTTACTCAGATGGTAGAAGACACGTTTTCCTTGGATATGTTAGACGATATTCTTGAAGATGCAAACAATCCACATGATGGCTCTTATA
>JADFZS010000244.1 GCA_015232405.1 Magnetococcales bacterium | reverse complement strand
CTCCACAATTGATGTGATTATTCAAATGGATTTTGCCAGGGAGAAGGCCAAGCAGTTGGCTAACAGTGCTGGTGATATTTTGTCACAACGGCGTATGGCATTGACCCCCAGAGATCTTATGCCGTTCTCTTTTTCCCGGACAACAAAACGACGTAGCAAAAAAAAGTCAGCTACCAAAGAGCAGTTGCGAAAGATACTGGCAAAAGCAGAAACCATGGCGATATCCCGTATAAAACACGGCAAAGCCCCCATGCAGATTCTACTTGATAACTCAACAGTTAAAAAAGCCTTGGGAAAAATGGCTCCAGATTCTAAAGAGAAGGGGAGTAAAGATTGGCAGCCACAGCTGTTTTGGACATCCCGTTCTATGCCCATGCGTATTAGTAAAAGTGATTTAAAAAAGCTGCCCGACGAGGTTGAAAATATAAAATCAATTTATCCCAACCGACCTTTGAGCATACCCAATTTGGTAGAGACCAAAGCCATGGAGGCAGAAAACAGTGATATTCTATCTGCCACATGGGGTCTGGAAAAAATAAAGGCCATGGCAGCTTGGGGTGCTCATGGAGCCTATGGTGAGGGGGTTACTATCGGGTTGTTGGATACCGGGGTTGATGCCTCACATCCAGATTTAAAAGGTAAAATTGCCCATTGGGCAGAGTTTACCAAATCAGGTAGGCAGGTAGCAGGCTCCACCCCCTTTGATTCAGATCGTCACGGTACTCACTGTGCTGGTACTCTGGTGGGAGGTAGGGAATCTGGTCGCCATATAGGGGTGGCTCCCAAGGCTAAAATTGCCGCAGGGTTGGTGTTAAATGGCAAATATGGCGGTTCGGATGCTCAGGTATTGGCAGGTATCGATTGGGCTGTTGAGCGTGGGGTAGATGTATTGAGCATGTCGTTGGGTGGGCTGGTGATCGACTCTAACACTCCACCAACCTATACAGATGCCATATATAGCTGTTTGGAGGCTGGTATTCCCGTGGTGGCAGCAATAGGTAATGAGGGGCATCAAACAACTGGTCTTCCGGGTAACGATCCATTTGCCTACAGCGTTGGTGCTACTGATCCGGGTGATAAGATTGCTGGTTTTTCTGGTGGACGTACCCAGATAATTCAACAGAGTGATTTTTTCTATCCTGATCAACTGCCATTGACCTACTCCAAACCGGATCTCTCTGCTCCTGGTGTTGGTATTCGTTCTTCAGTACCTGGGGGTGGTTGGGAGATTTTTAGCGGTACATCCATGGCTACTCCCCTTGTAGCAGGGGCCATAGCTCTGTTGTTGAGTGCGACAACCATCAGGGGAAAGTTGGAGAACTCTGAAAAAGCATTTGAAATTCAAAACCTACTATCAAGCTCGGTTATGGAGTTGGGGGAGTCGGGCCAGGATCATAGGTACGGTTTTGGTCGTTTGGATGTCCTCAGGGCTATTGATTTTGCTCATGATCTGGGGTATAAATAGTTGCACTATGAAGCAATATTGTGACCCTTCTATTGAAACCTGGATGGCTTCCAAACAAGAGGATATGCGTGAGGTCATCGTTGAGGTTCGCTTGCCCCCTCGTCATGTAAAAATGCAGCAACAAGAGGGGGGGCGTAGCAAACCTGTAAAACTGGTTTCTGGCTCCTCGACACAACGGGCCAAAACCCTTGATGAGCTGCACAATTTTTTAGCCACAAAAATGCACCTGACCCCAACCATTTTAAAAGCTGCTGGAGCTATTGTGGTGAGAGCTTCGGGTCATGATGTGCAGCTTATTTTAAAAAACCCACTGGTTAAAGCTATAAGACCCAACAGAAAACTTCCTTGAGTATCTGCAATCTATCTTTGTAATATTCCCCTCCTCCCCACAGCGGTTTTTTTGTTTTAATATAGCCTGGAAAATGGCCTTTAAACGTGTGATAATTAAAGGTGCAAAAAGACGATAACTTTTGGGCCTAATTCAAGGAAATCCTCTCATGAATATTCAGAGTGAAAAAATTCTGCTCTCCAACAAAGCGGTTCTTGAGACTATCGATGATTTGGCAGATCGTCTTTACAACGATATCACCAAGCCGGAAAAAAGGGTTGTTGTTGGTATTCGCCGTGGTGGTGCAATGGTTGCCCGTCTACTTTGGGAGAGGCTTAACAAGCTGTTGGGCCAGGAGCTACCAATCGGTTTTTTAGATATCTCCTTTTATCGTGATGACCATAAAACCATCGCCTCAAATCCCATAATCGGTGCTACTGATCTCTCCATGGATATTGATGATAAGCGGATAATTCTTGTTGATGATGTGCTCTTTACCGGTCGCACCATTCGTGCTGCACTAAACGCTCTTTTTGATTATGGCCGCCCTGAGATTGTCGATCTTCTGGTGTTGGCAGATCGTGGTGGAAGACAGCTTCCCATCTCACCAAACTATTCGGGGCTGGATGTGGAGGCAGATAGTAGTGAGTCCATTAAACTTTTAAACGATAAAGAAAACGGTCTGCTTTTGGTACGGCGTAGTTAGAAAGGGTAGGTTATTTGAGAGTTTTTGCCAAACTTAATTTGGATTGATTGAGAATATGATAAAATCGCAAATATGGAATCGTAAGCATCTACTGGGGATGGCTGACTTAAGCCGGGAAGAGATCATATCCATTCTCGATACGGCAGCCTCTTTTCGTGAAGTCAACCGTCGGGATATCAAAAAAGTACCAACTCTGCGTGGTAAGACGGTTATCAACCTTTTTTATGAAAACTCCACCCGTACGCGCACCTCTTTTGAACTAGCAGGAAAACGCATGTCTGCTGATGTTATCAACATGTCGGTGGCTTCTAGTTCGGTAAAAAAGGGTGAGACATTAATCGATACCCTGGCAAACCTGGAAGCCATGAACCCGGATGTTGTTGTGGTTCGTCATTCGGAGTCTGGTGCCCAGGAGTTTTTGGCAAAAAACCTGGATGCTGCAATTATAAATGCTGGTGATGGCAGCCATGAACATCCCACCCAGGCACTTCTTGACCTGCTTACCATTGATAACCATCTGGCCTTGATGGGCTGGGAGAGTTTTGAGGGGTTAACGGTGGCGATTTGTGGTGATGTGCTCCACTCCCGTGTTGCCCGTTCCAACGCGATAGGTCTTGCTACCATGGGAGCCAATATACGTTTTGTTGGCCCCCCTACTCTCATGCCATCTCAGGTTGAGGAGGCGTTTGGGGTTAGGGTGTTTCATAACATGGAAGAGGGTGTTAGGGGTGCTGATGTGGTTATGATGCTGCGTTTGCAACAGGAGCGCATGACCGGAGCTTTTTTACCCAGTGTGCGGGAATATTATGAATTTTGGGGATTAAACCATGAGCGACTGGCTTTGGCAGCACCAAAGGCTATTGTCATGCATCCCGGACCGATGAATCGTGGTGTAGAGATTACCTCCAAGGTGGCTGATGATCCCAACCAATCTGTAATTTTGGAGCAGGTAGCAAACGGATTAGCCATTCGCATGGCGGTGTTATACCGTTTGTGTGGTGTTGAAGGGTGAGGGTTTAAGAATGAAAGAACCAAAATTTACCTTGATTAAAGGTGGTAGGGTTGTTGATCCGGCTAACGATATGGATGAGACCGCGGATCTGCTAATTGAGGATGATATTATCAGAGCTGTGGGTCGTCCTGATATACCTGCTGAATGTGAAGTAATTGATGCCGATGGTTTGATAGTAGCCCCTGGTTTGGTGGATATGCATGTGCATCTACGGGAGCCGGGTTATGAGTATAAGGAGACCATAGCCGGAGGCACTCGAGCAGCAGCTGCTGGTGGTGTTACATCCATTGCAGCCATGCCCAACACCAACCCGGTAACAGACGATCCCAGTGTTGTTGGTTATGTGTTGGATAAGGCCAAGATGGGTGGTGTTGTTAACGTTTTTCCCATCGGTGCAGTAACCAAGGGATTAAAAGGCAAGGAGCTTACGGAAATCGGCTTGCTGATCAAGGCTGGTTGTGTGGCTTTTTCTGATGATGGCAAGGCCATTGCCAACTCCAGTGTTATGCGTAGGGCGTTGGATTATGCCAAGGCGTTTAATGCGTTGATAATTCAACATGCCGAAGATCCAAACCTATCAGAAGGGTGCATGAACGAAGGTGTTACCGCCACCCGTATGGGTCTTCCCGGTATACCAGCGGAGTCGGAATCCATCCTTGTGGATCGTGATATTCGTCTGGTGGAGCTAACAGGTGGTCGTTATCATGTGGCTCACCTTTCCACAGCAGGTGCTTTACACAGTGTTGAGCGGGCCATAAAGCGCAATTTACCCGTTAGTTGTGAAGTTGCCCCCCACCATTTTGCTCTTACAGAGGAGGCAGTGATTGGTTATAATACCGACGCCAAGATGGCCCCTCCCCTACGCAACGAAAATGATCGTAACGCTATTTTAGAGGGGTTGGCAAGAGGGGTTGTGGAGGCCATAGCCACGGATCATGCCCCCCATGATGAGGATAGCAAACGGGTGGAGTTTTGTTGTGCCGCAAACGGTGTTGTAGGTCTGGAGACCATGCTGCCGGTCTCTTTGGAGTTGGTACGGGATGGGGTTATGAGCTTGAGTGATTGCTTGGGTGTTATGACCTACAAACCGGCGCAACTTTTGGGTATAAACCGGGGAACATTAACCGTTGGTTGTCCTGCTGATGTGGTGTTGTTTGATGAAAAACAGAGATGGCAGGTGGATGCCAACGAGCTACACGGCAGTACAAGAAACACGGCCTTTCATGATCGTCTGGTTCACGGCAGGGTAAAGCGCACCATTGTTGCTGGTCGTACAGTTTATGAGGATGGTCAGTAGAGATGTGTCAACCTGTAACTTCCCACCAGACCACCGCCACGGTACTGTTTAACAAGCAGCTAACAAAAACCCAATATCTATTGAGATTGCAAGCTGACAATGGTGTTGAGGAGGCAAAACCGGGCCATTTTGTCCATTTGAATTGCCATCCAAGTTTGACGTTGCCCCGTCCGTTTTCAATTTTGGATAGTGATATTGAGCAGGGCACGTTGGATATTTTCTATCAGGTGGTTGGTGAGGGAACCCAATATATGGCAGGTTGGGAGGCTGGTTTTGCCACCACCATGTTAACGCCCATCGGTTGTCATTTTAAACAACCGGAGGTGGGGTCTCATGCATTTTTAATTGCAGGCGGTATTGGCTATGCGCCTTTGGATTTTTTCGCCAGATATCTAAAAAAACAGGGTGTAGATACCACCATGTTGTTGGGTTTGGAGAGCGACCCTCCATTTGAGTTAACCTCCTCTACCACTCCCCTACTCCCCTTTGAACCGATAACAAACCCTTTATCCATTGTTCGTCAGGACTCCTTGGGTATACCCAGCCGTCTATCATCTTTGCAGGCCAAGCCGGGTTTTTTCCAAGGTTATGTTACAGAGCTTGCAACTGCTATATTACAAAAAATGGATAGTGAACAGCTTGGTAAAACAGAGCTATTTATCTGTGGTCCCACCCCGATGATGAAGGCTGCTGCAAAGGTTGCCAGCCAGTTTAATATCACTGGTCAGGCATCGTTAGAGGAGCATATGGCTTGTGGTTTTGGTGGTTGTGCTGGCTGTGTTGCGCCTATTAAGGATGGTGATAGTTGGAGCTATCGTCGGGTTTGTACTGACGGCCCGGTGTTTGATTTAAAAGATGTGGTGTGGGATAAAATTTAGTTAAGGGATTGGGGATCCAAGGGAATCATTCCCTTGGTGGGTTTGGGCGAAGCCCAAGGTTTTGTCGTAAAGCCGGATTTAGAAAAAAAGTCCCGGCTGGTATATTAGTTAGAAGGGATTGGGGATCCAAGGGAATCATTCCCTTGGTGGGTTTGGGCAAAGCCCAAGGTTTTGCAGTAAAGCCGGATTTAAAAAGGCTTTTTTTCGTTAGAAAAAAAGTCCCGGCGAGTATATTAGTTAGTAAAGAGCAAAAATCCCGTTTTCATGGGATTTTTGCTCTTGTCTAACGTTCTTTACCTAAACCAAGGCCGGATATATTGACCATATTTAAGTATATTATTTATAAATCACAAACAATCAAAAGCAAAACCTTGGGAGGCCTTGCAGGCCCCCAAACCCCCACGTATATGGACCCTCCCCGAATTGCAAGAAAAAATTTGTTTTAAATCAGTCA
>JADFZS010000243.1 GCA_015232405.1 Magnetococcales bacterium | reverse complement strand
GGAGGCTGTCGGACTTAAAAAACAACAGCTTCATAACCTATTGATATCATTATTTCATAAAACATATTAATGAAAGTGTGAGTTTATTCTAAAATCAATATAATCAATCTGTTGTAAGGTTTCTCCATAGAAAGTCCGACAGGCTCCTAGGATAATGGGGTTGATAATGATTCGAGAGCAGTCTGCTATCCTTGCCAACTTAGACCCAGGCCAGCTACCCCTTTCGGGATCATTGGGATAAATATCAAAGAGGATATTGTTGTCTACCAAGGCTGAGTCGTGATTCACGGGTCAGAGCCATAATGTTAACTATTAAGTGATGACGGGTCATCTAAAGGTAAAAAATTTATCAAACATTATCATATCTAGAGATGATTTAACCTGTTCACTGCAGTTGATTATTTCAATGAGTGTGGGGTCATTCTGGCTATCATTATGGGCAAGGAGATAGAGCAATCCACCCAGAAATGAACTATCAGCAAATCTGAGATTAGCAAAATCAAGTGTATATTTGGTTCCCTCAGGTCTTTCCTGAAAACATTCTCTAAATCTCTTTACATCAAAGTCCTTGAACTTATTACCACTGATGGAAATTTTAACAGAATCAGCGGTTTCAGAAACTTGAAAAGTTGTTTCGCTCATTGAGACTACCTCCTTGATATTCATTTAACTGCTTATAGCACTCATGCTCTATATTGATTAACTAGTAAGTAATTTTCAAGCTATTTGAGGGTTTAGATAGGATTGTCAAGGTTATGAATTGATATAAAAAGTATTGATTTTATGGGTATTATTGGGCGAAAAATTAGTGCAAAGTGTGGAAATATCAATTGGGTTCGGGCAGTTTTATATATTGAGCCCATATATTAACTACAGATATTTAAAACAGTCTTATCTAAACACGCCCATCATAAATTTTTGTATACACTGAAAAGATTGAACTTTCTTTATCTAAACCGATCTTTATTTCATAAGTGGTCAAAAATACTCGATTTGAGATATGATCGAAAATGGTGGTGTTAGATTATCTGCCAAAGCGGTATTTTTGCCTGTTTTGTAATGTAGAGTGGCGTTGTGGATGGAAGACCAGCTTTGTCACAACACGTTGTTGCGCTATGGTGGAAACAGCCTGATCTCTACCCACCCAAAGGTTACTCTGTTATGAAGGTTCATGCTATGTTCCAGTTAATACGTCGATTTCTCCCCGTTTATATATTCTTTATGTTGCTTTTACCCTGGAAGCCAGCTTCTGCCATTGATGTCATATATACAGGAACTTTTTCTAACCTTGCAATAGATGGGTATGATCCGGTGGCTTATTTTAGTAAAAGCCAGCCCGTAAAGGGTAGGAAAAGCTATGTTTATTCATGGATGGGTGCTGAGTGGCGCTTTGCTTCGGTGGAGAACCGGGAAGCGTTCCAGTCTGACCCTGAAAAGTACGCACCCCAATATGGAGGGTATTGCTCCTGGGCGGTCTCTCGTGGTTATACCGCTTCTGGCGATCCAGATGCTTGGACCATTCACAAAGGGAAGCTCTACCTGAACTATTCAAAAAACGTCAGGAGACAGTGGCTGATGGACATTCCCGGCAATATCTCCAAAGGAGACACCAACTGGCCGGAACTCCTTAGTGCGTCACAGTAGGCGACCACGCCGTTTCTAGGATGATAAGAACCACAATGGGATATATTTCTGGTTGAATTTGGCAGGCTTAACATTTACAGCATTAATGTAAATAAAGAAGGAGTAGCAGTTTGGAAAGGCTATTTTGGTGGCTGGCTAAATATCAACTCACCATGAAAAGTATCAATGGACTTACTGAAGATACTTTGAGACATCTCAATGAAGGGATTGGTAAGCCAGAGCGGTTCAAAATTGACCTGAGTGATTTTATGGTCACGCTGTATTACCAAGGAACACCGTTTGGTTTATGCAGTTTAAAGTGAGATAAATACGATCATTTCCTGCTGTCATCAATACTAAACTCCATCCAGGAAGCTCTTCATCAGTGCCCTGTTTGAAGACCTGACAGATCATTTCAAACATCCCTTCAACCAGCCTAATGACCTCTCAATTTGAACTTATTGTTTGAATTGCAGATTATATTCCTTTACCGTTTAAAAAACTAGGTCGGCCCACTCGCCATCCCCATTTATTATCCCCAAGGCGTTTCGATTGGCCTGGAATGTGAGCCAAACGCTCTTCAGCCGGATTTAAAACGCTTTTTTGGAAATAATCAACAATGAGTTGTTGATCGTATTCTTCTCGCTTCTGCTTGTCCTTGAGTGTTTGATGAGCATCAACCAATTTTGTGAAAAAATCTTTGGCGTAAGGTAGCTTGCAGACATCTGGATGATAGCGTCTGGCCTCTTTACGAAAAGCGGCGTTGATTTCCTCTGTTGTCGCCTTATTTGAAATACCGAGGAGTCTATAATGATCAGTTCCCATGAGTTATTACCTTCACTATTTTAAAATTTCTAAATTGGTGGACCGTTATGGTCTTTAATATATCCCCCCCTGATGACCAATTGGAGTACATTCGCCACGCATGGTATCGTATTAGGGGTGAAAAGTCAATCAAACATAGTTTATCTATCTGTAAACATAAGAAAAAATAAGCAATACATAGTTTGCATTATCATGTTGTCTCAATCAGTGACAGTCATGAAAATGGTGCAGGTTGGGTGTATAACTATCAAGATGTCTGAGTCCAAGTTGTTCTGTAAAAAATGTTCCCCTTATACTCTTTACATCAATGCTGTTTATCCGCACTGGTGGTAGATTTATCAACCCATGAAGAAAACCACTAGAAATCATGATTTGTCCCAATTGTTGAAAAACTATGCGTCTTACAGATGTTTCACTAAACTAAGAAAATTGAATCATAAAATATGAGACGGGGAAGTGGCAAAGATATACCACTTCCCCGTGTATTCATCACAACGTTACAAACTAACTGGATCAGACAGAAACCAAAGCTTTGGCGTTCTGCTGGTTGAGACTCAATCTAGCGACACGCTTACTGTGCCGATAGATACGCTTGTATTGCTCTAGTACGTCACTTTTATAATTAAAAGCAGCGAGAGATCCTGATTCGTAGGTTTTATGCAACAGCTCCTGATGACGATCAGCAATTTGCTTATCAATGAAAGAAACCACTTCATCTTCCATCTTGAGAACCAATCTGGCAGCATCTGGTCGGCTATGCTCATAACTCACCATGGCAGAGGTAAATGCTTTGGTGACTTTTTCATGCATATCAGCAAGCACTTTGGCATCTTCTTCATTCAGATTTACCTGACGAGCTGTGTAGGAGCTAGACAACTGCTTTAAATTGGTCTCTACGATGTCACCGATGTTCCAAAGCTCGGTGATGGTAGCCATGGAACTCATAGCTTCCTGGGAACTGCTCTCATCCAGATTTTCACTACCGATAAGAATTAGATACTTGGAAATATCGGAAAAGCTACTGTCTACCTGTTCGTCCAACTCGCGAACAACACTCATGCTATCCGTATTACCTTTGTGTATACCATCCGGCAAAACTTCCAACATTTCATTAACCTTACCACCCATCCGGGTGATCTCACGGCGCACCATGCTCAAAGCCAGAGGAGGTGTGGAAACCATGCCCATATCCAGATACTTGGGTTTGTAAGCTGCCTGGGCCTGTTCCGAAGAAGTAGTTTCCCGTTCAGGAACCAGTCTGGTTACAATCTTTCCAAATGGAACAAGGAATGGCAAGAAAATCAGGGTATTGACAACATTGAATATGGTGTGAGCATTAGCAATTTGTCGAGGTGTCTCAGCACCCATTTTAGCCAGACCAGTCAAATTATCTGCAGATGGTGAAATGGAGATAACGAGACTCGCTAACTGATCAATAAACGCTAACCAAATCAGAACACCAAATACATTGAACAATAGATGGGCAACCGCTGCTTGAATAGCCTCTCGACTCTTGCCAATACAGGCCAGCATAGCTGTTACACAGGTTCCGATATTAGAACCGAAGGCTAGAGCTATACCAGCTTCAAGGGTTACAAAGCCCTGAGAGGCCATGACGATAACGATACTGGTCGTAGCCGAAGAAGATTGAACCAATCCCGTAAAAGCTGCCGCGACTAGAATACCGAGCACAGGGTTTGCCATGGATTTCATCAAGTCCAGGAAAGGCTCAAATGAACGTAGTGGCTTCATGGCACCGGACATAATGCCCATACCAAAAAATACCATACCAAGTCCCATGAGAATAGCGCCCCAGTGTTTGGTCTTCTCCTTTTTAGAGACAACAAACATCAGAAAACCAACAGCAACCATCCACAAAGCGTACTTTGTTACCTTGAAAGCAACAATTTGGGCGGTAATGGTCGTACCGATGTTGGCGCCGAAAATGACACCGAGAGCCTGTGTCAAGTTCATCAGACCAGCGGTTACAAAGCCAACGACCAAAACTGTAGTCACAGAAGAGGACTGAACAACAGCCGTGACACCAGCGCCAGTCAAAACGCCAGCGATGCGGTTATTCGTCATCTTGGCAAGAATATCTTTCATCTTCTCGCCAGCTACTTTGCGTAGATGTTCGGTCATCAACTCCATGCCATATAGGAAAATGGCCAAGCCTCCGAACAGCTTTTGAGCCATATTGACCCAATCCATCTCTTTTGTACTGGACCCGGCAAAGACAGGGTCAATTGCGGTCAACGCAAGAACGAGACACCCAAAAATCAACCACAGACCTCTTTTGTTTCTGAAAGCATCAAAATTATTTGATACTCCCATTTTCCAACCCACTGATAAACTTGTCATACCAATTCCTCCATAAGCCAACATTTTTATTTATTACTAATAACTTCGATACAGAATTCCTTTTTATTTAATTCGTATTAAATTACAAAAAAAACCCAGCCTTTGCTGGGTGTATAATCCTCATTTCAGAGTGTATTATTACGCAAATGTCTTCTATTCTTAACATTAATAGTACCGGATAATCAACGTATCCACGTTATCTCCACATGTAATTCACACAATCTACATATAAAGTGGTTATACTGAGTGGCTATGTGCGTTTCAATTATTCCGATTGTATGAATTTCCTTAAGCGTTGATTAGGATTTTTCAAATTAAGCAATATACCAATATGTTAGAAAATTATAAAGTTTAAATAATGTCAGGTTGGTGAGATTTTCAACCTAATTTATACAAGGTTGTGAGTTTGGTTGGAGTCAGATAAAAAAAATCAAATAGGCATATGACGATAGATTTTGATATGCATAATCCGTATCTAAAATATGGGAGGTGTTAGATTTGAAAAAATTACGAGGAGATCAAGGAAATGGAATCAGTTGATAAGACGGTAAGCGATGATGCGCCCCTTATTCTGATTGTCGATGATGAGCAGGATGCTGTTACCCCCATGGAGATCAAACTCTCTTTGGAGGGATATCAAACTCGTATAGCTTTAACTGGTAAGGAAGCTCTGCAGGGTGCTTGCCAGGAACCGATACCGGATTTGATTTTATTGGATATCATGCTACCTGATATCTCAGGATTGGATGTCTGCATGCGTATCCTGGAATCTCCCCAGACCCGCCATATTCCCATTATCATGTTAACTGCCAAGGGTGAAGAAATTGACCGGGTGGTTGGGTTGGAAGTTGGGGCAGATGATTACCTGGTAAAACCATTCAGCATCCGTGAATTAATTTTACGTATTAAAGTGGCCTTGAAGCGAACCTTGTTCAGAAATGTTAGCGCGCAAAGAATATTAAAATTTGATCGTTTATATATCAACTTTGATACCCATCATGTCTTTGTTGAGGAAGAGGAAATTTTATTGACAGCAACTGAGTTCAAATTACTTTCAACCTTCATTGAGAGAGAGGGGAGCGTTCTAACCCGTGATGTTCTTCTGGATGTGGTCTGGGGGATTCAATCCTATGTAAAGACTCGAACTGTAGACTCACATATCAAACAACTGAGAAAAAAAATGGGATCAGCTGGAGATTATATCGAAACAGTTCGAGGGGTGGGCTACCTCTTCCATTGCCGCCATAATGTAAACTCGGTCGCATGAGCTTGAAAATTTGTACAAACCACCCCTGATTTATGCCAATCATCACTAGAGTTAAATCGGCATTTTA
>JADFZS010000242.1 GCA_015232405.1 Magnetococcales bacterium | reverse complement strand
GTTTATTGAGTATTTCCCAGAAGATACCTTTAAAATCAAAAACTCTTCTAGTGTTGCAGGTACAGACAATATTGATGTAGCTATTATTTTGAACGATTCAGATGAATCAATTTTACAGAACTATCTTGATACCGAAATTGTAACCCGTACCCCAATTTGGGAGTTGGATGCAACTGATGGTGTTGACCATACAGGGTTGTGGGAAATTTTCAAAAACAAAAATTGGCACAAACAGTGGGTGGCAATAAACACAAAAAAGAGAGAGTGGGACCCTGCTAATAACGATCCTCGATATACCGGCCCACCTAACAGATTTGTACGTGTGTTATCTTCAAATGCTCCTGGTGACGGTAGTAACGATAGCAACCCCTTTGCCCTGATTGAGTTTTTAAATCCAAAAGGAAAAATAGAGGAGGGGCTGATTCTCTCCGGTGTTTTAGATCCCAAAAACCGCCGGGTAAAAAGCTTCAAGATCAAATTGAATATGGGAACTGGAATAAATGAATACTGGTATGTTCCAAGAACTAGAATGATTGAAATAACAAATTAATATGTAACTAGATTAGAAACCGTAGTGTTCTAGCGGTTTCTAGTCTTTTTGTCAGAACCATAAAACCGATCATCTATCTTGCATCTTGATTTTGACTTTTTTCAACCGTTCATTTTAGTTGAAAATGGATACAGTTTACCGTTAGCCAAAGCGAGATTTGTTAGTAATAAAGTGTTGGGGATCTGCTGTTTTTTTAATAATTGACATGCTATTAAACAAATGAGTATGCTTCCTATTCTCTTGACTTTATTACGTAAATGAGAGTTATTCCCAATATGAAAATGACCAACAAAGAACAGTATGTTTTTTTGGCAAGAATTCCCGGCTTCAAAGATCTGCCTAAAGCCTATCTGGAGGATAATATCATCCCCCATGTTGAGGTAGCCCAGTTTGCTAAAGGTGAGACAATTGTTGGAGAGGGTGAGGAGCTAAAAAGAGTTTTCATTGTCAAGAGAGGGTTAGGGCTATGTAAGTCAAAAAATCCAGAGCTTCAGGAAGATCAAATATATCTTGAGAAAGGTAGTATCTTAGGTGATCTGGATCTGGTCACGGGACAACCTTTAAGTATCACTGTTACAGCTGTATCTCCCACTACATGTCTTACCATTGATATAGATAAGTTTAAAAAGCTCTTAAACGAAGAGTTCAAATTTAAAAGGGCTTTTTACATACAGGCAATTACCCAAAATATCTATATTACAACCAAAATAGAAGTTGGCAAATATCACAAATCTGGTGAGTTCAACTTTGATATCAAAAAGGTATATGAGCAGTATAAAACCCTTTTGGCTGCAATAAAAAAGCTACGAGTGTTTCTTAACAATGATGATGATGTTTCTGATAAAGGGTGGGGAAAAAAGAATTTAATAACAGAGTTGTTGAGCTATACCCAGAAGTATATCCAGGATAAAGAGAGTGCTCTTACCGGGGCAGTGGGAGTTGAACAAACTGAATTCAGAAATATCCACCAGGAGTTTGCTCCACAAATAGAAGCTCTAAATAGCAAGGCTAAAGGGCTGGTTGCTGAGTCTGATAATCTTGCAATGCTTGGAGATGTACAAAAATTTTTAGGAAACTGGTTACTGCAAAATCTCATGAGAGATGATGCCAGTTTTGCTGAATATTTTAATCAAAAAGATGTTGTTAAACCTAGTGAGACTGCAAAAACCACCTCAACCAAGCCCCAAGTGGTTGAGCAAGAAGTAACAAAAAGTGAAGTTGAAACAATTAAAAAGGTTGATGTAGACTCTTCACAACCGAAGATTGTTGAACCAGCAGCTCCCGAGCCAGAAGCTCCTAAACCAGTAACACCTGAGCCAGTAATACCTGAGCCAGTAGCGCCTGAGCCAGAAGCACCTGAGCCAGTAGTTCAAGAGCTGGTAGCACCAGAGCCAGTAGTTCAAGAGCCGGTAGCACCAGAGCCAGTAATTCCAGAGCCAGTAGTCAAAAAAGAGACTACCGTCCCAGAAGGTGCAGAGGCAACAACAACCAGCAAACAGGAATCTTTAGATCAGGAAAGCAACACCCAGGCTGCCAGACTTATAGAGGGAGCAGAGTTGGATGCTCTTCGCTCTGATAGTGTAGAGCTTGTTGGAGAAATAAAAACATCAAAAGAATCTGACAGCTGGGAGTGGGAGCAAAAAATCCTTCAAGAGCAGGCTTTGGATGAAAAGGATAATGGCTTTGCACCACCTCCACCTCCACCACAAAGCCGCAACAATATGGTTTTTATCGGAGCTGTTGTTGTTTTATTGGTTGGCGGTGGTCTGCTTTTGCAAACAACAAATAGCCCCAAAGAGGCTGATAATAAAGAGCCGCAAATAGAAGAGAGCCTACCAAAAAAGGCAGTTAAACAGCCTGAGAAAATAGTTGCAAAAACAGAAAAACAGGATGTTGCAGTTGTTAAAATGGCTGCAAAAGAGAAGTTAACTGATTTAGCAGAACAAAAACCTTCTCCAATAAAGCAAGCCAGTGTTAAGAGCATTGATAAAGTGACATCCAAGCCACAGCCAGATGTAGTCAAGCAGGAGACAAAAACAGTCTCTTTACCTGCTGTACCCAAAAAAGAGCCAATAGTTACTAAAACTGTAGCAGTAAAAGTTGAACAACAGCCGAGCCAACAGCTCTCTTCCACTCTTATGAATGTTGATTCTGAAGGGATACCCCGTGGACCAAGTGCTGCTGATAAAAAAGGCTATTTCATATCAATGGGCTGTTTTTCCAAAAAAGCTTTTGCCGTAGGGCAGATTAAACGGGTAATGAAACTATCCCTGCCTGTCTATATGAAAAGTATAAGAAACAATACTTTGCACTGTGTGTTTGGTGGGCCATTCCCAACTAAACTGGCAGCACAAGAGGGGGCTGAACGTTCCAAAATCGAAGCCAAAGTAGAAAATACAGTGGTTAAATCATATTGATAAAAGAGTGTTTTTCCACCGTCTTTTTATTTAGTAGCAACACAGACTAGCCTGGATATAGTTTATAATATCCAGGCTAGTTTTTTTTGGATATTAGGCTGCAATAAGCAATTTGCACTGTCTTATGCACTCTGCACAGGCTTCTGCACAGTTTCTACATTGCCAGTGGTGATCTTGATGTTTTCTACACTCAATCTCACAATCATTACACACAGCAATACAGTATTCAGCGTACTGTTTTAAATGTTTTGCATTCATGCTTGCCAACTGTCCTAAACCATTACATGAAGGGATCATCTCAGATGCGGTCCGCAGACACTCTTGCAAAGAGTTGTCCCCTTTTCCAATAAGAATAAGACAGTGACTTACACATATATTGGCAGAGGTAAGGCAGTTTTGGGCCGACTGTATCAGGGGCATGTTTACCGGCATCCGTTTAGGAGCACTGTTATGGTGCATCATATGGTTACCATGATTATGCATGTGGCTATTTGCACTTGCGCTGTCTGCTATGGCTGCTGAAACCAAAAGGCCAGCACCTACAGCACCAGTACCTTTCAACAACTCCCTTCTGTTCATTCCACCTCTGTTTTGTTTTGTATTCACGGTGTTACTCTCCATATTTTTATTTATTAATAAATTGGCTGGGGTGTAGGATCATGTGAAAATGTATTGTAAATGTAATATTATAAAATATAAAAAATCAATGGATAATATTCTCATGTTTTTTTAATAAAATTTGCAATATCAGCTGTTATTAGCTTCCAATATTGTATACATATCACTAGAATCACCATTCTAATTACTCAGTATGGGGTAGGCGTGTAAAAGAGATGACCCAAGGAAATAACAGAGCTGTTAATAATAAGGATAAAACCATCCTACAGCACTCCAATGCCGATATTGACACTCAGCACAAATTGGAAAAGCTTGTGGAGTTGGGTATTGCCATCTCCAAGCAGAAGGACAACCATATTCTGTTAAAGCAGATTCTTTTTGGTGGTCAAAAGTTGGCTAATGCCGATGCCGCAACCCTCTATACCCGTACCGAAGATAAACAGCTAAGATTTGCCATCCGCTCAATGGATGATACTCTCCCAACCTTTACCATTCCCCTTTATGATAAAAAAACGGGAAAGCCATGCCATCAGAATATATCCACCCATGTTGCCCTTACTGGAGAAACGGTACGTATATCTGATATCTACAATGAAGAACACGGTTTTGATATATCAGGAACCAGGATATTTGATGAATCCACAGGCTATCGCACTATCTCAATGTTAACGGTCCCTCTCTCTCCCAGAAAAGGAGAGGTTATTGGTGTATTGCAGCTAATTAATGCTAAAGATCCTAAAACTGGTGAAATTATCCCATTTACAAAGGAGATGGCATCTTTTTGTGAGGCACTTAGCTCTCAGGCAGCAATAGCAATGGAAAACCAACAGCTGATAATTGCTCAAAAAGAGTTGATGGACTCCATTGTTCAAGTTATCGCCAGTGCTATTGATGCAAAATCCGCCTATACGGGGGGACATTGTGAACGTGTACCACTGTTGGTGGAACAGCTGGCAAAGGCAGCACATGATAGTTGTGAAGCCCCATTTGCCGAGTTTAAAATGGTTGGTGACGATGCTTGGCGAGAACTGTTGCTTGCAGCTTGGCTCCATGACTGTGGTAAGGTAACTACACCAGAACACATTGTTGATAAAGCGACAAAACTGGAGACCATCAACAATAGGATACATGAAATAAGAATGCGTTTTGAGGTTTTGAGAAGAGATGCAGAAATAGAATATTTAAAAGGGGTTGTTGCTGGGGATAGCAGTAACAGTTCCCAAGATAAGCTTAAAAAAAGATGGCAGTGGCTTGATGAGGCCTTCACCTTTGTCAGTAAATGCAATATTGGTGGTGAGTATATGTCCAGTGAGGATATTGCGAGGCTTCAGGAGATAGCAAAGGAGAGCTGGGTACGAAATTTTGATGATCAGTTAGGTCTGTCTGAGATGGAAAAAGAGCGGTTGAAAGATAACCCAAGAGTGCCACTTCCTGCTGTTGAGCAACTTCTTGCCGACAAGCCTGAACACCTTTTTAAATGGCCAGAAGGTTTTCGCCAATATGTTGAACAGGGCAACGAAAAATATTTCAACATGGTCATCCCGGAGTATATGTCAAATCTGGGAGATCTTCATAACCTATCCATAAGCAAAGGAACCCTCACTCCTGAAGACCGTTTTAGAATTAACGATCATGTTATCCAGACAATTTTAATGTTAAAGCAGCTTCCCGTGACCAAAGGGCTATCAAATCTTGTGGAGTATGCTGGGGGCCACCATGAGGCGGTAAATGGTACTGGTTATCCAAAAGGGTTGAACGGTAAAGAGATGAGTCTGCCTGCTCGTATATTGGCAGTCGCCGATATTTTTGAAGCACTAACAGCCTCTGATCGGCCCTATAAAAAGGCAAAAAAATTAAGCGAAGCAGTTACAATAATGTCTTTTATGCAAAAAGATGGTCACATTGATCCTGATCTTTTCAAGTTGTTTTTAAAAAGCGGCATATATCTGGACTATGCCAACACCTATCTACGAGATGACCAGATCGATGAGGTGGATATAGATGATTTGTTAAATTAAACCTAGATTCGGCAGTTGTACGCACGCACCTGACATAACCTCTTGATTCATCTGCCGTAATAGAAAAAAGTCTCATCACCATTTGGTGACTTCGATTTTTTCTATTACAGCAGCTAAACCAGTATGTTGCGCCATTCACATACCTCCAACTGCCGAATCTAGGTTAAATAAACTATTTGGTCCATTTGAAGAGCTTTTTAGCCAACCAGGTATTTTTGGGTTTTTTTATTCCATAGTTGTCACATTTAGCACAGCTGTTTGGTATATCTTTGCGTTTTCCTTTTATTAGTTTCTCTCTGTAATGTTGAAACTTTGCTCCATGCCACACTTCAATTACTGTTGCGTCAATTATATTTCCCACATCTTCAACAAACAGCACATCGTTACAACATAGTGCCACCCGTCCATTAGCAGTGACAATAAACTGTGTCCAAGGAAACTGACAAAACCCTCTAGGTCTGTTGGCAGGATCTTGTTTATTTGGTGCCGTACCAGCCCGGCTAGTTAATATATTGCTAACCTCCCTACGCACCAATTTATAACTGAAACGGGGGTTTTT
>JADFZS010000241.1 GCA_015232405.1 Magnetococcales bacterium | reverse complement strand
ATCTGGAAAACCTGCTGGGCAGGCGGGTTGATGTCGTAACCCCCAACGCGCTCCACCCTTTGATTCGGGAAAAGGTACTCCATAGCGGTGTACCGCTATGAAGGATGATCGGCTCTACGCTCTTGTTCAATGTTTTGCCTCAGTTTGGAATCCGGCAATTCCCTATTATTTACAAGTACACATTTAGTATCTGACTGCATTTGTTCTGCAGTGCCACTTCAACTTATTTTGAAATATTTTTTTAGTCAAGAGTCTGTTTTAACTGTTCTATGAACTTAACTACCTGACCAATTGCTTTTTCAAATTGTGGCAAAAAATCTGGCCACAACTCTGATCGATTCATTCGGATTGCATCTTCAAATGATTTGGTGATTTCAAATAAATCAGTGGCATGTATAGTACCAGAAATACCTTTGATGTTGTGAAGAACAGCTTTGGCACCTTTTATATCAGGTGGAACATTATCAATAATGGCTGATTTTATAGTTTTATCCGCATCTGCAAAATCTTTTAGAAACTCCATTAATACTGACCATAAGAGTGCTTTGTTGCCGTCAAGCTTTTCCAGAGCATGAATTATGTCTATTTGGTTAGTGGGTATAGAAAAGTCCGGGAATATTTCTTCATAATGAATTATATCTGTGGGTGCTGGTAGTATATTTTGTTTTCTGGGAGGGATCCATTGAAGTAGAGCTGAAAAAAGTTTTTTTGTATCAATCGGTTTTGCTACATGGTCATTCATCCCGCATGCAAGACATTTTTCACGATCCCCAATCATGGCGTTGGCGGTAAGGGCAATAATTGGTAGTTTGTCAAACGAAATTTTTTCGCGTATCAATTTGGTTGCCATGTAGCCATCCATTTCTGGCATATGCATATCCATTAATATTGCATCTAATGGCAATTCAAAAGCCATTTTCACTGCTTCTTTCCCATTTTGTGCTACCAGCACCTCAAGTCCCGCTCCTTCTAAATATTCGCCAGCCACCTGCAGATTGATTAGGGTATCCTCTACCAGCAGAATTCTCGCCCCTCCAATTTTTTCACTGACCATGTCAGATGAAAATTTATTTATTTCTTTGACTCTGCTTTTGAACATTTTATTGCCGAAAATGTCCATGATGGTGTCAAACAGGGTAGTACAGTTTATAGGCAATGTAAGATGGGCATCTATGAGTTCCACATCGAATTGATTCTGAATATTTTTATCATCATCGTAACTGTCAATTAAAATAATTTTTGGTCTAGGTACACCCTTCATACTATAGATACCATCAACATCAGGCATATGGTGTGCGATCAAAATCAGTTGAAATTCGGATTTCACCTCTTGAGCATCATGCAATAATTTATCAGCTTCCTCCCAGGAATTGGCCGTTATTGTCTCAAATGAGAATAGATGCAGCATGCCTTCAAGAGATTTATTGTTGATGGAGTTGTTGCCAACCACCAGCACCTTCATTTTATTGAGATCTTCTGGTGGTGTAAGAGTGTTTTTACTAGTTTCGGCAGCAAGGTTACGCCCAAACACCGCAGTAAACCGGAATGTACTACCTTGATTAGGAACACTATCTACCCATATTTTCCCATTCATTACTTCTACTAGCCGTTTACAAATAGCCAAGCCCAAGCCTGTTCCGCCATAATTTTTGGCAATTGAAATGTCAGCTTGTGAGAAGGGAGTAAATAATATATCAGTTTGCGCTTTGGTTATGCCCATGCCGGTGTCATGCACTGCAAATTCCAACTCTACCAGATCAGCAGTCACATTCAGCGTCTTAACGAAGAGCTCTATACTACCTGTTTCGGTAAACTTTAAAGCATTACTGAGCAAGTTTCTAATGATTTGTTCAAGTCGCAGGGAGTCCCCAATCAAAACATACATTTGCTCCAAAGAGTAGGTTATGATCAGCTCCAGCCCACGATCTTTTGCCTGAATTCTGAAGATGTCCAACAAGTGATCAAATATTTCGTGAACAAAAAAATCTTTATTTTCCAGTTCAGTTTTACCAGCCTCAATTTTGGAAAAGTCCAAAATGTCGTTGATTATGCGCAACAATGAATTGGATGAGGCCAAAATCTTATTCAGATAATCCCTGATTTTTGGTTGAGTGGCTGTTTCCAATGCCAGATCTGCCAAGCCAATTACGGCATTCATAGGAGTGCGTATTTCATGGCTCATACTTGCCAGAAATTCACTTTTTGCCTGGTTTGCCAGATTTGTTTTAATACGCTCCATTTCTGCTGTGCGTCGTTCAATGATGCTGGCTACTGTGGTTGCAAAGGTTTGTAGAAATTTTTCTTCTTCCTCGTTTCTTTGATGACCTGCATGCAAATAGATATTTATCACACCAAGCAAATGCTCTTCCACCAGGATGGGTATAATGTAGTGGCCATGGGGTTTCATATCAGGAAACCTGTTTTGGTGGAGTTCATCAATATTGTTTGTGAATATGAACTGTTTATTCTGAGCCGCCATACCGCATAGACAATGACCAAAAGGAATGTTAGCGCAATTTGTCTGCATATTATTGGGAAAACCATGATGTGCAGCTAGGCGCAGTTCTGTGCCTGCTTCGTTGCAAAGAAATATTGCTCCTTTATTTTGTATTTCAAGCCAGGGAACCGAGAGAAGTAGCGACAACGCATCATCCAACAGATGTTCATGTTTTGACGGGACGAGTGACAACTGTAAAAGCTTGCTTATTACCTCGCGTGCTTCCATGAGCCGTCTGCTCTTCTCTTCGGCAAGCTTTCTTGCAGTAATATTTCTTGATGAGACCAAAACGTATTGTTGATTCTGATACTCAATAGGGTATGCACGAGTCTCTACATAAAATCTGGATCCATCCTTATGTATAAACTGGTGTTCTCTTATTTCAGATTCACCTTCAAAACCCTCTACAAATATTCTAAATGTAGAGTTGTTTGGCAGAAAATCCAAAACAGAATGCCCCAGTAGCTCCTTCTGGCTATATCCAAGCATTTCGCAATAGGCAGGATTGACCAAGGCATGACAAAGATCCGAGGAAAAGAGGCTGATGCCATCGCCAGACTGCTCTATTATCGACTTGAACCTTCGTTCGCTCATTTGCAGATTTTTTTCTATCAGCTTTTGTTCGGCAATATTTTTGAGTAATTTTTGTTCACTCTCTCTTAAGGCATTTTCAGCAATTTTGCGCTCAGTTATATCTACAGCCATGCTGACAGCTAGTTTGCGCCCATCTGGTAATTTGCCGAGGGATGAAGAGCTGAAATTCCAAATCAATCTTTGCCCGGATATTGAGACAATTTCAAATTCCCCCTCACCGGAGCTCTCATTGCTATTGTATATGGATTGAAAATATTTTTTTTCAGCTGTAGTGTCCTCTTTCCAACTGAAGGCCAGCTCCAACCAACTATCAATTGTTGCAATATTATCATATATATAGCCGGTCATATTGGTCCATATGGAGTTAACCATTAGCACCTCGCCATCCTCAGCATGAAGCATGACAGGCAAGGGAGCTTCCATAATTGATTTGCGGAAACGGTTTTCACTAATGGTCAAATTTTGCAGAATCTTTTGTTCCTGATTGTGGCGAACCATCTCAGAAGATATCAATTCTATATATTTTACATCGTCTGCATCATAATCCTCTTTTTTGTTGGCAACAGAGATGATTGCCAAGACTTTATTTTCTAATATGGCCGGAACTGTGATTAATCGGTCAATTTTTATATGTCCGTATGGAATACCGCGTTTTTTTTCTACATCTTTAGAATTCTCATTATAGATAATGGTCTTTCGTTGGCGGACAGCATCCCCCCACAACCCTGCCTGTTCTAAAGGATATTCGTAAGGCATGCTATGTATTGTTTGTTCATTCATAGCATTATTGGACCATACATGAACTATAAGTTTCGTTTCATCTTCATTAAGGAACCCCAAAAAACCAATATTGCTGTTGGTGAGGGCAACTGTGTGGTTTAAGGTGAAGTCGGTGATTTGGTTTATATTTTCAATCTTTAATGTGGATAGTTGATGCAGGGAGTGAAAGCGCTCTGATCTTAAACGTTCAATATTTGTTTGTTTTACTCGCCTTGAGGCATCCTTCAAAAAGGCAAAATAGAGGGGAGCAGGGCCATGTTCCATCACACCGGTACTAAGCTCTATGTCAATGATTTTGCCAGATTTTGTTCTGTGTTTTGTTATAAAAGTGTGCCAGCCGGAACTTGAGAGCAAATTAAGACGTTCTTTAATATCTAACTCGCTTACAAAAAGCTCCAGATCAGCAATGGACATGGATAGAATCTCTTTTCGTGAATATCCAGATACCTGAACATATGCATCGTTTACTTCAATAATTTTTCCATTACTGTCAACGATCCAGTAACCATCTTGACTGGCAGTTAGAATTGTTTTATAGCGATCCGCCAATTTTTTTATCGCGTTTTCAGATTTGACCCGTTCGGTCATATCCATACAGATACCCACAATCCTTATGGGATTATTCTTCTCGTCACAGAGTATTTTACCGAAGGTATTGATATGCTTCCAACTATCAGAGCCGTTTGCAATACGATATTCATGGTTGATTGTGCTGCGCACTTTTACTGCTTCTTGTATAGCTTCGATTATTCCTTCCAGATCATCAGGGTGGACAAGCTTTTCCCACTCCATTGCTGTCCCGGCAAAAGAGCCAGCCTCAATTCCAAAAATTCGTTCCACACCTTCATCCCATATTATTTCTCCACTTATTAAATCTTGTGACCAGCTTCCAGAATTGGCGGCTTCAAGTGAGAGGGAAAAGTGCCGGTTGATTCTTTTGACTGAGTCCAAAGCTTCTTTTAGTTCTTGCTGCTTAACGTCAAGCAGTTGCTGTTTTTGGTTAAGCTCCGTATCTGATCGGGCTTTTGCAATGCAGACGCCAAGCACACTTTTAATCATTATTGCAATATTCAGGTATTCACTTATATTTTCCTTTTGGTCAATCTGACTTATTTCCAGTTTTGCCAATACGTTTCCGTGGTTGGTTACACTCAACAAAAAACCTGTCCCACATTTAGTCAAGTGATGCTCTTCATTAAAAGTTGACAGACGCTCGGCTACCTTAATATGATCACATTCATCTCCCAGTGTTTTTACAATCAATTCACTGGGTTTATTGTCTAAAATCGTAATGCAGCCAAGTAACCGTGCGCCTGAAATCTGGTTGAAAAAATCCAGCGTATAGTCCAGACAAGCACGCTCATTTTCCATTTTGGATAGAGTGCCAAGAAATTCTAATACCAAATGAGTGTTGCTTTCCTGCTTGTTCATTCACTACTCCAATAAAAAAACCCACTACAAAAGGGTGTGGTTTTGGATTGCCCCCCAAAAAAGGGAAATACTACCTTGCCCTCAGCAGAAGGCAAGGCCCCGTCAAATTCGGTAAAAAAATGTCTAAAAACCTATTAGGTTGAAGGCTTGCGGTCGAGGCACTCAGAGGCTACCAAACAGGGAAATATCTCGGTAAAACCGAAAGTTACGTGTTTTGGCAGATGATATCATCAAGGCATTCCTTTGTCCCATTTTTGGCATCTCTTGCCCCCGATCTTGAAAGTGATATAAACGTCAATATATTTAATTAGTTGTCTTTAAGTTTGCCGCATCCCTGCAGCAGGAGGCAAGAGTAAGTATCCCCTGGCAAAGCCGGGTGCTTTAGTTTGTGAGCCGCTCAAAGCGGCTTTTGTTAAAAAATCATGGGCCGCCTAAAGGCGGCTAAATCAATACTTCAGTTGCAACTGCTCAAGTCGCTGGTCTTCACGTTCCTGGTGCCGAACATACTCACGAATCATCTCTTCATCTCGCCCTACCGTTGAAACAAAATATCCTCGTGCCCAAAAATGTTGCCCGACAAAGTTCCGTTTCCGCTCTCCGTAGGTCCGAGCCAAGTGGATAGCACTCTTCCCTTTGATATATCCGATAACATTGGATACCGCATATTTGGGCGGAATCGAAATCAACATATGTACGTGATCGGGCATCAAATGCCCCTCCTCTATCTGACTCTCCTTCTGCTGGGCCAACGTTCGAAACACATCTCCCAAGTACTGACGTAACTGCTTGTACAGCGTGCGTCGTCGGCACTTTGGGATAAAAATCACATGATATTTGCACTCCCATTTGGAGTGATTTAGGCTTTTCGACTTGTC
>JADFZS010000240.1 GCA_015232405.1 Magnetococcales bacterium | reverse complement strand
ACCTTTTGGGGTTGGTTTTAACGATATCAATCAGATAGATGTTTCAAATGTGCCGAATCGCTTAAGACGGGCTATCTTGCCCAGCCAAAAAGCGGCTGTTTTTAGGAACTACCTGATTTTTAGCTTGGCTGTCTTCTTCCAGAATAAAGGTTAAAAATAGCCTATCCGCCACCATTTTTCGTGGTTTTTGGCGCAAAATATCTTGGTAATAAAAATCGAGATAACGACCCGTAAAGCTATTTAGCTGTTTTAGTGGCTCAGGAAACATCTCTTTGGCAAAAGCCAGATAAAGAGCGGTATGGGGATTGTGTCCACCATCCTCCAGGGTAGAGCTTAGATTTTTTGCTCCATTGGCCTGTATCTGTTTGGCAGCTTCTAGAAAGTGGCGAAAAATTGTTCGGGTCTCTTTTAAAACAGCATCAATTTTTGCTCTTTTGTTTTCACCAACATAGCTAGAACTAGCAGGACGCACACAGTTCATCAACCAGATATCGTTAAAACCTTCATAGTTGAGACCAACTGCTCTGTTGAGTGCAACTGCTTTTCCAGCACCCAGGTCTAGATCAACCAGCCGTTGCAACTCTTTGCTCAACCTGTTTTGAACCGCAATGGTTATCTGACGGGATAAAATACGAATTTGGCCATTTTTGTGAACTGTCTCAAGCCCGGTCAATAGGTTGTCCATCCAACGGGCAATTATGAGAATGATTTTAAATGTTCCAGAAAAACCGTTAAATTTGCTCTCAAAGCTACCGGATTGGATGGTTTGATCGACACAGAGTTGAAATTCAGCCTCTAGCTGGGCCAGATTTAAACTGTTGGCATAGGCAAAAAAGAGTGGGGGATCGTTGAGAAAAAAATCCAGCCAATCCCCGTCAGCTCTGTTGCTGGTATCATAAAAACGTACCAAGCTTGCAAAACCTACCGCAAATTGCAACAGATCGGGAAAAGAGCGTTCATCAAGCTGAACATAACTGCCACCAAGAGCCGTAAACACCCTCTCATTCTGGGTGATGCCTCTGTTACGAACCTCTTTTTGCGGTGTGCACCGTATTGATTTGTCAAGCATGGATCAAACCCTCATGGTCCCTTCACCGGGATCGTTCCCTCCAGAATATAGAAGGGATAGACCAGGTTGTTGCGAGTGTTGGTATTGATAATTGTGTAATGCACGGTTATCTGGATAACCCCCTCGGCATGGTTGTCCTGCTCCACGGTGATATCATCAACATTGATACGAGGTTCCCAGCTTATTATGGCCTGTTCAATAAACTCTATTATCTGGTGTTTTAATGTGTTGTTCAGGTTTTGATAGACCATTTTCCAGATCTGTGAACCATATTCCGGCAGCAGTATGCGTTCACCAAGGGAGGTGGAAAAAAGCAGCCACAAACTCTCCCTGATATCCTGGTCGTCACTAACCATGTTCAGCCCATTGTTAAGACGGGAGAAGGTGGGAGGAAAGCTCCAACCAGTCCCTAAAAATGAGCGGTTTGCACCAGACATAGCTCTGCTATCCTCCAATCATCACTGTGGGCATACCCAACACTATGGTTCCACCGTGGGCTGTGGTATCACCCATACGGGCAGCGGGCATACCCATTATTTGAACCGTGGCAGACCCTTTGGCTATACTATCTGGTGGACCGACACAGACCAGCATATCGCCCACTCTGGCTGCTGGCAGACCTCCGATTAATACTGTCGGTGCGCCAGGGCCAATAACCGGCCCTCCCACATGGGGTACAATCCCTGTGACCATTGGGCACTGATGAAAATCGGTCAATCTTGCTGCTGGTGGCATGAAGTTCTCCTTTAAACTTAATTGAATTATTGGTTGTCAGTTTATCTTGACCAACCCCCCTTGAATGGTAGCCATAGCCGAAGATGTCAATTCGGCACTTGCAGAACCAGTGGCGGAAAATTTGGTTTTGGCAGTATGGGTTACTTGCATACCTTCCATGGTGGCATCAAGTTTGGCAGAAGTTGCCAGATTTCCGTCGGCAGCAATGGTTATGTTGCCTTTGGCAGTGATGTCTATGTTGCCAGGGCTATCCATGACAATGCCGCTTTTAGACATCTCAATTTTATTTTTTGTCGTGTCCTGTATGGTGATGGATGTCGCCTTATCATCCATGGTGATGGTGTGTTTTCCCGGTGTGTTTATCTCGATAATTTTATCTTTATCATCAAATGTAATCTCCAGCTTGCTTCTGGTGACTATGGCTTTTTTGTTGTTTTTTTCATCTGGGGGATAGGCTGGAGCATGTTTTTTGCTGTAGACACTGCCCAAAATAATGGGATAGCGGGGGTCTTGATTCATAAAACCGACGATCACCTCATCATCAACCTCAGGGAAAAACACCGCTCCTACCTTGTCAGATGCGTAAAAACTACCCAACCGCGCCCATACCCCGGTATCATCCTGAATCAGGTTGAGCTTTATCTGTACCCGGTACTCTCCTGCATCATCGACTGCCACCTTTTTTACCACGGCGGTCTGCAACCCTTTGATGGGTGGCAACTGTCCGGCAGCACCGGGAGCAGCTATGTTGCTGGCCTCCTGGCTGAACCATTGGGGTTTCATACCAAAAGTCACATTTGTTAGCCAACGCCCACCTTGTACGGTGTGTTCAACACCACTGATAAACACCGTTCCGTTAAACCGCTCCCCTAGACCGTCCAGTTCTATGGTTTTGCCTGTAACAGCTTTTGCGCTGCCTTGAAAACGAACCGTACCGCAGATGCGGGCAAGTTTTGATTTTAGCAGCTGACCAGAAGACCAGCTTTTTAAAGACCCCTTATCAAGAAACCCACCAGTCTGCTGTTTTATCTCTTTGACACCTAGAACCTTTGCCAATGTATCGGTATCTATGTTTCCTGCATCGGTAAATGAGACAGATTCAGGTGGAGAGTCGAGAACTTTCTGGGTTTTGCTATCCCAGGAGTAGCTCTTGATAGTTGATGATTTATACTGGTTGGTGGCGTCCATCTCAATGTTGAGATCTAGTATGGATTTTCCATATTTAACCACCAGATCAGCAGCCAAGCTGGTATCCGGTTTTTTTACAGAGACCTTGCCCGAGGCAACAATGGCAATTAGGCTGTTGATTTCAGCTCGACTGAGCATGGTGTCCCAGTCGCTGGCATCATATTGGATTATCTCTTCATGCTCGATGTCAGTTGTATCCACATCTTTTTGCAGACCACTATTGGTAATCAATTTAGCAATGAGATCACCATCTTTTATCTTGGCAAAATAGCCGTTTTTCCTCTCCAGGGTCATTTTTAGTGCCTCATCACTAATATCAACAATTAGTTTGGAGCCTTGATTTTGAAAAATTTCAATACCCTGTTTAATTATAATACCGGAAAAGACCGTCTCCTCCTTGCTGTCATAGCCGATATTGATATCCACCTTTTTACCGGGTATGAAGGTCTCCATATTGCTGATTTCAAAATCCCCTGTGGCTCCGCTGCCGTCATAGAGCACCAATCGGGCTTTGGGAATACGGTTGGCATATATTCTGGTCGTGATGGACTCCACCTCGATGGTGCTCTGGATATCGGCCCCATCCACCTTGATTTTATAGGTGACAAGTTTGCCAGATTCCAAAAGAGGGCATACCGCACTCATGATGCTTGGGATTGCAAAGGTGGGAAATATATCACCGTACCCGGTACAAGATCCCGAAAACTGTCGAGATCGTTATAACGGGCGACATCCATATAGTGACGGCTGCTGCCGTAAATACGGTGGCACATCAACGGCAGTAGATCACCAGCGGTAACAGTGCGAACATGGGTGAGGTCAGGAGAGTTGGAGCGGGCCTTTTGCTCCAGGGTGATTTCGTCGGTATAACCGATAAAATCCAGGCTGGCTTTGGCTCGTAGTGGTGTGCCATCGGGTTTAAACAGGGTGTAGGATATTGACAATGATGTTAAGCGGCATTTAAACAGCATCGTACCCCAAGAGAGCATAAGATAGTTGGGGCTGTGGATGTTGCCGTTATAGGAAAAAACCAACTCCTTAAAGGTTTTGATCTGCTTGGCGATACCGCTTTCAGAGTTACTGTTGCTACCTGCAACCTGCATGGGTAGAACCCCAGTACCATCGAACACCAGTTCAAAGTTCATTTTATCCGGTGGAGTTTTGTTATAATCCGGTGATCCACCACTGCTACCTTGGGCCTGGGTTTCGTTGTATTTTATTTTATAGGTGTGTGAGTATTTATCAGGATTTATATAGGCGGTAAAAGGGTCGCCAACCTGTGATGTAAATTTCTCATCACTATAGGCGATTATGATCATCTTCTCCAGGTTTCCCATGCTATCTGCTCCCCATATCCTTTAGCTGTCGCATGATCCGTAACACACACTCTTGGATTATCTCTTCCTGGTTTAATGCACCATCAAGCCCATAACTATCACTGTTATCAAAACTGTTCTCATCCCTAACTTCTTTCCCAACCATGGGGGAGTCATCAACCTGCATCTGGATATTTATTTCATTGATTTCCAAAGCCATGGAGCAGTCACCCTTTTAGCAATTTGATCTGGTTTTCAGTTTAAGAGATAGAGAGCTCATATCTTCTACATTTATCTGTTCAAAATAGTTGTAAGAAAACTCCAAGGTTTCAGTTAAAATGGTGTTCTCCTTAGAGCTCATGTTTCCCACCTCCCACTTAATGGGGTAGGCGTTGACAAATACCCAAACAAGTGTGGGGTTGCCTTGGTTGTTCAACAGGCTGACCAGCAGGTTTTGGGGGTTGATGATCTTGGTAAAATTACAGCTCATGGTTACATCGACCCAAGCGGTCAACATGGACTTTTTGGTAACTACACCCCGCTTTAAAACAAGGTTGGAATATTTAACCCGCTGAGGGAGGCGGTGAACAAAACGGTTCTCTCCTCCCTCAGCTATCTCTTCCATTCCAAATTCAGCATTTATTCCTGATACCTCCTGAAAGCTGGCATCAATTTCTGGAAATTCCGTGACCAACGTGGCAGAGCCGATAACCGAGACGGAAAAATAGAAAGCTCCCGGTGGGTAATATTCATCAGCTTGTGTCATCAGGCAGCAGAAACCACCAATGTTTCATAGGCAATTTCAACTGACTCTACCGCCACCTCATTACCCTCTGATTTAAGATCGGTTCCGGTGATTTTTGTCGGCCAACCGTTGTTGAGGGTCCAGGTCATCTTAGGTGCACCACTTTCATCAAGAAGGTTTATGACAATGGTGCGACGAGCAATGGTGTTCATCTTTATTTCGTTATACCAATCCCAAAACTTGGTATCGTTGACAAAAATACCTTTCTTCATGGTGACGTTGCCAACTTTGCCCAGTCCCGGCATTTTAATGGGATAGAATACCGGGCTGTTGCCGTGGCGATATTCAATTATTTGTGTCTCGCTATCCAGTCCATCAACCTCCTGGAAGGAGACCTTATCGTCATCTCCCAGTTGAACAGAAAAGTAGAATTTTGGTAATGGCCATACATTATCTTGTGCGTCTCCAGACATGATCTCACCTCAATATTTTAGTCGCTATTTGTAAAATTTATAATTGACCAAAAAATAGTCTCGGTTATTTTGTATTTTTTATCCCGAGAATTCAGGCCACTGCTCAACCCACACCTTCCATCTTCTGTTTGATGGTTAATTCAATGAATTCAGCTGGGTGGATCATCTGTAACTCAACCTTGACGATCATATAGCCATTTAGAATATCCAACCCTGTCATGGTGCTACCCAAACCGCACTCAACTGAAAATGCTTCACCTGCGGAGTTACCCATCAACCCTCCTTGGGACCAGAGGTTGGAGAGGAAATTTGAGATCATGGCTCTGACATTGCTCCAGGTTTTGCCGTCGTTGGCTGCAAAAACAAAGGGGTTGAGAGCGTTTTTGATTGACTGTTCAATAAAAATAAGGGTTCTGCGTACCTGGATATAGCGATAGTCGTTGCTGTTGCCGTCCAGGGTTCTGGCTCCCCATACAACTGCGCCTCTGCCGACAAATTCTCGGATAACATCCACCGCCTTGCCGTCTAACGGTACATTGAGGTTCTCTTGTTGCTGGTGGTCAACCTTCATGGTGGGTTTGTCCACTGAGGCCAAAACAACATTGGCTGGTGCGTTCCACACCCCTTTATTGCTATCCCGTCTTAAGCGAT